>JBKPAM010000088.1:0-15542 GCA_046726435.1 Actinomycetota bacterium
GGCCGGGCGCGTCCTGTTTGCGATGAAGAGAACGCTGGCACTCACCTCGCCCCACATGACAGGCAAGGACGTCGAGTACGCACAGCGGCTGCTGAAGAAGAACGGCTACTTCAAGGCCAAGCCCGACGGTGACTTCGGTCCGCTGACCGCACAGGCCTGCTATCGCGCCAAGTACTGGCTCGGCTACGCGAAGCCGGTGCAGACCTTCGGTCCCGACCTGGAGAAGCTGCTGCTCGGGACGACGAAGCCCGTGCCGGCGGCGAAGCAGCGGATCGCACGCCGCCGGAAGGACGCTCAGGCGACGCCGCTGCGCGAGAAGGCGCTGGCACAGATGGAGAAGTTCGTCGGGCTCGTCGAGCAGCCGGTCGGCTCGAATCACGTGCCCGAGATCAACAGCTGGTGGGGCCGCGGCGACGGCGCGTGGTGCGCCCGCACCGTCTCGAAGGCCTATCTCCTCGCCGGCTCGAAGGCGTTCAGCCGCGGGAGCAACTACCAGTACGTCCCGACCATCGTCGGCATGGCGCGCGCGGGCCAGGGCGGCCTAACCGTGACGCTCGACCCGAAGCCGGGCGACCTCGTCTGCTTCGACTGGGACGGCTCCAACTTCGCGAGCGACGACAACCACGTCGGCATGTTCAAGTCAGGGACGAAGGGCCGCTTCAAGACGATCGAGGGAAACGTCGACTCGCGCTGCGGCTACCAGAACCGCGCCTCGAGCTCGGCCCCGCACGTCGTGTTCGTCCACGTCGGCAAGTAACGTCGCTCGACAACCGTGCCGTCGTCGCCTGACCAGCAGGTCGCCGAAAGCGCGCAGTCAACCCTGGGCGAGCTCCCGCTCGGTCGCCTGGAGGCGTTCAGCGACGGCGTCTTCGCGATCGCGATCACCTTGCTGGTGCTCGAGCTGAGCGTGGAAGCGGGCGCCGAGAAGCACCTGCTGCACTCGATCCTGCACGAGTGGCCCTCCTACCTCGCATACGTGACGAGCTTCCTCACGATCGGGGTGATTTGGCTCCAGCACTCTGCGATCACCGGCTCTCTGCGGACCGCGGACGAGACGCTCTACCGCCTCAACCTGCTGGTGCTCCTGCTCGCGTCGTTTCTCCCGTTCCCGACGAAGCTCGTCTCGGAGTTCATCGGCGAGACCGACCCCGAGCGAGTGGCCGTCGTCTTCTACGGGCTCACGCTGCTCGCGCTCAGCCTCGCGTTGACGGCCTTCGTGCGCTACGCGGCCGAGCATCGCCGGCTCGTGCGTGACGAGGTCGAGGCCGACGCCGTCGAGGCGGCGCTGACGCATCAGCCGAGCTTCCTGCTCTACGGGATCGGAATCGCGGTGAGCTTCCTGCTTCCGACCGTGGCCGTCGCCCTCTACCTCGCGACGGCGCTGTACCTGGGCATCCCGGGACGCACGCTTCATCGGCTGCTGCGGCGCTGGCCGCATCGAGCCTAGGCAATGCCTTAGTATCCAGCGCGTGAGCGGCCTGAGTCGAGCCGAGCTCCTGCGGCGCGGAGGCGGCGGCGGTGCAGCCATCCTGCTCGCGGGCGCCCTTCCCGCGGGGGCGCGTGCCGCCGTGCCGTCGGACAACGACCTGGCCTACGCGCGGCTGCTCGTCGCGGCGGAGCTGCTCGCGATCGACTTCTACCAACGCGCCCTTCGCTCCCCCCAGCCGGGCTCTGCCGCGGCCGCCGGGCTGAAGCGCTCGCTGACGGACGAGCGCAAGCACTACCGCGCCGTGGGCGCGATCTTGCTCGCCGCGGGGGCGACGCCCCTGACCGCTGCCGACATCGACTTCAGCTACCCGCGGAGGGCGTTCGGCCGCCGCGCGTCGCTCGCGGGCCTGGGGGCGCGTCTCGAATCGCTCTTCCTCGGCGCCTACCTGGGCGCAGTCGCCGGATTCGAGGCGAGCGAATCGAAGCTCACCGCGGCCCGGATCGCCGCGTGCGAGGCGCAACACCTCAGCGTCTTCACCGGCGAGGCCCGCGGCCAGCGGATCGGGCCGGCTCTCCCGCGTTTCCTGACGATCGATCGAGCCTCGAACGCACTGGACGCGTTCACCGCCTGACGACGATGCCGAGACAGGTCTTCACAGCGAGCGAGGCGGCGAAGCGACTGGGCATCAGCCTCGACACGCTGCGCCGCTGGGACCGCGCCGGCAGGATCGAGACGACGCGCGACAGCAGGAACCGGCGCCTCGTCTCGGCCGCCGAGGTCGAGCGGCTCAGCGGTGAGCACGAGGCGCACTTCAGCGCCCGGAACCGCCTACGCGGCACGGTCACCGAGGTCAAGGTCGAGGGCCTGATGGCGCAGGTCGAGCTGGTCGTCGACGACCCCGCGCGCGTCGTCGCGATCGTCACGGCCGACGCGGTCGAGGAGCTGGGGCTCGAGCTGGGCAGGGCGGCGACGGCGGTCGTGAAGGCGACCTCCGTGATGGTGCAGGGCTCGTGAGACGCATGCTCGCCGCAGTGCTGGCCGTGGCCGCGCTCGTCGCGGGAGGTGCCTCCGCGCGCCCTGACGGCCAGCGGGCGAACGTGACAGTCTTCGCCGCCGCCTCGCTCACGGACGCGTTCCCGAAGATCGACCGCTCCGCGAAGTACTCGTTCGGAGGCTCGAACGCCCTCGCCGCGCAGATTCGCCTCGGCGCACCGGCCGACGTGTTCGCCTCGGCGAACATGACGCTGCCGGCTGCCCTCTACAAGGACAAGCTCTGCTGGAAGCCGGTCGTCTTCACGAGGAACCGGCTCGTCCTGATCGTGCCGAGGTCGAACCCGGCTCACATCCGCAGCGTCTACGACCTCCGCAAGGCCGGGGTCAAGCTCGTGATCGCGGCGCCGGGCGTCCCCGTCGGCTCGTACACGCTTCAGGTGCTGAAGCGGATGAACCTGACCAGCGTTCTCTCCCACGTCGTCAGCCGCGAGCACGACGTCCGCGAGGTGCTGGCCAAGGTCGCCCTGAACGAGGCCGACGGCGGCTTCGTGTACTCCACCGACGCACGCACGGTACCGCGCAAGGTTCTCGCTCTGAAGATCCCCGCCTGGGCGCAGCCAAAGGTCCAGTACGGCATCTGCGTGGTCGCGGCGAGCTCGCACAAGCCGGCGGCGCGCGTCTTCGTCAAGCGCGTGCTCGGGAAGGCCGGGCAGAGGATCCTGCTTCGGTACGGCTTCCTCCCGCGCGTCAAGCCGAAGCGGTAGCCGATGCGGCGGTCGATCCTCGCCGCGCTCTTCTTCGGGGCCGCAGCGGTGGCGCTCGCGTTCCTGGCCCTTCCTCTGGTCGCGATGTTCACGCGGGTGCCGCTCGGGCGGCTCCTCCACCTCCTCTCGACGGGAGTCGTGACCGATGCGCTCGTCGTCAGCGCGAAGACCACGCTGATCGCGGAGGCGCTGATCCTGCTCTTCGGCACGCCGCTTGCGTACCTCCTCGCCACCCGGCGCTTCCGGGGCAGGTTCGCGCTCGTCACCCTCGTCGAGCTGCCGCTCGTGCTTCCGCCGGCCGTCGCCGGGATCGGGCTCTTCGCCGCGTTCGGGCGCTCCGGGCTGCTCGGCTCCACCCTCGACGTCTTCGGCCTCCAGATCCCGTTCACGCAGACCGCCGTCGTGCTTGCGATCACCTTCGTCGCCAGCCCGCTGTACGTCCGGACCGCGATCGCCGCGTTCGAGGCGGTCGACCCCGACCTGGTCGCGGCCTCGCGCACGCTCGGCGCCGGCCCGACGCGGTCGTTCTTCCGCGTCGCTCTCCCGCTCGCCCGCGGCGGGCTGGCGGCCGGTGCCGCGCTCGCGTTCGCTCGCGCGCTCGGCGAGTTCGGCGCGACGATCATGTTCGCCGGCAGCCTCCGCGGCGTCACGCAGACCCTGCCGCTCGCGATCTACGAGGAGTTCTCGCTCGACTTCGACACGGCGCTGGCGATGGGCGCGCTGCTCGTCGTCGTCAGCGTCGCCCTGCTGCTGACCCTGAAGCTGAGCCTGTCGTGGCAACCCTCTCGGCCGACTTTCGTCTCCCCCTTCGCGCGTTCGAGCTGAGGCTCGCGCTCGAGCTCGAGCGCACGGTCGCGCTCGTCGGGCCCTCGGGCGCGGGGAAGAGCTCGGCCCTGCGCGTGATCGCGGGGCTCGCGCGGCCCAGCGCGGGCCGGGTGGAGCTGGGCGGGGAGGCCTGGGTCGACGTCGAGCGCCGCGTGTTCCGGGCACCCGAGGACCGCCGGGTCGGGCTCGTCTTCCAGGAGTACGCGCTCTTCCCGCACCTGAGCGTCCGCCAGAACGTCGCCTTCGGCGGAAAGGAGCGCGTCGACGAGCTGCTCGAGCGCTTTCGCATCTCGCACCTGGCTGCGACACGGCCCCGCGAGCTCTCGGGCGGCGAGCGCCAGCGGGTCGCCCTCGCGCGCGCGCTCGCGCGGAACCCCGCTGTGCTCCTGCTCGACGAGCCGCTCGCGGCTCTGGACGCGCACACCAAGGCGACCGTCCGCGCCGAGCTCGAGGAGCTGCTGCGCGGGCTGGGCCTCCCGACGCTGATCGTCACCCACGATTACGAGGACGCGGTTGCGCTCGCGGAGACCGTCGGCGTGCTCGTCGAAGGTCGCCTCCGGCAGCTGGGGAGCCCCGAGGAGCTGGTGGCGCGCCCGGACGACGCGTTCGTGGCCTCGTTCACGGGCGCGAACCTGCTCCGCGGCCACGCCGAGCCGCTCGAGGACGGGCTCACGCGGGTCCGTCTCCAGTCGGGCGACATCGTCTACTCGACCGACTTGGCCCGCGGAGAGGTGGGCGTGGTCGTCTACCCGTGGGACGTCGTGGTCGGCAGGGCTCAGGTCGAGGACGGCTCGGCGCTGAACCTGCTCGGCGGGGAGATCGCCTCGGTGAGGCAGGTCGGGAACCGCGTCCGCGTCCGCATCGGCCCGCTGACCGCCGAGGTAACGGCTCCGTCGGCCGAGAAGCTCGGCCTTGTCCGCGGCGGAACGGCCTACGCGTCATTCAAGGCCACCGGCACCCGCCTCGTCCCGCTCGCCTAGCCGTCACGATGGTGGCGTGAGCACCGGCACCGTCCTGCTCATCCTGGGCGCCTTCCTCGCCAGCGCGGTCGAGATGGTCGAGGCGCTCACGATCGTGCTCGGCGTGGGAGTGGTGCGCGGCTGGCGCTCGGTGCTGATCGGCGTGGGGGCAGCCACGCTCGCGCTCGCGGCAGTCGTCGGCGCGCTCGGGCCGGCACTGACGCTGGTGCCGATCGAGACTCTGCGGCTCGTCGTCGGCGCGCTGCTGCTCGTGTTCGGCCTCCAGTGGCTGCGGAAGGCGATCCTCCGCTCCAGCGGGCACGTCGCCCTGCACGACGAGGGCGAGGCCTTCGGCCGCCACCGCGCTCAGGCGGCGACGGCGGAGTCCGAGGAGCGGGCGGGGCTCGACTGGTACGCCTTCACGGTCGCCTTCAAGGGCGTCCTGCTCGAGGGCCTCGAGGTCGTCTTCATCGTGATCTCCTTCGGCAGCGCGCAGGGCCGCCTCGGGCTCGCGGTGGCCGGCGCGGTCGCGGCGGTCGTGCTGATCACGGTCGCCGGGGTGTTCGTGCGCGGCCCGCTCGAGCGCGTCCCCGAGAACACGATCAAGTTCGCGGTCGGCCTGCTGCTGACGAGCTTCGGCTGCTTCTGGGCCGCCGAGGGCGCCGGCGCAGACTGGCCCGGCGACGAGCTCTCCCTGCTCGGGGTGGTGGGGTTCCTCGCTCTCCTGTCGTTCGTGCTGGTGCGCCTGCTGCGGCGCGAACCGTCCGGCGCGCTTCCGTCGGGAGCCGAGGCGTGAGATACGTCGCCTCCTTCGCGCGCTTCTGGTGGGACTTCATCGTGGGCGACGACTGGACGGTGGCGGCCGGGGTCGCCGTCGCTCTCGGGCTCACCTCGCTGCTGACGCACGACGGCGTGAACGCGTGGTGGCTGCTCCCCCTCGCGGTCGCGCTACTGCTCGCCGCCTCCCTCTGGCGCGCGACGCGATCGAATGGACGTTGACGGTTGAGATCGCTCCGCGCGGGTAGCCGACCTGCATGGCCACGGCCAAGCAGACACAAGCAGCGAAGCGCAACGTCAAGAACGCTCAGCGGGCCGCGACGAAGAAGGGGACGATCGCGAACCTGCCCAAGAGCACCCGCCGTGCTCTGCAGACCGAGGCGCGCAAGGGCGCCCGGCGCGGCGGGCAGGCGGGGCACGCGCTCGAGGACCGCAACCGTCAGCAGCTCTACGAGGTCGCCCGCAAGAAGGGGATTCCCGGTCGCTCAAAGATGGGCAAGGCCGAGCTGATCCAGGCGATCCGCCGAGCCGGCTAGCCGTAGGCTCAGCCGAGGAGGCGC
The DNA here is from genome assembly GCA_046726435.1 of Actinomycetota bacterium. GTDB lineage: Bacteria > Actinomycetota > Thermoleophilia > Gaiellales > Gaiellaceae > AC-32. Next base: position 6,308 of record JBKPAM010000088.1, read on the forward strand.
TTCGGCGCCTTGCCTTCCAACGCGTCGGCGAGGAGCCTCTGGAGCGTCTGCCGGTCGATCCGGCGAAGATCCACGCGCACCGCGGCCAGGCGCTTGCCCCACCGGACCTCGTCGCACGCCTCGGGCCGGCTGTCGATCGCGGTGAGGATGCCGCCTTCGTCGAGCATCACGCTCATGTGCTGCTCGTCCCACTGGGTCGCGAAGATCTTGCCGGCGACGCGGAACGAGGGCCGGCCGTGGTGATCCGCTCGACCGCCTCTGGCAGGCGGAGGGCGAGCTCCCGCGCCTCCTCGCGAGAGACCATCAGCGCGCGCCCTTGACCGCGTAGTCCCCAAGCCCCTGCTCGAGGAGCGCGAGGGCTTGCCTGCCCTGAGCCCGAACGCGCCGCACGAGTAGCGGGTTCCGCACCCCTTCCATGATCTGCCGGCGGCTGTAGTCGATGAGCGCGCGGTGGACGCCGAGTAGCGCGGTCGCCGCGACCTTCGGCTCCAGGGCGTCGGCCGCTGCCCCCGCCTCCTCGGCGAGCAGTGCGGCGAGCGACTCCGTGTAGCGGTCGAAGATCCGCTGCTCGCGGGCGAGGAGCGCCGGGCTCTCGGTGATCGTGCGCGTGATCGCGGCGAGGTGCTCGATCGCCTCTGGATCGGTCGCGGCCAGCAGCCCGCGCGGCTGGAGCACGAAACGACCGAAGGCGTCGAGGACGGACTCGCCCGGCCCGCGCTCCCGGATCGCCGCGAGAAGCGCGTCCTCGAAGGCCTCGAGCCCGCTGTAGAAGAGATCCTCCTTGGTCGGGAAGTAGTTGAAGACGGTGGCCTGCGAGACGTCCGCGGCGCGGGCGACCTCGGCCACCGTGACGCCCTCGAACCCGTGCTCGGCGAAGAGCCGCCGCGCGGTCTCGGCTATCAGCCGGCGCGTCTGCTGCTTCTTGCGTTCCCGAAGCGTCTCCATAGCTAGAGATGGTATAAGTTTAGAGTCACTCTAAGATTGATGCTACTCTAGGAAACGAGATGAACAGCGATACGACTGCAGGCGAGAGTCTCCCGCACCGGGCCGACGGTGCTTCGGTTGCAGTTCCGTTCGCGGCCATCGTCCTCGCGATGCTGCCGGCGGTCCTCGACCAGACGATCCTGGCGACCGCGCTGCCGGTGATCGCCGGCGACCTCGGTAGCCTCAGCGACGTCTCGTGGGTCGTGAGCGCGTACGTCGTGGCCGCTGCAGCGCTGACGCCGCTCTGGGGGAAGCTGGGCGACCGGCACGGACGGAAGCGGCTGCTCGAGGTCGCGCTCGTCACCTTCGTCGTCTCTTCGGCGCTCTGCGCCGCGGCCCATGACATCGACCAGCTGATCGCGCTGCGCGCGGTTCAGGGTGCGGGCGCGGGCGGGCTCATGACGCTGGCGATGGCCGCGGTCGGCGATCTCGTCGCGCCTCGAGAGCGCGGTCGCTACCAGGGATACATCGCCGCCGCGTTCGCGGTCGCGACGGTCGTCGGCCCGCTCCTCGGGGGCCTGATCGTCGACCATGCGAGCTGGCGTTGGGTCTTCATCGTCAACCTGCCCGTCGGGGCAGTCGCCCTGGCCGGGCTCGCGGCGCGGCTTCCCGCTCCCGAGACCGAGCGGCCCTCGCGGCCTCTCGACGTCGCCGGCGCCCTTCTGCTCACCGCCGCCACGACGGGCCTGATCCTCACCTGCATCTGGGGCGGAGAGCGGTACGCGTGGGGCTCGGGCCAGATCGCCGGCCTGATCGTCGCGACCGTCGTGCTCTCCGCGGCGCTGCTCGTGCGCGAGCGGAGGGCGGCCGACCCGATTGTGCCGTTCCACCTCCTGCGCACCCGCGTGGTCGCGGTTGCGAGCTCCGGCCTGTTCCTCGCGACTGCGGCCCTGTTCGCGATCACGGTCTTCGTTCCCCTGTTCCTGCAGGCGACAACCGGCGCGAGCCCGACCGAGGCCGGCCTCCTGCTGGTGCCCGCGATGCTCGGCATCACCGTCTCGTCGACGGTGTCCGGGCGGCTGATCGTGCGAACGGGCCGCTACAAGGTCTTCCCGCTCGTGGGGCTGGCGCTGATGACGGTCGCGCTCGCGCTTCTGGCGGCGGTCGCCGGCAACCCGTCGCAGCGGACGACCGCGGTCGGGCTCGCGATCTTCGGCATCGGCTTCGGAATGGTCACCCAGATCCTCGTCCTCGCGGTCCAGAACAGCGTCGAGCCGCGCGAGCTGGGCGTCGCGACCGCGACGACGGGGTTCTTCCGCGCGCTCGGTGGGGCGATCGGGGCCGCGGTGCTCGGCGCGGTATTCGCGGCGCAGTCCGGCCTGCACGCGTCCGGCGAAGGCATTCACGGCCTCGACACTGCAGCGCGCAGCGGCCTGATCGACGGCGTCCAGGCGGTCTTCATGGTCGCCGCGCCGCTCGCCGCGCTTGCCCTACTCGTCGTGCTCGCCTTGCCCGAGTCGCCGCTGCGAGCCGGAGACGGCCACCGATGAATCTGCGGTCGCCACGGGGTCGTTGAATCCGATGGCGAGGAACGAGGCAGAGACGACGGTCGCCGCCGTGAGGGCGGGGGACGAGGGCGCCTTCGCTCAGCTCTTCGAGTCGCACCGCCGCGAGCTCCAGGTGCACTGCTACCGGATGCTGGGCTCGCTGGAGGACGCGGAGGACATCGTCCAGGAGACGTTCCTCCGCGCCTGGCGCAGCCGCGGCACCTTCGAGGGGCGCTCCTCGCTGCGCGCCTGGCTGTACCGGATCGCGACGAACGCCTGTCTCGACCTGCTCCAACGGCGGCCGCGAGCCGCGGCTCCTCCGGAGGGCGCGAGGCTCCCCGCCGGAATCCCGTGGCTGCAGCCGTACCCCGACGGGCTGCTCGACGGCGTGCCAACCGCCGAGGACGACCCCGAGCGGGAGGTCGTCGAGAAGGAGACGATCGAGCTCGCGTTCATCGCGGCGATCCAGGTGCTGCCGGCGAGACAGCGCGCCGCCCTGATCTCCCGTGACGTGCTCGGCTGGTCGGCCGCCGAGAGCGCGGCGCTGCTCGGCACGAGTGTCGCCTCGGTCAACAGCGCGCTGCAGCGTGCCCGGGCGACGATGAAGGAGGCTCTCCCGCGCCACCGGCTCGAGTGGGCGCCCGACGAGCCGAGCCGCGAGGAGCGCGAGCTGCTCGAGCGCTACGTCGAGGCCGCCGACGCCGGCGATCCCGCGGCGATGGCCGCCGTCCTGCGCGAGGACGCGTTCTGCAGCCTGCACCCACGCCCGGAGTGGTGGGTCGGGAGCAAGAACATCGTCGAGGCCTGGGTCGAGGGCGGTTGGGGCCAGGACTCGTGGGGGCACATTCGCTGCGTCATCACCGGCGGCGCGAACCTCCAGCCGGCGATCGCGTGCTACCTCAAGCGGCCGGGAGACTCCGAGTACCGGCCGCTCGTGCTCGACGTCCTCCGCATCGAAGACGACGCGGTCGCCGAGATCGCGGTCTTCCGTCTCGAGCCGCTCCTGAAGGCGCTCGGTCTCCCGCGGACGATCTGATGAGCTGATGGACGACGCGCCGTCCTTCCTGGTCCGGTCGGTGGTGATGGAGGCAGGTGCGGCGCGGATCTACAACGCGTCCGAGTGGCGGGACGCGCTCGTCGTCGTCACCCGCGGCGAGGTCGAGCTCGAGGAGGTCGGCGGTGGGTGCTGCCGGTTCGGGCGCGGTTCCGTACTCTGCCTGGACGGGCTTGCGCTGCGGGCGCTCCGCAGCCGTGGGAGCGAGCCGGCGGTGCTGATCGCCGTCTCGCGCGATGAGTTTCCGCGCGCAGGGTCGTCTACAGCTGGTAAATGAGGCTCGTGAACATGCTCTCCACCCATCGCCGCACGACAGTTCTGCTCTTCGCCGGCGCCGTCGCCGCCTGGGCGGTGACGGTCGAGCGGATGCGCGGCATGGACGCAGGCCCGGGTACGGACCTCGGCGGGTTGTGGTGGTACCTCGGGATCTGGGTGACGATGACCGCGGCGATGATGCTGCCCTCCGCGGCGCCCGCCGCCCGGCAGGTGGCGCGCCTCGCCCGGCACGTGCCGACGCTGCTCTTCACGGCGGGGTACCTCGCCGTCTGGACCGGCTACGGCCTCGCGGCGTACGCGCTCTACCGGGTCGTGACCTCGTTCGACCTCGGCTGGCTCGCCTGGGAGGGGGCCGGGCCGTACGTTGCAGGCGGCGTGATCGTCGCGGCGGGGCTCTACGAGCTCACGCCCGTGAAGCGCCTGAGCCTCCGCCGGTGCCGTGGCGCGCGGCACCCCGGCAGCGCCTTCCGGAGCGGGCTCGCCCACGGCCTCGACTGCGTCGGCTGCTCCGGGGCGCTGATGGCGGTGCTCTTCGTGCTGGGGGTGATGAGCCTTTTCTGGATGGCGGTCGTCGCCGCCGCGATCTTCGCGGAGAAGGTGCTCCCGCGCGGCCCGCGGCTCACTCCGGCGTTCGCCCTCGCGCTGGTCGTGCTCGGCATCTGGGTCGCGGTCTCGCCGGGGAGCGTCCCCGGGTTGACGCAACCGGGCGGCGGGGAGATGCCGTCGATGGAGATGAGGTCGTGAGGGTCGGCACCCGCGAGGAGTGGCTGGACGCCCGGGTTGCGCTGCTCGCCGAGGAGAAGGAGCTCACGCGCCGGAGCGACGAGCTCGCCCGGAAGCGGCAGGCGCTGCCCTGGGTCGCGGTCGAGAAGGACTACCGCTTCGAGACAGAGGAGGGAACGAAGCCGCTCGCCGAGCTCTTCGACGGGCGCCCGCAGTTGCTCGTCTACCACTTCATGTTCGGCCCCACCGTCGACGGTTGGCCGGACGCAGGCTGTGAGGGCTGCTCGTACACCGCGGACAGCCTCGACGGGGCGGCCGTCCACCTCCCGCCGCGCGGCGTCACCTTCGTCGCCGTCTCCAGCGCTCCGCTCGAGAACCTGCTGGCCTACAAGCGCCGGATGGGGTGGAGCTTCCCGTGGGTCTCGCAGGGCGACGGCGACTTCAGCCTCGACTTCTCCGTGTTCACGGAGGAGGGGCGGAGGACCGGCAAGGGCTTCAACTTCGGAACGCCGAAGCATGCAGACATCGACCTGCGCGGGACGGAGCTACACGGCCTGAGCGCCTTCGCGCTCGAGGACGGCGTCGTCTACCACACCTACTCCTGCTACGACCGCGGCACCGATGCGCTGAACGCGACCTGGCAGCTGCTCGACCGCACGGCGAAGGGGCGGGACGGCGACCCGGAGGGCTGGCCGCGACGGCACGACGAGTACGAGTGAGCGAGAGGAGCGCCATGGACCTGCCACCGGTCGTCAGCGAAGAGGAATGGCAAGCGGCACGGGACGCGCTGCTCGTCAAGGAGAAGGAAGCCACCCGCGCCCGCGACGCCCTCGCCGCCGAGCGCCGCAGGCTGCCGCGGGCCCTGATCGAGAAGGACTACGTCTTCGACGGGCCCGAGGGCAAGGCCTCGCTGCTCGACTTCTTCGACGGTCGCAGCCAGCTCCTCCTCTACCACTTCATGTTCGGCCCGAACCAGGACGTTGGCTGCGACGGGTGCTCGATGTTCGTCGACCAGATCGGCCACCTCGCCCATCTGCATGCCCGCGACACGTCCTTCGCGCTCGTCTCACGTGCCCCGATCGAGAAGATCGAGGCCTACAGGAAGCGCATGGGCTGGACGATCCCGTGGTACTCGTCGTTCGGGACCGACTTCAACGTCGACTTCGGCGTCGGCCCGGAGGTGCCGCAGGAGGGCGTCTACCAGGACGGGGAGTCGTTCGGCCTCAGCGCCTTCATCCGCGACGGCGAGAACGTCTACCGCACGTACTTCACGACCCACCGCGGCACCGAGGCGCTGGGGAGCGTCTGGACGTTCCTGGACGTCACCCCGCTCGGGCGGCAGGAGGAGTGGGAGGACTCGCCTCCCGGGTACCCGCAGACGAAGCCGTACCAGTGGTGGCGCCGCCACGACGAGTACGAGGGCGGCTAGATGATTGATGCCACGATCTCGCGCGTCCGCTGCACGATCTGGCACGCCTGGGCCGCTCCGGCCCGGCTGCGGCCGGCGAAGCCGGCCTCCGCCGAGCCTGGTCGGAGCTTCCGCGTCACACGACGCGGAAGCTCCCATGCATGAAGTCGGCGTGCGGGTCGCAGACGAAGCGGTACGTGCCCTTCTTCAGCGTGAAGACGTAGCTCTTCGTGCCCACGAAGCCGACCGTCGTCAGCATTCGATTCACGCCCGGCCCCATCAGGTGGAAGTCGTGGATCGAGGCCCGGTCGCGGATCACGAAGCGATAGCGCACGCCCTTCTTGAGCGTCTTCACCTTCTTGCCGCCCAGCGTCAGGTTGATCGTGAAGCCCGGGCCGACCGTGCCCTGAACCGTCTTCTGGGCAGGCGCGGCGGGGGCGCCGGCGGTGAGCGCGAGCGCCAGGCCGACTGCGGCGGCGGCGAGTGCGGCGCGAATCGTGCGAGACATGCTGTCCTCCTCTGTCGGGGGATGAGGTTCTGCATGTCAAGGACACCGAGCGGAGTCACCTATTCCCGGCGCATCAGCCGATTCACGAACACTCGTTTGTCGGCAAGCGATATAGGTCCGTAGTTCTGATTTTGCACATCGTGCTACCGTCCGGCCCTCAACCGGGTCACGAGGGCCCGACTCACTGAAAGAGGGGATGCGGTGAACGGTTCTTCACGATGGCGTTCTTGGGCCGCGCCTTTCGGCGCGCTGGCCGCGGGGCTGCTCCTTGCGGCCACGCCGGTTCTGGCCGGCAGTGCGCAGGGCGCTCGTCTGAACGCAAGCTGACGGAAGCGGCAAAGGGCAACTTCGAGGTGCTGGAGCAGGCGGATCAATACGCCGAAGCTCGAACCGCTCCGGCCGACCTGGTCGACGCGGGCGCGTTCAGCGGTGCGTACCAGGTATACAAGAGCATGGGCGTGACCCCAGGGGCCTGGAGTGAGGTCACGACCAAGCCGTACGACAGCGACGCTCACAACTATCGCGACCCGGTCTGGTCGAACTCGGGCGGCGGCGCGCAGCACGTTGCCGGGCGGATGACCGCCCTGGCGTTGGACGGCTCGACGCTGTATGCGGGTGCGGCCGACGGTGGAGTTTGGAAGAAGGTCGGTGGCGGTGCCTGGCAGCCCCTCACCGACGACTCGCCGACGCTCTCGATCGGCGCACTCGCCGTCGACTCGAACCACGGGCTCTGGGTCGGCACCGGCGAGGCGAACACCAGCTCCGACTCGTACGCCGGCATCGGCGTCCTCTACTCGCAGGACGGCGGCGCGAACTTCGTCCGGGTCGGCGGCGACGAGCTCAACAACCACACGATCGCCCGGCTCGTGCTGGACAACGGCTTCGTCCTTGCGGCGACGAGCCGAGGCCTCTACCGGCACTCAGCAACCACGCTCACAGGCGCCTGGACCCCCGTCCTGGCACCGGGCGTCGGCCTCCCGGCCACCTGCTCGCAGTCGGGCGGCGTCAACGGCCAGGCGTTCGTGAGTGACGTTGCCGTGAAGCCCGGTACCGGCGGCAGCGTCGTCGACGCGGTCGTCGGCTGGCGTGCCGGCTCCAACTGCAACGGCTTGTTCGAGTCGAGTGACGGCGGCCAGACGTTCACGCGGCTGGCCGTGAACGGCGCGATCAACGACAAGGACCTCGGCCGGACCTCGATCGCCTGGTCCGCGAACGGCGCCAAGGTCTACGCGCTCGTCCAGTCGGCCTCGATGTTCAACCAGGTCAAGACGGACTTCGGCGGGACGAACCTCCAGGGCATCTACGAGTCGAACGGCAACTTCGCCGGTCAATGGAACAAGGTTGCCGAGTGGCGGAACCTTCAGAACAACACCGGCTCGGCACTGGGGAACACCTCGAAGGGCTACCACCCCGGAGTGCAGGCCTGGTACAACCAGTTCATCGCCGTCGATCCGGCGAACGCGAACCACCTCTTCGTAGGTCTCGAGGAGGTCTTCGAGTCGACGAACGGCGGTGCAACGTGGCGTGCGGCGGGCCCGTACTGGAACTTCGGGCTGCCGTGCTCGACGGGGCCGCAGGGGCTTGACGGTTGCCCGCCGACGACGCATCCCGACCAGCACGCGATCGCGCTTGGCAACGGGAACGTCTACGTCGGCGACGACGGCGGCGTCTACGTCCGCGGCCTGAACAGCAGCGCGAGCTTCGCCGCGCTGAACGACGGGCTCAACACCCTGCAGTACTACTACGCCGATGCCGGCCCCGTCTCGGGCGGCGATGCGCTGTGGGGCGGCCTGCAGGACAACGGCGAGTCGCTCCTCCAGCCGGGTGCCTCGACCATGGTGTCTCCCTTCGGCGGCGACGGCGGCGACACGCTGGTCGACCACACCAACGGAAACCGGGCGGTGGTCGAGTACGTCGGGCTCGATATGGCGCTGACGACGAACGGCGGCGTCTCGAGCGGTGCGCCCGGCTCGAACTCGTTCCGTGAGATCTCGCCGTCGTGCGCTGCGTTCACCTACACGCCCAGTCCATGCGACCCGAATCCTCGGTTCATCGCGCCGTTCGAGGCGGACGCGACGAATCCGACGCACTGGTACGCGGGCGGCGAGTTCGTCTGGGACAACCAGAACAAGGGCTGGAGCACGACCTGCGGTGCCTCGTCGTGCGACTGGAAGATCGTCGGTGACACCGGCCCCGGCCATTCGACCACGCAGCTCGCCGCGTCGAACGGCATCTGGTACGCGGCCTGGTGCGGGCCGTGCAACTCCGCCGGGTTCGCACGCGGGATTCTGACCAACTACGGCGGAACGGTGCACCAGCTGGATCTGCCCGCGCCGCCGGCCGGAAACTTCCCGAACCGGTTCATCCAGGGGCTCTACGTCGAGCCGAACCACCCGAACCACGTCTACGCCGTGTTCAACGGCTTCTCGCGGCGGTGGACGGGCACCTTCTCGGCGGGCGAAGGCCACGTCTTCGAGACCAACGACGGAGGCGCGACCTGGACCGACATCAGTGGCAACCTGCCGGATGCACCGGCCGACGACATCGTGCCGACCCCGAGTGGCCGCCTCGTGCTGGCGAGCGACATCGGCGTGATGATCTCGTCCGGCCCGCACGGAGGAACGTGGACCCGCCTCGGGACGAACCTCCCGAACGCGTCGGTGAACGACCTCCAACTCAGCCCCGACGGGAGCTACATCATCGCCGCGACCCACGGCCGCGGCCTCTGGACGATCCCTACCCCGTAGAACTGCGACATCGCTCAACTGCGGCCCCGCTTTCGAGTGGGGCCGCAG
>JBKPAM010000089.1:0-27380 GCA_046726435.1 Actinomycetota bacterium
CCGCTGCTGCGCGAGCTCACCAAGCGGGCCACCCACGTCGTCCACCTGGCCGCGATCGCGGGGGTGGACAAAGTGCTCGAGAGCCCGGTGCGCACGATGCGCGTGAACCTGATCGGCACCTCGAACGTGCTGGAGGCGGCACAGGAGGCCGGCTCGGTCGAGCGGTTGATCGACTTCTCGACCAGCGAGGTCTTCGGCACCCACGCCTACAAGGTCGAGGAGACGCATGTCACCTCGCAGGGCTCGGTCGGCGAGGCGCGCTGGACGTACGCGGTCTCGAAGCTCGCCGGCGAGTACCTGGCGCACTCGTACTTCGACGAGCACGGCCTCCCCGCCGCGTCGATCCGGCCGTTCAACGTCTACGGGCCGGGGCAGGTCGGAAGCGGGGCTATTCACCACTTCACGGTGCGCGCCCTGGCCGGTGACGAGCTCGTGATCCACGGCGACGGCTCGCAGATCCGCGCCTGGTGCTACGTGGACGACGTGGTCGAGGCGCTGCTGGCGATGCTGGAGCGCGAGGAGGCGATCGGGCAGGTGTTCAACGTGGGCAACCCGCGCTCGGTGGTGACGGTGTTCGACCTCGCCTCGCGGATTCGCCGGCTCGCCGGGTCGGAGTCGGAGATCGTCTTCCGGCCGCTCCACTACACCGACGTCGAGATGCGGATTCCGAACGTCGACAAGGCCGAGAAGCTGCTGCAGTGGGAGCCGCGCGTCGACCTGGACGAGGGGCTCGCCCGCACCATCGCGTGGTACCGCGAGCGGCAGCCCGTGCAGAGCCTGGCAACCGGAGCGTGAGACGCCGCTTGCGGTGTCTCGACCAGGCCGGGCGGGCTTTGCTCGCTCGGCCGTCTGAAATGACCGGTCGACACGCTCTCCGGCAGAGAGTTGGCTCGTAAGCCGTTACTCGTCGCGGCGGCTCTGGTCGTCGCGGTGGTCCCGGGGGCGGCGGCGCGGGCGGATCCGGCTCTGGAGCTCGTCTCGCTGAGCCCGGCGGTGGTCAGCCCGAACGGCAACGGCGTAAACGACATGCTGAAGGTGGAGGTGAATGCGCCTGCGGGAACGCAGGTCGGCCTGCGCGCGTACGGCTGGGGCGGCCGCCTCGTCGGCTGGAAGCGGATCCGGACAGGGGTAGAAGGCACGGGGCCCGAGCTGACGTGGGACGGCACGACGTCGACCGGCCGCGAACTGCCCGACGGCTCGTACCTAGTAACAGTCTGTTACAAGGACGCGGGTCGACTGCTGCCGCCGCAGGGCGTGGCGAGGCCCGGGGCTGCGGAGGTCAGCGTGCGGCGGCCGCCGTGGCGGCGAAGCGGCTGCCTCGCGAGCCCGAGGGTCGTGCGGGTCGAGCGGCTGGCCGCTTTCGTCGACTCGACGCACAGCTTCCGGCAGGGCGACAAGGTTCCGCTGATCGTCTCGGCCGACCGGGGCGAGTCGAGCGTCGGCCTCGAGCGGGACTGTCGCGCTGGAGTCGAGACCACCTTCAGTACCAGCGGAGGCTTCTCGGTCCCGCTCGGCGCGCCGCCGGGGCTCTATCACTTCGTGGTCCACGACCCGGCCCGCGACGAGTTCCGGGCGCCGCTCGTCGTCCGGGCTCCGGTCCCGCTCGACCGCCCCCGGCCGCACACCGCGCTCGTCGTCTGGCCCTACCTGACGTGGCGCGCCTACAACGCGTACGACGCCGACCTGAACGGGATCCCGGACAGCTGGTACCAGTTCTGGCGCCAGCGCCGGGTCAGCCTCGTCGGTCCGCTCCTGCGCGGTGGGCTCGAGGACGATCACAAGGCCGCGCTGCCGTTCTCGCGCTGGCTCTGCTCCCGCTCGGTGCGCACGCAGCAGGTGACCGACATCGAGCTGGGCCGCCTGCCGCTCTCCACCCTGCGGAAGTACGCGGCGATCATCTTCCCCGGCCACAGCGAGTACTACGAGCCGGCGACCTACGACCTGCTCAAGCGCTACCGCGACGGCGGCGGCAACCTCGTCTTCCTGCAGGCGAACCCGTTCTACCGGCAGGTGCGGCTCGACCGTGAGCGAAACGCCGTCGTGATGACCGACTACGACGCGCGCGAGGGGCGCTCGGACTTCGCGCTCGCCGGGGTCGGATACGACGGCTGCTGCTTCCCCCGCGACCGCACGGCGCCCTATGTCGCCGCGATCGGCCGCGACTACGAGCGCGTCCGCTGGCTCTTTCGCGACACGGGGATCGGCCCCGGCCAGGCATTCGGGATCGCCGCCTCCGAGAGTGACCGCGTCGACCCGGGGCTTGGCCCGCGCGACCACGTCGTCGCGGCGCAGGCGATCATCAACGGCAAGCACGGCGTCATCCACGCCGCGATGGTCTGGTCGCACGCGGGCCGCGGGCAGGTCTTCGCGACCGGCAACTACACCTTCCTGCGCATGGGCCGCGGGATCACCTACAGGCTGCTCGACAACGTATGGCGAAAGCTCGTGGGCTAGTCGTCGCCGCGGTCGTGCTGCTGGCGGGCTGCGGAGGCTCCTCTGCCCCGACACCTCCGAAGGGCGGCCCCGTCTTGCGGCTCACGCTCCCGCTCGTCCCGGCGACCGTCGACCCGGCGAAGGCTTCCGACCTGCCGTCGCTGAACGTCTCGCACGAGCTCTACGCGGGGCTGACGCGCTTCTCGGGGACCGGTGTCGGGCCGGACCTCGCCGAGTCGTGGGACGTCGAGCAGGGCGGGCTCGTCTGGACGTTCCACCTCCGCAAAGGCATCCGCTGGAGCGACGACGTGCCGATCAGGGCCGCCGACTTCAGCCGCTCCTGGCGGCGTGCGCTCGCGCCCACGACCGCCGCGTCCTACGCCGGCCCGGTCCTCGGGATCGTCCGTGGCGCAAGGCGCTTCCACGCCACGGGCGCCGGCGAGGTCGGCGTCGAGGCCCTCGACGACCGCACCCTGCGCGTCACGCTCCAGCACCCGGTTCCCTGGTTCGACGAGCTCGCCGCGTTCCCGATCGCGTCGGTCGTCCGGCCGCAGGCGACCGTCTTCAGCGGTCCCTTCCGGCTCGCGTCCCGCGGGAGGGCGCGGCTCGTGCTCGAGCGGAACTTCAACTACTGGAACGTGGCCGCCGTGAAGCCGAGCAGACTCGTCCTCGGCGACTCGACGAAGGACGCCGACGCCGTCCTTCCGAGCGGGCTCGAAGGGCCGGGGCTGCCCTGGATCGACACCGTCGGCTCGACGCCGAACGGCTCCCGCGAGCTGCCGACCCTCGCGACCGGCCTCCTCTGGCTCGTCACGCGCGGCACGCCCCTGGCGAGCCTCGGCGCGCGGCAGTACGTGGCGTGGGTGGTGACTCATCTCGACCTTGGAACCCCACCGGCCTCGCTCGCGCCGCCGGAGATGCCCGGTGCCTCGACCGTCAACTCGCATGCACCCATACAACTCGAGTCGCAGCCGAGGCCGCTGAACCTCACGCTGGTCTGGGCCGAGCAGGACAAAGGGGGCTCGGGGATCGCGGCCGCGCTGCGCGACAACGTCGAGCGACTCCGCACGTTCGGGATCACGCTCGACTTCCGGCCGGTTCCGACCCTGCGCGGGCTGCTCGCGCTCGCAGGCCCGCCCGCCCGCCCGGGTGTCGACCTGGTGCTGCTGGGGTGGAGCTCGAAGCTCTTCGACACCTACAACCTCCTCGACCTCTTCCCCTGCGGGAGCGCCTTCAACGTCGCGCGCTGGTGCGACCCGTCCTACGACGCGCTCATGCGCGAGGCGGTGCGGACGCTCGACGACCACGAGCGGTGGCAGATCGAACGGAGACTCGTCGAGAAGCTCCACGAAGGCGTGCCGGCGATCCCCGTCTACACCGCGAGCGACCACTTCTCGCTTGCGCCCGGGGTGCACGGGTTCTCCTGGTCGCCGATCGGTTTCTACGAGCTGATGGGCATGACGCGCTCGTAGATCTCGATCACCTGGCGGGCGACGGCGTCGTGGCCGTGGACGCGCTCGACGTACTCGCGGCTGCGGCGGCCGAGCTCCGGGAGCTCCGCGCGCCGCTCGACGAGGCCGGCGAGCACGTCCTCGAGCGTCTGCTCGTCGGCGCGGACGATGGGCAGCTCCAGGCCGAGTGCCTCCTCCGTCTCGGCGGCGGCCTCCTCGTCGAGGTAGACGACCACCGGCTTCGCGAGTGCCATCGACTCGATCGCGAGCATCCCGTACCAGCCGATCCGCAGCTGGTCGACAACGACGTCGGCCGCCGCGTAGCGAAGCCGCGCTTCGCGGTTCGGAACGCCCTCGATCAGATCGAGCTCGATCGGCACGCCACGGGAGCGCAGCGCCTCGACGGCTGCGAGCACGGTCTCCGTGCCCTTGATCGCCCGCCGGCTGGGCGCGTGGGCGACGCGCAGGACCTCACCCGGCTCGACCGGCGCCGGCTTCCAGTCGTGCAGCACGATCGCGGGGTGCACGACGTCGTACTCGGGCCACGGTCCGCGCGGAGCGAGCCGCCGCGTGAGGTAGCTGCCGACGATGACCGCGTCGGCCCGCTTCAGGTAGCCCACCTCCGTGGCGCTGCGGTTGCGGAGGTCGGAGCCCCACGACTGGAACACGATGCCCTTGCGCCTCGCCCGCAGGAGCGGCAGCGTCAGGCTCTGCGGCGCGATCGTAAGCCCGGCGTGGAAGTGGAAGAGGTCGAAGCGCGGCAGCGCCCACGCGAGCGCGCGCAGCTGCTTCGGCAGGTTGACCGCGAGGGAGCGCCTACGGCTGGTGTCGCGAAGGCGGATGTTGACGTCGAAGCCGCGTTCGAACGGCCGCTCGTTGAAGACGAGCAGCGTGCTCTCGACGCCGAGCTCGCGCAGCCCGGCCGAGATCGCCCCTGGCCCGCCCGCGATGTTGATCGGGCTCTGTAAGACCCTCAAACGCCTCAAACGACGGCGCTCTCGACCGCGATCTCGACGTCGATCGCCGCAAGAGCACGATCCGTGAGCGCGTCGAGCTCGTCCTCGCCGGGAGCAGTAAGCAGGAAGTAGCCGAGCCGCTCGGCACCGGAGGTGAGCGGCGGCAGGGTCATACCCTCGCGCCAGTAGAAGCCCGCCTCGTGGACGCCGTCCAGCGCGAGCGCCCGGGCTGCGTCCAGCCGGACGATTCGACCCGGTGGCGCGACCACGAACCGGACCTGGCCGTGGGTCGCCTCTGGCTCGCCGTGCTCGAGGTCGGCCCGCGTCAGCTCGCCGAGCGCCCAGAGCGCGTTGGCACGGATCGCGTCGAAGCCGGTGACGAGCTTCGCCAGCTCGGCGTCCTTGCCGCCGCCGAGGCGCGCGCCGACCTCGATCGCCCAGGGTTGCCCGTTGTGCAGCCGCACCTGCACGTAGGAGGGCCCGGTCTCGAGCCCCACCGCGAGGCTTGCCTCGTGCGCGAGCTCAAAGAGCTGCGCCTCGCTCGCGAGCAGCGACGGGTAGCGGTGCGCGATGCAGACGCCGAGCGGCGGCGGCGGGTGCAGCAGCCGGCGCGTGACGCTCATGGGGAAGTACTCGCGCTCGAGCAGGAAGCCGTTGACCGTGTACTCCTCGCCGTCGAGGTACTGCTCGAGTACCGCGGCGCCCGTGCGGGAGGCCGCGAGAGCGCGGTCGACCGCGGGTGGTAGCTCGCTCTCCGCTCGCACTTCGGTGACGCCTCGTTGGGCAGAGCCGTCGACGGGCTTGACGACGACCGGCGCGCCGAGCTGGTGAAACGCCTGCTCGGCCTCCTCGAAACTCGTCGCCGCGCGGCCCTTCGGGCAGCGCACCTTTCGGCGTTCGAAGGCGGTCCGCATCCGGCGCTTGTCCGCGACGGTTCTCGCGGTCTCGACCGGCAGTCCTTGGAGGCCGAGCCGCTCGGCCAGCTGCGCCGTCGGAAGCACGGCCTGGTCGGAGCCCATCGTCGCGACCGCGACCGGCTCGATTCCCTGCGCCTCCAGCTCGCCGAGCACTCCGCCCACGTCCGTGAAGCTCCGCACGACTGGGTAGTCCGCCTCGGCCAGGAGCGGCGCGTTCGGCGACCCGTCGACGACGCAGACCTCGTGCCCCAGCGCACGCGCCTGCTCGAGCAGCCCGAGCTGTGAGCGCGACCCGCCGGTGAGGACGAACGCTCCCGGCATCGGCACTAGGCAGGTGCGGCAGTGCGTAGCGACTCGAGCAGCCGCCGCATCCCTTCGTCGAGCGGCGTCTCGGGCCGCCAGCCGAGCCCGCGCATCCGCTCGATGGAGATCCTGGTCATGACGCGCCCGGGCGGCGGGTCGACCTCCTCGATCAGCTCCGGCGGCCCCCCGGTCAGGTCGCAGGCCAGGCGCGCCGCATCCGCTAGCGAAACCGGCTCGCCGTCCGCGCCGATGTTGAAGGTGCCCTCCTCGCCCGACTCGAGCACCACCCGGATCCCACGAACGACGTCGCCGATCCAGCACCAGGTGCGGGCCTCGCCGCGGAAGACCGGGATCCGCTCACGCGCTGCCGCCTGCCGCAGCATCGTCGGAAGCGCGCCCTTGCCCTGGCCAGGGTCGACTCCGGGCCCGTAAGGGTTCGCGAGCCGCAGCACGGTCAGCCTCTCGGGCGCGTAGAGCGCCGCGGCCTGCTCGCCCCAGAGCTTGGTGTGTGCGTAGAGGCTCTCCGGGGCCGGGTTGGTCCCCTCGTCCGCCGCGACGGCCGAGCCGTAGACGTCGGAGGTCGAGACGTACATGAGCCGTGCGCCGCGGGCCGCCGCCGCGCGTGCGACGAGCGCCGTAGCAAGCACGTTCGAACGGAGCGCCGGCTCGGGCTCGTCGTCACACCGCACCACGCCGATCCGTGCGGCCGCGTGGACGACCACGCCCGGCCTCGCCTCGGCGATCGCCGCGTCGGCCATCCCCGGCTCCGCGAGGTCGCCATCGGCACGTCCGAGCGGATGGACCTCGTAGGCTCCGTCTTTGTGACGAAGCTCGTCGACCAGCGCGCGGCCGACGAAGCCGGAGGCGCCCGTGACCAGCACTTTCATGGCCGCCGAGTCTACTGGCGCGCCTACGCCCTCCTGGCGGCCGTGCTGCTCGCCGGCGGCTGCGACCACGGCAAGCGGCGCGCCCAGCCGCCGCCTCCGCCCAGGCACGAGTCGTTCCTCGCGCTCGACCGCGAGCACCAGCGCCTCGTCTCCGACTACGAGCCGGTCAGCCGGGCGATGACGGCCTACGAGCTCGCCTACCGCGACTGGCGCCTCGGCCGGCTCGCTGCCACGGAGATCGCGAGCCGTGCCGCGGCCTACCGAGCGTTCGTCGTCGAGGCCCGCCGGCGGGTTGCGCGCGACCGGGCGACCGGCGAGACCGTCCGCGGCAAGCGGCTGCTTGTCACTGCGCTCCGCGCTCGCGCCCGCGCGCTGCAGCAGCCGCCCGGGAGCCCGGCCTACCGGGCGGACTGGGACCGCTCGCTCGAGGCCGCGAGGGCCGGGCTGACGGTCCTGCAGGACATCCGGGATCGCGCGCGGCTGATCCCGCTTCCCGAGGACAGCGTCAGCTAACGCGGCAGTGGTGCCGGCTCGGTTTCCAGCGCGACCGCTGGAGGCGCCTCCGCGAGCGTCGCACCACGCGGGATCTGTCCCCAGCCGGGCCGTCGGCCGAAGAGCCAGAGCAGGGTCGCCCAGACCCGCCAGATCGCGCTGAGCGGTTGATACCAGAATGTTTCGAACAGCGCCCAGCCGCCGATCAGGACGAGGTCGCGGCGGCGGTAGCGGCCGAAGCCGATCTCCTCGGTCAGGATCGCACCCGCGGTCTGCAGCTGGGTGAGCAGGAGCACGATCAGCAGGAGGGCGATCGCGTACTCCCAGGCGACGAGGTCGAAGACGATCATGATGACGACCAGCACGTACCCGGTGATCTGCAGGATCGGCCACAGCACCTCGAACAGGATCGTGTAGGGAAGCGAGAGCAGGACGACGGCGCCAAACCGGGACCTCCCCACCATCCGCCAGTGCAGGCGGAGGTTGTCAAGCAGCGCTACGTGCCAGCGAACCCGCTGAACGCGTAGCGGCCCGAGCCCAGCCGGCGCCTCCGTCCAGGAGGTCGCATCGGGTGCGAACCCGCGCGTCGAGGAGCTGCCGAAGCGCTCGAGGGCGTCGTAGGAGCCGAGCGCGGAGACGGCGGCACGGCGAACGCTCCGCTGTCGGTCGTACGCGGCGCGCACGAGCTGCTCGGGAAACGAGCCTCCGATTCGCCCCAGCATGGTGCACGCTGCCGCGCGCACGGATGCGAGCTGGTCCAGCAGTTCGTCGCACTTTTGCGGAACCGGGCCGACCGGCGGCCGCGGAGGAGCTCCCGGAACCGCCGGCCGTAGACCGCCATGAAGAGCAGCAGGTTGAGGACGATCAGCACGCCGACGACGACAGTGGTCTCCCACAACCAGGCCTGTTTGCTCGTCGTCGAGGCCAGCTGCAGAACGGTCGGGCCCATCTGCCCTGCGCACCGTACCGCTCGCCTACTCGCGGGACAGCGGGTCTTGACACGCGTTGTAAGTGAGTGATAACTTACTTCGCGTGAATGCAGTAACCGAACGGAAGACGGCTGACGAGCGGCGCGAGGAGATCCTCGTCGTCGCGCTCGAGGAGTTCGGCGAGCACGGGCTCGACGGCACCTCGACCGACACCATCGCCCGAAAGGCCGGCATCTCGCAGCCCTACCTTTTCCGGCTTTTCGGGACGAAGAAGGAGCTCTACCTCGAGTCGGTCCGGCGCTGTCTGCGCGAGACCCTCGAGCTCTTCCAGGACGCCGCCGCCGGCAAGACCGGCGAGGAGGCCCTCGACGCGATCGGCGACGCCTACATGGGTCTGCTGAAGGACCGCACGCGGCTGCGCGCGCAGATGCAGGCGTACGCGGATTGCGACGACGATGAGGTGCGGGAGGTCGTGCGGGAGGGGTACGGGAAGCTCGTCGACTACGTCGAGCGCGTCTCCGCTGCGAGCCCGGAGCGAATCCGCGACTTCTTCGCCTTCGGAATGCTGCTGAACGTCTTCGCGTCGATGGACCTGCTCGAGCATCCGACCCCGTGGGGCAAGCAGCTGCTCGACGCGTGCATGGAAAAGAAGTAACCGTGTTTTTTTCGCCACGAAGTAAGTGAGCAATAACTAGCCAGGAGAGGAGGAGATCGCATGAGCGACCGCACCAAGACCCTATGGACATTCGCGATCACGTCGGTGGCGCTGTTCATGACGACGCTCGACAACCTCGTCGTCACGACCGCGCTGCCGGTGATCCGCAAGGACCTCGACTCAAGCCTCAGCGGGCTCGAGTGGACGGTGAACGCCTACACGCTGACCTTCGCGGTGCTGCTGATCAGCGGCGCAGCGCTGGGCGACCGCTTCGGCCGCCGGCGCATGTTCACGATCGGCCTCGCGATCTTCACGCTCGCGTCGGCGGCCGCCGCCCTGGCCCCGTCGATCGACTACCTGATCGCGGCGCGCGCGTTGCAGGGCCTCGGCGGCGCGATCGTGACTCCCCTGACGCTGACGATCCTCAGCGCGGCCGTTCCGGCCGAGAAGCGCGGTCTGGCGCTCGGCGCGTGGGGTGGAATCAGCGGCCTTGCAGTGGCGATCGGCCCGCTCGTCGGCGGCGCCGTCGTCCAGGGCATCTCCTGGCAGTGGATCTTCTGGCTCAACGTCCCGATCGGGCTCGCGCTGATCCCGCTCGCGGCGCTGCGCCTGCGCGAGAGCCGGGGGCCCAACGACGCAATCGACCTTCCGGGCGTCGGCCTGGCGAGCGCCGGCCTGTTCGGGATCGTGTGGGGCCTCGTGCGCGGCAACTCGGTCGGCTGGGGAAGCACCGAGATCGTCTTCGCCTTCCTGGCCGGGTCGGTGGTGCTCGCGCTGTTCGTGCTCTGGGAGCTGCGGGCCCGTGAGCCGATGCTCCCGCTGCGGTTCTTCCGCAACCGCACGTTCACCGCGGCCAACGCCGCGTCGTTCCTGATGTTCTTCGGGATGTTCGGCTCGATCTTCCTCCTGGCGCAGTTCTTCCAGACGGTGCAGGGGTACTCGCCGCTGCAGGCGGGTCTCCGCGTGCTGCCCTGGACGGCGATGCCGATTTTCATCGCGCCGATTGCAGGTGCGCTCTCCGATCGCATCGGCGGGCGCCCGCTGATGGTCACCGGCCTGGCCATGCAGGCTGCCGGCCTGGCCTGGATCGCGTTCGTCTCGACGCCGACGGTCGCCTACAACGAGCTGGTGACCCCGTTCGTCCTCTCCGGGATCGGGATGGCGCTCTACTTCGCGCCGGTGGCGAACGTCGTGCTCTCGTCCGTGAAGCCGGTGGAGGAGGGCCAGGCGTCCGGGGCCAACAATGCGATCCGGGAGCTCGGCGGTGTCTTCGGCGTGGCCGTGCTGGCCTCGGTGTTCGCCCACTACGGGGGCTACGGCACCGGTCAGAGCTTCGTCGACGGCCTGACTCCGGCGATCTACGTCGGCGCGGCCCTCGTCGCGGCCGGCTCGGTGGCGGCGCTCGGGATCGCACGCCTTCGGCAGCCGGCGGAAGAACGGGCCCTCGAGCCGGTGCTCGAGGAGGCCTAGTCGCTCCTTTCAGCTGGCAGGTCCCGGGCGCCGGCCCGGGATCTGCCCGCTTCGGGATAATTCGCGCCCGTGGTCGTGCTCGAGGTCATCTTCTGGGCGTGCCTGGGCGCCATCGTCTGGACGCACGTCGGCTACCCGCTCGCCGCGGCACTGGCGGCTCGTCTGCGCCCGAAGCGAGTCCGCGCCGCCGACGTCACGCCGAGCGTGACCGTGATCGTCGCAGCGCACGACGAGGAGGACGTGATCGCACGGCGGCTCGAGAACCTGCTCGGGCTGGACTACCCGGCCGAGCTGCTCGAGATCGTGGTCGCCTCGGACGCGTCCACCGACCGCACGGACGC
Organism: Actinomycetota bacterium; assembly: GCA_046726435.1. Classification (GTDB taxonomy): domain Bacteria; phylum Actinomycetota; class Thermoleophilia; order Gaiellales; family Gaiellaceae; genus AC-32. The sequence continues at coordinate 10,835 of JBKPAM010000089.1, forward strand.
GATCGTGGAAGAGGTCGCCGCCCGGGAGCCCCGGGTGCGTCTCGTCCGCGCGCCGCGCGGCGGGAAGGTCGCCGCCCAGAACCTGGCCGTCGCGCAGACCGAGAGCGACGTCGTCGCCTTCTCCGACGCCAACGCGACCTGGGCTCCCGAGGCTCTGCGCCTGCTCGTGCGCGCATTCGCCGATCCCGACGTCGCCTACGTGTGCGGCCGCCTGCGGCTCGAGCGGGCGGACGGGACGAACCGCGAGGGCGCCTACTGGCGCTTAGAGATGTGGCTCCGCGCGCAGGAGTCCGAGCTCGGGTCGATCACCGGCGGCAACGGCTCGATCTACGCCGTGCGCCGCTCGGACTACATCGACGTCGACCCGCGCTTCGGGCACGACCTCTCGCTGCCGTACAAGCTCGTGCAGCGGCGCCGCCGGGCCGTCTACGATCCCGAGGCGATCGCCTTCGAGAAGCCCTCGACCGACCTCGAGGACGAGTACCGGCGCAAGGTGCGCATGTTCGAGCACGGCTGGCTGATGATGCTCACCGGCGGCTTCCTGCGAGGCGGCGGGCCCGTGTACCTGGTCGAGCTGGTCTCGCACCGGATCCTGCGCTACGCGACGGGGCTGCTCCACGTCGTGCTCCTTGCCGTCAGCATCCCGCTCGCCGGCCAGAGCCTCGTCTATGCGATCGCCCTCGGCGTCCAGCTCGCGTGGCTCGTGTTCGCGCTGCTAGCCCGGCTGAAGGTCCCGCTTCCCGGAGCGGGGATCGCCTACTACTACCTTCTCGTCACGTGGGCCACGGTGGTCTCCCTCGTGCGCTACCTGCGCTTCGGGGTGCCTGCGGTCTGGGAGAAGGCCCCCGGGACCCGCTAGCGGACCCGCTGGCAGACCCCCGGGTTTCGAGTCTCAGCGCCACTGGCCGGCGAGCTTACGCTTGAGGACGTAGCGGATCTCGCGGCCGCGCTCCTGCACGACCCGGAGTCTGACGAAGTTGACGCCGCGCATCGCCGCGTCGTGAGCCGCGTACGGCCACGCGCTCGGAGCGCCGTCCGCCTCGACCGGCTCGTAGCCCAGCGCCGCGAGCTCGGCACCCGCGACGCTCGAGAAGACGCGCTGGTCGCGCGGGCTCATCTCGCGCTTCCACTTCCCGACCGCGCTCGTATTGATCCCGGCCCAGACGTTGGTGAACCAGCCGGCCTGGTCCTTGTGGATCTTCGCGGGGTCGGTGCGCTCGATCGCGAGCATGTCGTCCTCGAAGGGAAGGCCGAGAAACGCGCAGAGGCGGGCGACCTGCGGGGCCGGCTCGGCGACTAGGTCCTCGTAGCGCAGCGTCAGCACGCGATCGGGGTAGTTGCGCGCCGCCGCTTGGCCGAGCCGGATCCCGTGCGCCCAGGTCTGGCCAGCCGCCCAGGCGTTGTTCGCCCCGAACGGGACACGCTTGACGGACAACGCCACGTCGCGCCCGTCGCGGACGAGGACGACGAAGCGGGCCTCGGGCCAGACCGCGTGCAGCTCGTCGACGAACCGCAGGTATAGCGGCGTCTTGTCGCCCCAGCGCGACTTGCCCTGCGCCGCCGTGTAGGCCTCGAACGGCGCGGAGACCGCGAACCGGTACGCGTCCTCGTGGCTTAGGCCGGCGGGCACCTCCGGCGGCCCTCCTTCCAGTCGCCAGGCGCGAACGCGCGGGTGCTCCCACACCTGGCGCGCGAACCGCGCAGCGCGCTCGGGATCGTTCAGCCCGCCGGCCCGCCGCACGGGCGCGAAATCTGCGAGAAACATCGACTCGGGCGGGATCGCGACGTCGCTGCGGTCGAGGATCAGCCGGAGCATCGTGGTGCCGGACCGGTCGTTGCCGACCAGGAAGAACGGAGGGGCTTCGGAGGTCAACTCACTATGATCGTCGGCGTGCGCGTGAGCCTGATCGATCCGGTCAGCTTCACGCTTCCGTACGACGCGAGTCTAGCCTCGGCGCTGGCGAGGAGGGGTCACGAGGTCGAGCTGCTCGCGGCCCGCTTCGCGCATGGCGAAGCGCCCGAGCCGGACGGCTACCGAAGGCACGACGTCTTCTTCACCGTCAGCGCGCGACTGCTCGCGCGCCGGCCCCGGTCTCGCGCGCGCTTCGTGTTGAAAGGCCTCGAGTACCTCCCGGACCTCGCGAGGGCCGATCGCGCGATCTCGAGGCTCGATCCCGAGATCGTCCATCTGCAGTGGCTCGGCATCCCGGACGCCGACCTGCTCTGGCTTCGACGGCTCCAGCGCCGGCGCGGCGTCGTCTTCACCGCCCACGACGTGCTGCCGCGGCGAACCGAGCGGCGGCTGGATCTCTGGCGGGCGGTCTTCGCGACCGTCGACCGGGTCGTCGTCCACGGCAGCGCCGCGGTCGAGCAGCTCGAGGGGCTCGGCGTCCCGGCGGAGCGGATCGCTCGCATCCCGCATCCGCTCTTCGCCTCCACCGCCGACGACCTCAACCCGCCGAACGGGCGCACGCTGCTCCACTTCGGCTACCTCCGCTCGAGCAAGGGGCTCGACGTCCTCTTGCGCGCGCTGCCGGGGATCGCGGCCGAGGTTCCCGACGTGCGGCTCGTCGTCGCCGGCGACCCGCTCGAGCCGGTCGAGGGCCTCGAGCGCCTCGCCTCCGAGCTGGGGGTCGCGACACGCATCGAGTGGAGGCTCGGCTACGTGGACGACTCGGCGATCCCGGCGCTGATGGAGCAGGCGACGGCGGTCGTCCTTCCGTACCGGAAGATCGAGTCGTCGGGTGTGCTCGCCACAGCGCTCGGCCACGGGCGCCCGGCTGTGGTCACCGACGTCGGTTCGCTCGGCGAGACGGTGCGCGAGTTCGGCGCGGGGCTCGTCGTGCCGCCTGAGGATCCCGAGGCGCTCGCCGCGGCCTCCATCCGCCTACTGGTCGACGACCGCGCGCGCGAAGAGGCCTTCCGCGGCACGGAGCGCGCGAGACGCGAGCTCTCCTGGGACGCGTCGGCCGAGGCGCACGAGCGCGTGTATGCGGATGTCCTCAGGAGCCGCGCAAGAGTCTGAGGCGTCGCTTGCGACGCCGACATAAGAGGGCGTGCCGGCTTGGCCGGCGTGCCCGTCTCTACGCGCTGCGAAGCAGCGTGTAGCCCTCCCTGAGGAAGGGCGTGCGGTCGACGAGGGCCCGGATCTCCTCCGGAAGAAAGGTTCCCTCCTCGGTCACGATGCACTGGATCAGCTCCGGCGGCGTCAGCTCGAAGTCCTCGGCCGTGCTCACCGCAGGGTCGTCGTGCGCCTCGATCGGCGCAAGCTTTATCACCTCGCAGGCGACGATCGCGGGCACACTCTCATCGGCGGCCGCCTCGGCAAGGGCGCGCGTGCCGGTCTTGTTGTGAAGCGTCCCGCAGCGGAAGAGTGTGTCGGCGCCGACGAGCAGGAGCGATGCCCATTCCAGCGAGCGCGGCGCCTGAGCGTCCTCGACGAGCTCCACCTCGAGCCCCGACGAACGCAGGTCCTCGGAGAAGTCGCGGCCCTCGCCCTGCGGTGAGGACACCGTGCAGATGACGCGGCTCGGCGACGCCTGAAGAAGGGCTTCGCGCACGGTTGCCGAAGCGGAATGCGTGAGAACGACGGCGTCCTCGATCCGCTCGCGCAGCTGGATCGCGATCGAGGCCGCCGCCCGCCGCCGTCCGTCGATCAGCGCCGTGGCCTCCTCCTGGACGAGCTGGCGCAGCTGCTCGACGTCGAGCTGCCCATTTCGCGACGCGGCAGCGAGCACCCGGCCGACCGCCCCGGCGACCGCGCCGACCCCCGGCCGGCTCCGCGCGAGCTGGCGGCCGGCGGTGAGCAGCTCCTCCAGCAGCGCCTCGCTGGACGCGGCGGGCTGCGCCGCGACCTCCGCGAGGGCCTCGACCGCACGCCTGGCCATCCAGCTACCTCCGTGCGTACGGTCGGCTCTCAGCTCCTCGACCCGCTCCCCCAGGATCGTGGCCATGTACCCATTGTGGCGCGCCGTGCCGTGCTCCGCAAACACGGGGTCCGGATGAGGCTGCTGGTCATCGGCGCGCGGCGGACAGGGCTCCTTGCCGCCGCCCGCGCGCGGGGCCTGTTCGTGATCGCGGTCGATCCGGATCCGCGCGCGCCCGGGTTCCGCCTCGCCGACCGGCGGGCGATCGTGCCGGTCGACGACGAGCCGGCGCTCGAGCGGCTTGTCGAGGCCGGTCGCGTCCACGGCGTAATCGGTTGCGGTCACGCCGTCGCGGCGGCAGCGCGGATCGCAGACCGATTCCGGCTGCCGCACAGCGTGTCTCCGGAGACCGCCGTGCTCGCAACGTCGAGGCTGCGCCAGCGTGAGCGCCTGAGTGAGGCGCGCGTGCCTCAGACGCGCTGGGCGGTGCTCGTCGGAGACGATGTCGAGCCGGGGTTCCCATGCGTCGTCGGGCCCGCGGACCGCAAGGGCCGCCGCGTCGCCGAGGAAGTCTCCGGAGCAGCCGAGCTGACGGTGACCGCGGTCTCGCGCGACGGCACCTTCGAGCCGCTCCTCGGCGGCGGCCCGGCCGCAGCGGTTGCGCAGCACGCCGCCGAGGCGGTCGGGGTGGAGAACGGCCTCACCTCGACGCGGGTGCGGCTCGGCGTCGACGGCCCGCGCGTGGCCCAGCTCCGCACGGAGGTGAGCGACCGCGAGGCCGAGCTCTGCCGCCTCCTGCACGGAGTCGACCTGCATGCGCTCGCCCTCGACGCGGCTCTCGGCGGGACCGGCGCGGCCGAGTACGTACGCTTCGGCCCTGCCGATGCCGAAGTCGCCTAGATCCAGACTGTGAGGAACCGGACTCTCCGGCTCGTCGCGACGCTCGTCGTCACGGGCCTCTGCACGGCGTACCTCGTCTGGAAGATCGACCTCTCGACGACGCTGCACCTGCTCGCGCACGCGCACGTCGGCTACTTCCTGATCGCGGTCGCGATCATGGTCGGCTCCGTCTGGCCGATGGCGTGGCGCTGGCAGCGCCTCCTGGTGGCCCGCGGCATCCACGACCGGCTCTCGTGGCTCGTGCGCGCGTACTTCGTCGCGTACACCGCGGGGCAGCTGCTGCCGACGGCGGTCGGCGGCGACGCCGTTCGCATCTACGAGACGGCGCGCCGCCACACCGGTCGCGGCGGCCAGGTCGCGGGCTCGGTGCTGCTCGAACGGGCGCTGGGCGGCGCGGCCACGCTCGCGCTCGCGGCCGTGGGCTTCCTGCTCGCGATCGGCCACTACCCGGTCGGCCCCTACCTCTGGATCGAAGGCGCGTTCGTGATTGCGACGATCGTGCTCGCCGTCGCGCTCTTCTCCCGACGCGCCCGCCCGCTGCTGGCGAAGACCGTGCCGCTGCTGCGGGCCGTGCGGCTGGAACGGCCGATCAGGGCCGCCTACGAGGGCATCCACAGCTACCGCGACCACCCCGGCCTGCTGGGCGGCGTCTTCGCGCTGACCCTGGTCGTGCAGGCGATCCGCGTGCTTGCGATCTGGCTCGCCGGAAAGGCTGTCGGCGTCGAGATCTCGCCGCGGGCGTACTACGTGATGGGGCCGCTCCTCTTCCTTGTCCTGCTCGTGCCGTTCTCGATCAACGGGATCGCGGTGCGCGAGTCGTTCTTCGTCAGCTTCCTGGGCAGGCTGGGCGTGGATGCGGACAAGGCCTTCGCGACCGGGTTCCTCTTCTTCGTGGTGACGCTTTGCCTGTCCGTGCCGGGTGCGGTGCTCCTGGGCTGGCAGAGCCTGCGCGGCTTCACCCGCGCGACGCCCAACCATGGCTGACGTTTCCGCGGTCGTCGTCACCTACAACGCGCTGCCCTGGGTCGAGCGCGCGCTCGAGAGCGTCCGCGGCCACGAGACAATCGTGGTCGACCACGGCTCGACCGACGGCACGATCGAGCTCGTGCGGGAGCGCTTCCCCGACGCGAGGCTGATCCAGCAGGAGAACAAGGGCCTCGGCGGGGGCTCCAACGCGGGCATGCGCGTCGCCGCGGGCGACTACTTCCTGCTCTTGAACTCGGACGCGTGGGCGGTGGACGGAGCCGTGGAGAACCTGGTCGAGTTCGCGGAACAGCATCCGGAGGCGGCGGTCGTCGGGCCGAAGCTGCTCAACCCGAATGGCTCGTTGCAGAGCTCGGTGCGCGGCTTTCCAACGCTCTGGCGGCTCGCGACCGAGTACTTCTTCCTGCGCAAGCTCGCGCCCCGCTCGCGGGCGCTGAACGCGTTCTACGGCGACGGCTTCTCGTACGACCGGCCGCGCGAGGCGGAGTTCCTGATGGGCGCCTCCCTGCTCGTCCGTCGCGAGGCCGCCGATACGGTTGGCCTCTTCGACGAGGACTTCTTCATGTTCAGCGAGGAGACGGACTGGTGCTACCGCTTCCGGCAGGCGGGGTGGAAGGTGCTCTTCACCCCTGACGCGGAGTTCGTCCACGTCGGCGGTGCCACGACGCGACAGAACTGGGGGCCGATGTTCTGCGAGCAGGTTCGCGGGCACCTGCGCTTCCTCGCCAAGCATCGCGGCACGCGGGAGGCCGAGCGCGCGCGGCGGCTGCTGGTGGCCTCGCTGCGGCTGCGCGGGCTGGTCTTCCCGGGCGAGCGCGGCCGCACGTACAAGGAGGCGGCCGAATGGCTCGCAGGGTCGTCGGTCGAGGAGTTGCTCGTTCGATGAATCCGGCCGTGGTGGTCGATGTCGGCTGGGTGAACGGCCTCGCGGCGATCCGCTCGTTCGGGCGCGCAGGCGTGCGCGTGCTCGCGCTCGACCACCGGCGCAGCGCGCTGGGGTTCCGCTCGCGCTACGCCGAGGCGGTGGTGACGCCGGACCCACAGGACGAGGAGGCGTTCGTCTCGTTTCTGGCCGGGCTCGAGCTGGACGCACCAGCACCGGTCTTCGCGACGCACGACGAGCCCTTGAACGCGATCGCCCGCGGGGCAGAGCGGCTCGGCGACCGCTTCCTCTACCCGTTCCCGCCCTGGGAGGTGCTCTCGCGGGTCCAGGACAAGCGCTCGCAGCTCGAGGCCGCGGAGGGCGCTGGGATCCCGGTCCCGCGGACGGCGTACCCGGGCTCGGCCGAGCAGGCGCGCGCGGCGGCCGAGGAGCTCGGCTGGCCCGTGCTCGTGAAGCCGTCCTCGACCGAGGGCTTCAAGCGTCGCTTCGGCAGGCAGGCATTCCGCTGCGAGACCGGGGCGGAGGTCGAGGCCGCCTACGCGCGGGCCGAGGAGTACCGGCCGATGGTGCAGGAGGTCGTTCCCGGCGGGGACGGCGAGCTCTACACGCTGGGCTCGTACCTGGCCGCGGACGGCCGGGCGCTCGGGCTCTTCTGCGGGCGCAAGCTGCGCCAGACGCCCCCGGGAGTGGGCACGTGCCGCGTGGGCGAGGCGGTCTGGGTGGACGAGGTCGTCGAGCAGGGACTGTCGCTTCTCCGTGCGCTCGGCTTCTACGGGCTCTCCCAAGTGGAGCTCAAGCACGATGCGCGGGACGGCTCGTACCGGTTCCTCGAGGTGAACCCGCGCCTGTGGCAGTGGCACGGCCTCGCTGCGGCCTGCGGTGTCGACCTGCCGCTGATCGCGTACCGCGACCTGACCGGCGAGCGCCTCGAGCCGGTCTCGACGAACGGCCACCGTCGGCGCTGGGCGATCACGCTCCTCCCCGGCGAGTCGCTCGCGCCGCAGCGGCCGCCCTACGTCGACGCCGTCTTCGCGCGCGACGACCTCAAGCCTGCGCTCGTCCAGGTCGCGCGGTTCCTGCGTAGATGAGCCTGGTCGCGTGGCTTCTCGCGCCGGTGGTGCTGGCGCTCTCGCGGCTCCTGCCCGCGGACGGCGTCGGGCTCGGGGTGCGGCTCGGCGCCGCGACGGCCTGCGTGCTCCTGCCCGGGGTGCTGGTCTCGCGCGCGCTTGGCGTCGGAGGGTTCGCGGGGGCGCTCGCGTGGAGCATGGCCGCGCTCTTCGGGGCGACGGCGCTGATGTTCGCGGTGCACAGCTCGCTCTGGCTTGCGTTCGCGGTGCTCTGCGCGGTTGCGCTCGTCGCGCTCCCCTTCGCGTGGCGGCGGCAGGTCGTCGAGCCGTCGCCGTGGGCGCTCGGAGTGCTCGTGCTGGGGCTCGCGGCCGGAATCTCGGTCTGGTGGGTCTCACGCTACGACGGGGACGCGTTCTTCCACCTCGCCCGGGTGCAGAAGCTGCTCGCGTTCGACTCGCTCTCGCTGCGCTCGGTCGACGAGTTCCGCGACGGCGGGCTGCACCCCGGCTACGCGTTCCCGCTCTGGCATTCGGCGGTCGCCCTGATCGCGCGCCTGGCCGACGTCGGGGCTCCGTCCGTGGTCCTCCACCTGCCGACGGTGCTGCTGCCGCTCGCGTTCGTGCTCGTCTACGAGGCGGGCACGACGCTCTTCGCCTCGCGGTGGGCCGGCGCGGCCGCGGCGCTCGCCGAGTTTTCCCTCCTCGGGCTTGCGCCGGGCCACGGCGGCTCCTACTCCTCGCTCGCGCTGCCGGCGAGCTCGTCCCGGATCCTGCTGCTGCCCGCGCTGCTTGCGCTCGTGTTCGGGTACGTGCGCGAGCCGTCGATCGCGCTCCTCGCCTCCGTCCTGGCTGCCTCGACTGCGATGGCGCTCGTCCACCCGAGCTACTCCGTTCTGCTCGCGATCGGCCTCGCGGGGTTCCTGGTCGTGCGGGCCCTGCTCGACGTGAGACACGACCTCCCGCACATCGGCGCCGCGCTCGCCGCGATCATCGTCCCCGCGGGCCTAGTCGCCCTGTGGGTGCTCCCCGTGGTGCGCGAGACCGCTTCGCACAACCCCTCGAACACGGAGTTGCGGCGCGCGTTCTCCGGCTATGCGGGGGAGCTCGACATCTTCGGGCTGCACCGGTACCGCCTGAGCCCGGAGCTCTTCGGCCGCGCGGGGGCAATTGCCGTCGCCGCTCTGGCGCTGCTGCCGCTCGCGGTCTTCGCGCACCGCCGGATGTGGAGCGCGTTCGTGCTCGGGGCGATGCTGGCGACGCTCGCGATCGGACTGCTGCCGTTCGTGTTCCCGCACTTCGCGGATGCGATCTCGCTCTCGCAGGCGCGCCGCATCATCGGCTTCTCGCCCCGCTCGTTCGCGCTCGTCGGAGGGGCGCTGGTGCTCGCGGGGTTCCTCCGCTGGGCCGTCCTCCCGGTGGCGTTGGCGGCCGGGATCGCGCTCCAGATCGTCTACCCGGGCGACTTCGGCTCGCCGTACCACTTCCTGCACGGGGCGCCGGGGGTGCTGACCTGGGTCGCGTTGGGGGCGGCGCTCGGAGCGCTGCTGGTGGCCGTGATCGCCGGCCGGTGGATCCCGACGGTCGAGGGCTCACCCGTGGTCGCGGCGGCGGCGGTCGTGCTCTTCCTCGTCCCGGTCGCCGCCCACGGCTACTCGCACTGGACGCGCGCCTCGAACTCGCGGCTCGGCCTGCCGCACCAGCTCGTCGACGCGGTGCGAGCCAAGGTCCCGAAGGGCGCCGTCGTCTTCTCCGACCCGCTCACGGCGTACGAGCTCGCGGCCTTCGCGCCGGTGTACATCAACGCCGCCCCACGGTCGCACGTCGCCGACACGCGCGCGAACCACCCCCAGTCGCGCGCCGAGGAGGCGGTGCGCTTCTTCCGCAACGGCGGCCCGCTGTCGGTGCCGCGCAAGGCCGGCGCGCAATGGCTGCTCGTCGACCGCACGCGCGTCCCGCACACGAGCTTCGCGCTGCCGCGTGTCTTCGGCGGCTCGCGGTACGTTCTGTACCGGATTGATCGGTGATGGCACGAGATCGCACGCCTCGGGGCGTGAGCTGGTTGCTCTGGGGCACGCCGCCAGGACGTCGGCGGTGCTGGTGGCAGCGGTGACGGCCTGGCGACGGGAAGCGGACGCCCGGCGAAGGCCGGCTTCGCCGGCATTCGATGGGCTGGAGCGGCCCAGACACACCAGCTCGCGCATCCGAGCGCGCGAGCTCGTGGCGTCAACGATCTAGTGAAAGTCCTCCTCGTGACGATGTACTTCCCGCCTGCGGGCGGGGGCGGCGTGCAGCGGCCGCTCAAGCTGGCGACGCATCTCCCTGCGCTCGGGATCGAGACGCACGTGCTCGCGCCGGACGACCCGAAATGGCTGCACCGGGACGAGGAGCTGCAGCCGCCGACCCAGGCGTTCGTCCACCGCGCGCGCTACCTGGGCCCGCGGGCGCGGCTGCCCGCCGAGGAGCTCCACGGGCTCACCGGCACCGACCTCGCGATCGCGCAGGCCAAGCTCGCCTATCGGCGGCTGCTGCTCCCGGACGCGAGCGTGACCTGGGCGCCGACCGCGATCCCGGCCGCGGTGCGAATCGTGCGGCAGGAGGGCATCGACGCCGTGCTCACGACCAGCCCGCCGCTGTCGCTGAACCTGATCGGCTCGTCGGTGAAGCGGCTGACGGGGATCCCGTGGGTGGCCGACCAGCGCGACTCCGTGGTGCAGAACGCCGACCGGCGCTTCGAGCGCGCCGCGGTGCGCCTGAAGGAGAAGGCGCTCGAGGGCGTCGTCCAGCTCGTCGCACGCCACGCGGACGCCGTCGTCGCCGTCTCGGAGGCGATTGCGGACGAGGTGCGCGCGTTCGACCCGGCCGGCCAGGTGCGCGTGATCCCGAACGGCTGCGACTTCGACGACTTCGCCGGGCTCGAGTACCGCCCGGACGGGCGCTTCCGCATCACGCACACCGGCAGCTTCTTCGGCAAGCGCAGCCCGCGCGCGTTCCTGACCGCGCTCGCCGAGTCGGGCCTCGACGAAGCGGTCGCGCGCTTCGTCGGCGACTTCCGCGCGACCGACCGCGAGTGGATCGACCAGCTCGGGCTCGGCGGCCGGCTCGAGCTGATCCCGTACGTCCCGCGAAGGCAGGCGCTCGAGCTGCAGCGCGACTCGGAGGCCAACCTGCTGCTGCTCCCGGACGCCGCCGGGCGCGGGCGTGTCGTCCCGAGCGGCAAGATCTTCGAGTACCTGGCCGCGGAGCGGCCGATCCTGGCGGCGGTACCGACGGACGGCGCGGCGGCAAGCCTCGTGCGCGAGACCGGCGCCGGCGTGGTCGTTGCTCCCGACGACGAGCAGGGCCTGCGCGAGGCGCTGGTCGGCCTTCACGCCCGCTGGCGCGCAGGCAAGCTCGCCGACGGCTACCTGAGCGACGAGCAGCGCCGCATGCTTTCGAGGAAGACGCGCGTCGAGGAGCTGGCCGAGCTGCTCTGGAGCCTCGGGTGACCGCCGTAGCCGTCGAGCCCAGGGTGGCCGCCGTGCCGCGGGAGAGCCGCCTCGTCCCGTTCTTCTTCTTCGCAACGGCCTTCTGCTGCACGTTCGAGAAGGTCCAGTGGAACGTCGCGGGAACGGTCTTCCTCGCCGACCTGACGCTGGTCGGCTTCCTGCTCTTCTTCGCGCTCGACCGCCTGGGGCGTGGCGCGGGCCCGGTGCCGCGAACCGCGGTGGTGCTGCTCGCCTTCATGGCAGCGTTCCTGCTCGTCTACCTGGCCGGCTTCTTCAACCTCGAGACCGGGCAGGCGCTCGACCAGTACGGCAAGGGCCTCGTCAAGTGGCTGCTCCACTTCGCCTTCCTGGTCACGGGCGTGATCTACCTCGCCGGGAAGCCGCTGCGCTTCTACTGGCGGACGCTCGCGTGGTTCATCGGCGGGATCGCGTTCAACGGCGCGTACGGGATCCTGCAGCTGCTCGCGGCGCAGGCCGGCCACAACCTCGACTCCTTCTTCGTGAAGCCGCTGACGCGCGGCGCGAGCCAGATCAACGTGTTCGGCTCGGTCAACGGCGTCAGCGTCTACCGCTCCAACGCGCTCACGGGCGACCCGAACCACCTCGGCGTCATGCTGATGATGGGGATCCTGATCCTGGCACCGCTGTACCTGCGCCTCGAGCGCGACCACCGCCTGCGCGTGCCGCTCGGGCTGCTGCTCGCCTTCATGCTGATTGCGGAGCTGACGACGCTCTCGCGCAGCGGGGCACTCGGCCTGGTCGTCGGCGCGCTCGTGCTGCTGATCCCGTACCGGCACCGGGTCTTCTCCCGCGCGCTTGCGTTCCCGCTTCTCGTGGTGGCGATCCCCGTGCTCTTCGAGGTCTACCGGCGGCGGCACTTCTTCGACGTCGTGATCAGCTCGCGCCTGCAGGGGAGCAGCCGGCTCTCGTCAGGGCACTTCACCGTCTACGACTTCGTGCCGCAGGTGCTGCACCAGCACCCGCTCCTCGGCCTCGGCTTCAACAACTTCTCGGTCTACTACGAGTTCGTCACCGGCAAGACGAACTGGGGGCCGCACTCGTTCTACGTCGCGCTCCTCGTGGAGGGCGGGATCATCGGGACGGCGCTGTTCGCGGTCTTCCTCGGATACCTGTTCGTACGGCTGAACGTGACGCGCCGGCTGGGCAGAGCGCTCACTGCGGTTGGGAATCCGCTGGCCGCGCGGGTGCGGCCGCTCGGCTGGGGGATGACCGCGGCGCTCGTCGGGACGATGGCCGCGAACGTCTTCTACCTGACGATGTCGTTCCCGTACTTCTACGTGTTCACCCTGCTCGTGCTGGTGACGCCGATCGTCTTCTCGAGGGCCGCGGCGTCCGAGACTCGGTGAGGGTCGTCGTGCTCACCACCTCGTACCCACGGTACGAGGGCGACGCGGCCGGGACCTTCGTGGCGGACGCGGTCGAGCGGCTGCGGGAGCGGGGGATCGAGGTGGACGTCGTCTCGCCGGCCACCTTCCGGCACTTCGGGATCGCGTACGGCTCGGGCGTGATGGGGAACCTGCGGCGCGAGCCGTGGCGTGCCGCGCTCGTGCCGGCGATGCTGGCGAGCTTTGCCCGGGCGGCGCGCAGGGCCGCTCGGGACGCCGACCTCGTTCACGCCCACTGGCTGCCGTCGGGCCTCGTGGCGCTGACCTGCGGCCGGCCGTTCGTCGTTCAGCTCTGGGGAACCGACGTCGAGCTCGCGCGGAGGATGCAGCCGCTGGCCCGGGCGGTGCTGCGGAGGTCGCGGCTGGCCGTGTGCGCCTCGCACGCGCTCGCCGACGCTGCGCGCGGGCTGGGTGCCCGCGAGGTGCGCGTGATTCCGAGCGGGGTCGACCTGCCGGAGCGTGTCGGAGAGGAGGCCGAGCCGCCGGAGGTGCTCTTCGTCGGCCGGCTCTCGCGCGAGAAAGGCATCCTCGAGCTCGTTCACGCCGCGGACGGGCTGCTGCTCGTCGTCGCCGGCGACGGGCCGCTTCGGGAGCAGGTGCCGCAGGCGCGCGGCTTCGTCCCGCACCACGCGCTCGGCCCGCTCTACGAGCGCGCGGCGGTCGTCGCGGTGCCGTCGCACCGCGAGGGCTTCGGCGTCGCGTGCGCGGAAGCGATGGCGCACGGGCGGCCGGTGGTGGCGAGCGCCGTGGGCGGCCTGCTCGACCTCGTCGTCGACGGCGAGACGGGGGTCCTCGTGCCGCCGCGCGATGTGCCCGCCCTGCGCGGCGCGCTCGAGCGCCTGCTCGCCGACCGTGAGCTGCGACGGCGTCTCGGCGAGGCCGGTCGCGAGCGGATCCGCGAGAGCTTCTCGTGGCCCGCCGTCACCGACGCCACGATCGCCGCGTACGGAGACGCTCTCGCCTGAAGCGGTGCGCTGGGCAGCCTGGGACGACGTCCGTGCACGCCGCCTCGCGCGTTCCTCGCTGACCGTCCGCTCAGGAGCCGAGCGGCTCGTCCAGGTCGTCGGCGAGCTCGACGGAGTCCACGCGCAGGTTCAGGCGTCCGCGGAGCTTCAGCTCGCCGCGCGCGTCGACGGGATCGCCCAGGGCGACATCCGGGAGGCCCTGTGGGAGCGACGGTCTCTGGTCAAGGCGTGGACCCTGCGCGGAACGCTTCACCTGCACCCGGCGGGCGAGCTTGCGCTCTGGCACGCGGCGCGGCGGGCCGTGAACCGAGCATCCGCCGACGAGGGGCTCGAGGAGTGGCGCGATCCGGGGGGCGTGCTCCATCCGGCGCTCGGCCCCGAAGAGGTGAAGGCGGTCCGCGCGGCCGTCTGGGACGTGCTCGACGGCCGCTGCCTGCTCCGGGAGGAGATCGCCGACGAGGTCACGAAACGCATCGGCCCGGCAGCGCGGCAGCGCCTGCTCTCCGGGTTCGCGTTCTTCCTCGGCGAGCTCTGCCAGGGGCCGCCACAGGGAGCCAAGGTCACCTTCGTCCGACCCGACCAGTGGGTCGACGGCTGGCAGGACGTGGACGAGGATGGCGCGCTCCGCGAAGTCTGCAGGCGGTATCTGCGCACCTACGGCCCGTCGGGTCCCGTCGAGTTTCAGGAGTGGTTCCGCGGACGGGCGTTCAGGCCGGCCGATGCGCGCGCAGTCTTCGACTCCCTGGGCGACGAGCTGGAGGAGATCGACGTCGAGGGCCACCGTGCGCACGTCCTCGCGGGTGACACGCGGTTTCCCGCCCCCGAGCCGGGTCTTCGGCTCCTCCCCGAGTACGACGTGTACGTCATGGGCTTCCGCGAGCGCGAGCACCTCGTCCCGACGCCGGTGAGGGAACAAGTCGCAGCCCACGGCCGTGGCCGGTACGAGGGCCCCGCGGGCGTGCGCTTCGTGCTCGTCGACGGCGTCGCGGCGGGCCTGTGGGAGCGCAAGAAGCGCGGCAAGCGAGTCGAGCTCCAAGTCGCTCCGGTGCGGCGGCTCACGAAGGCCCAGCGTGCCGAGCTCGACGCCGAGACGGAGCGAATCGGCGCGTTCCTCGGGCTCGAGCCTGTCGTCACGGTCGGCTAGGAGTCGGTGCCCTCCCGCAGCCGAGCCTGCTTCGCCCGCTCGATGTTCATCGTGTCCTCGATCGCCTCGGGCTGCTCGCGGAAGACGTCCGTGAAGGTGCGGACGATGATTTTGGCGTCGAGCGCCGGCGACCAGTGCTCGATGTACCACGCGTCGAGCTCGAACCGCTCCGGCCAGGAGATCGCGTCCCGCCCGTTCACCTGCGCCCAGCCGGTGATCCCGGGACGCACCGCGAGCCGGCGGCGGTCCTCCGGCGTGTAGTTCGCGACCTGCTCGACGATGTCCGCCCGCGGGCCGACGAGGCTCATCTCGCCACGCAGGACGTTGACCAGCTGCGGGAGCTCGTCGAGGCTCGTGCGCCGCAGGAACTCGCCGCTGCGGGTGATGCGAGGGTCGTCCGGCGCGATCCCGTACGGGTCCTCGGTCAGCCGCATCTGCTGCCCGAGCTCGATCGCGCCCTGCACCATCGAGCGGAACTTGAACATCGAGAACGTCCGCCCGCCCTCGCCCACCCGGGCCTGCCTGAACAGCACCGGTCGGCCCGACTCGAGCCAGATCCAGAGCGCGATCCCGCCGAGCACCGGGCTGAGCACGACCAGCCCCGCGCCGGCGAGGACGCGGTCGACCGCGTACTTGAGCCGCAGCCCGCGGCGCGTTCTCGGGAAGCTCATCGGGACGGGGATATCATCGCCCACGTGCCCGTCGCCCTCGCCGCCCCGCTTCGCATCCGTCTCCATTCGACCACAGTTTGACGACGGGCGAGCTTCACGTCTGGTCGACCGGGCCGGACGACGTCGAGCGGTGGCTCGAGCGCTGGCAGGCCTGGCCGGGACGCGAGGTCTACGCGCACCCCGGCTACCTGAGGCTGTACGAGGACGACAGGAGCCGCGCGCTCTGCGCGGCGTGGACCGGGCCCGCCGGAGCTGTGCTCTACCCGTTTCTGCTGCGCGACCTGACCGTGGAGCGTTTCTGCCCGCCGGAGGTCGAGCGGGCGACCGATCTCACCTCGCCGTACGGCTACGGCGGCCCGTTCTTCTGGGGCTCCGACCCCGAGGCGACCGCGGCCGAGTTCTGGCCCCGGTTCGCGGACTGGGCGCGCGGCGAGGCCGTGGTCTCCGAGTTCGTTCGCCTCGCGCTCTTTCCGGAAGAGCTCCTGGCCTACCCGGGCGAGCGCGCGCAACGGCTGGTGAACGTCGTCCGCGAGCTCGACCGCGAGCCCGACGAGCTCTGGATGGACTACGAGCACAAGGTGCGCAAGAACGTGAAGAAGGCGCGCCGCTCGGAGGTCCGGATCGAGCTCGACGAGACCGGCGAGCGCCTCGACGACTTCCTCCGGCTCTACCGACACACGATGGACCGCCGCGACGCGGACGACCGCTACGACTTCCCGCCTGAGTACTTCGAGCGCATCCACCGCGAGCTGCCCGGCCAGTTCGTCTATGCCCACGCGCTCTCGGGCGACCGCGTCGTCTCGTCAGAGCTCGTGTTGGTCTCGGCCGAGACGATCTACTCGTTCCTGGGCGGGACCGACCGAGACGCCTTCGAGCTGCGGCCGAACGACCTGCTCAAGCACGACCTCGTCCTCTGGGCCAGGGAGGCGGGCAAGCGGCGCTTCGTGCTGGGGGGCGGCTACCGCGAGGACGACGGCATCTTTCGCTACAAGCGGAGCTTTGCGCCTGACGGGCTGACGCCGTTCTTCGTGGGGCAGCGCGTGCTCGAGCCCGAGCTCTACCGCGAGCTGACCGAGCACCGCGGCGGCGCGGCGGCGACGGACTACTTCCCTGCGTACCGCGCGTGAGCTTTGGCTACCGTTTCGCCCGCGAGGGGCAGGACCGCGCTAGCCGAA
>JBKPAM010000090.1:0-16570 GCA_046726435.1 Actinomycetota bacterium
CCTACTACCTCGCCGGCGGCGTGCTGACGGTCGCGTACCTCGGAGCAGGTTCCGCGTGGCTGCTCCTGCCCAGGCGAGCTCGCGACGTGCTCATCGGCGGGCTCGCCGTGGCCACGGCGGCGGCGTCCGTCGCGGTCGCGCTCGCTGGGGTCGACACCTCCACCCTCGGCGCGACCGCGCACGGACGCCCACCCGCGAACTCGGCGCTCGCCGGCCACGCCTTCCTGTGGGCGGTAGCACTGAACACCTTCGGCAGCCTCTTCCTGATCGGCGGCTCGCTCTACTCGATCGCACGCCGGCAGCGTGTTCGCGCGAACCTCTGGATCGGCGCTGGCGCCCTCGTGGTCGCGCTCGCGACCGGACTGTCGCGTGCCGGTTCCTACTCGCTCGTCTACGCGGGTGAACTGCTCGGGATCGCGCTGATGTTCACCGGCTTCGCCTTCGTCGGGAAGAAGCCGCGGGCGGCTGGACGCCCTCAGCCCTCCGCGACCCAGTCGCGCGTCAGGTACAGCCAGAAGGCCAGGCCCGCGTAGTCGCGGTAGCGGCGGAAGCGCCGCTCGATGGTCGTGTCACGTGCCTTCCGCCCGTTCAGCCGCGCGTACTTCGGCCGCGTCCACGAGTCGAGGATCAGGCGGGAGTAGCGCCCGAGCAGCATCATCATGTGCGCGGTCGCGTACGGGCCGCAGCCCGGGAGCGCGAGCAGGCGCTCGGCGACCAAGTCGTCTGGCAGCTCTGAGTCGTTCAGCTCCTCGAGGTCGAGGCGTCCCTCGGCGACCTCGGTCGCGAGCGTACGCAGATAGGCGCCGCGGTAGCCGGCCCGGACCGTGTCGCGGTAAAACTCCTCGTCCGCCTCCGCCATCGCGGCCGGGGTCGGGAAGGCATGCCGGCCATCGGGGGCCCCGAGCCCGAGGTGCTCGACCAGCGCGGTCGTCATCCGCACCGTCGCCGACCAGGCGCAGTTGGTCGTGCAGATCGTCTTGACCACGTCCTCGAAGACGGTCGGGCTGCGCAGCATCCGACCTGCCCCGGCGAGCACCCAGTCGAGGTCGGGATCCTCGCGGGCCGCCTCGTAGAAGGCGGAGAGGTCGGCGTCGAGCCGGAGGATGTGGCGAGCCGCCTGCGTCACAACCGGGGCGTCCGAGACACCGATTCGCTCGCCCTCGACGAGCAGTCGCCCCGGCTTGCCGGCGCGGATCCTGATCGTCCGCGCCCGGTTGCGTGGCAGCGACAGTGTCGTCTCGAGCGTGCGCGCGTCCTCGTCGATCACGTTCGGCGGCAGGTCGGCGACCCCGTGGGAGGAGAGCGTCCGCCAGAGGTCGACGGGCTCGCCGCCGGCGCCCTTCAGCTCGAGCTCGACGGACCAGCGTTTCGCCATCGCCGTTGTAAACGCGCCGCCACGAGGGAGATTCCACCTACTCTGGACGGCGGTGCGACTCTTCCGCACGCTCGGGCCGAGGCAGCTCGCTGAAGCGCAGCTCGTGGGCGCGCTGTGGTGGTACGCCGCGAGCGTCCTGTACCCCGCCAGGGCGCTGAGGCTGGGAGGGATCAGAGTCGTCGGACCGCCCGTCGGAGAGGAGCCCACCGGCCTTCCGCGTCCGGGGCTCGGGCCTCACTTCTCGAAGGGACGGCCCGAGCCGGTTCTCCTCGAGGAACCGAGCGAGAACGGCTACCTGGTCGAAGAGTTCGATGAGTTGGCCGGCTTCTACGAGGTACTGGTGAGACCGTTCTCGACCCCGATCTTCGACGAGGCGCTCGCGGTCATCCGCCGCTACCTGGCGCCCGACTCCCGCGTGCTTGATGCGGGCTGCGGGCCCGGACGGGAGGTTCGGCGCGTCGCCGCACTCGTCCCGGAGGGCGAGGCGGTCGGAATCGACCTGGCCGTAGGCATGGTCAGGGTCGCGCACGCCTCGACGCTTGGCCGGGGAACGGACAACTGTGCGTTCTTCCAGGCAGACGTCGGCAGCCTGCCGCGGGCCTTCCGCTGTAAGTTCGACCTTGTCTACAGCTCGCTCGCGCACCATCACTATCCCGACCCGCAGGCCGCTGCGGAAGGGGTCCGGCGCTGTCTGCGGCCGGGCGGCCTCTACTGCGTGATCGACCCCGGCCCGGCCTGGTTCAACGCGCTCAGCGCACCGCTCGGGTGGCTCGCCGACCCCGGCTGGATCGGCTGGAAGCGTCCCGAGGAGTTCCGGGCGCTCCTGGCGGGAGCGGGGTTCGGGCGAACCTGCTGGATTCCGCTGCTCCCCGGTTTCGGGCTCGCAATCGGGCAGAAGCGCCTCGCCTAGGCGCGGCGGGGTTTGCGGGCCGTCTCAGGCGGCAAACGCCTGAGTGCCGTCAAGAAATCAGCAGAAGGAGGGACCGATGAGATCTTGGAAGCACGTACGCGGCTTCCGGCATCGACGCGTGGGCTGGCGGCGGCTCGCGCTCGCGGGCTCGGTCGTGGTCATGAGCGCGCTCGTCGCCGGAGGAGCCGTCGCGGCCGGAGGCGGCACCGCGAACCAGAGCAACCACCGGAGCATCGAGAGCAGGGTCGACGCCCTGCTCGGGAGGATGACCCTCGACGAGAAGCTGCAACAACTACAGCTCCTCGCCGACTGGCAGATCAACGACGACCAGGCGCGGAAGGGCGTCGGCGCCGTGTTCAGCCTGACCGACCCGGAGAAGATCAACCACTTCCAGCACGTGGCGGTGGAGCAGTCGCGGCTGCACATTCCGCTGCTGTTCGCGTTCGACACCATCCACGGCTTCCGCACCGTCTTCCCGATCCCGCTGGGCGAGGCCAGTAGCTTCGACCCGGCAGTGGCGAGGGCGGACGACAGGATCGGCGCCCGCGAGACCGCGGCCACCGGGATCAAACAGATCTACAGTCCGATGGTCGACATCTCGCACGAGCCGCGCTGGGGCCGGATCGCCGAGGGCGCCGGCGAGGACCCGTACCTCGGGTCGGTGATGGCCGCCGCCCGGGTGCGCGCCGCACAGGGCTCCGACTACAGCGCTCCGAACAAGGTGGTAACGAGCCCGAAGCACTTCGCGGCCTACGGCCAGCCCGAGGGTGGGCGCGAATACAACACGACGGACATGTCGACTCAGCGCCTCTGGAACCTCTACCTGCCACCGTTCAAGGCCGCCGTCGACGCGGGCGCGGACACCGCGATGTGCTCGTTCAACGCGATCAACGGCGTGCCGGGGTGCGGAAACCACTACACCGAGACCGACATCCTCAAGCGACAGTGGGGCTTCGACGGGTTCGTCGAGAGCGACTACACCGCGGTCGCCGAACTGCGGGCCTGTCCGCCCAAGAACCCCGACAGCGGCCCGTGCGGTCACGGCGTCGCCGCCGACGGCGCGGACGCGGCCCGCGTGGCCCTGAACGCCGGCACCGACTCGGAGATGGTGAGCACGAACTTCGTCGACTTCGGCAAGCAGCTGCTCGCCGCCCACGAGATCACGCTGGCCCGAATCAACGACGCGGTGCGCCGGATCCTGCGCGTGAAGTTCCGCGCCGGTCTCTTCGAGCACCCGTACGTGGACTGGCAGTCGGCGGAGTCGAAGATGCTGCTGCCGGACGCCGTTGCCGCCGCGCGCCGGGCGGCGTCCCGCTCGATGGTGCTGCTCAAGAACGACGGCGGGACGCTTCCGCTCGACCCGACCAAGTCGGTCGCCGTGATCGGCCCGCTCGGGAACAACCAGCACGACATGCTCGGCCCGTGGTGGGGGACCGGCAGGGACCAGGACGCCGTCACCGTTTACGACGGCATCAAGGCTCAGGACCCGAACACCACGTTCGCCGAGGGCTGCCAGATCATCGACCGCGATCCGCCCGATCCGCCCAACGACGAGTGCGGCTCGGACGCGGGGTTCGACCAGGCCGTCGCGACCGCGCAGGCCGCCGACCAGATCGTGCTCGCGCTCGGCGAGACCCGCGGCGAGAGCGGTGAGGCGGAGTCGCGCGCGAACATCGACCTGCCCGGGAAGCAGCAGGAGCTGATCGACCGCATCGCGGCGCTCGGCAAGCCGTTCGTTGTCGTACTCTTCAACGGCCGGCCGTTGACGCTGGAGAAGGTTCAGGCGGCCGCGCCCGCGATCCTCGAGGCGTGGTTCCCGGGCGTCCAGGCCGGCAACGCGGTTGCGGACGTCCTTTTCGGGAGCGTCAACCCGGGCGGCAAGCTGCCCGTCACGTTCCCGCGCAGCGTCGGCCAGGTGCCGATCTACTACAACCACGAGCCGACAGGTCGCCCGTGCGATCCCACGTTCAAGTGGAACTCGCGCTACCGCGACATTCCGACCTGCGCGCCGCTGTACCCGTTCGGCTTCGGGCTGAGCTACACGACGTTCGAGCTCTCGAACCTGAGGCTCAGCTCTAACACGATGCGGGCAAACCGCAGCGTCAGGGCGTTCGTGGACGTGAAGAACACCGGCAGCCGCAGCGGTGACGAGGTCGTGCAGCTGTACATCCACGACCCGGTCGCGAGCATCTCACAGCCGGTGCGCCGCCTGCGCGGCTTCGAGCGCGTGACGCTCGCACCGGGCCAGACGAGGACCGTGTCGTTCCGGCTCGACCGGAGCGACGTGGGCTTCTACGACAACGCCGGCCGCTTCGTCGTCGAACCCGGCACGATCGACGTCTATGCAGGCGACAGTTCGGACGCAACGCTGACCGACTCGTTCACCGTCACACCCTGAGAGCCATTCGAGGCCGGTCCGCTCGAGGGCGGGCCGGCCTCGCCTCTCAGCCCCGGCGGTCCTCTTTCGCTCGTGTTGTGCGAACATATGTTCGTGCGAGAAGCGACGATCCTTCACGCCGACGTCGACGCGTTCTTCGCGGCGGTGGAGCAGCGGGACGACCCGAGGCTGCGCGGCCGGCCGGTGATCGTCGGCAGCTGGGTCGTGCTCGCAGCCAGCTACGAGGCGAAGGCGCACGGCATCCACTCGGCGATGGGTGTCTCGCGGGCGCTCCGTCTCTGCCCACGGGCGATCGTCGTCGAGCCTCGCATGTCGGCCTACTCCGAGGCGAGCAAGGAGCTCTATCGCGTCTTCGACGACACGAGCCCCCGGGTCGAGGGGATGTCGATCGACGAGGCCTTCCTCGACGTCCGTGGTGTGCGGCGGCTCTCGGGCACGCCCCGGGAGATCGCCGTCCGGCTGCGCCGCGAGGCGCGCGAGCAGGTGGGGCTGCCCGTCACCGTCGGCGTCGCGCGGACGAAGTTCCTTGCCAAGGTGGCGAGCGCCGTGGCCAAGCCCGACGGGCTGCTGGTGGTGCCGCCCGAGCGCGAGCTCAAGTTCCTCCACCCGCTGCCGGTCGAGCGACTCTGGGGCGTGGGCCCGGTCACGGCGAGGAAGCTCCACGAGCTCGGCCTGACGACCGTCGGCCAGGTGGCCGAGCTCGCCGAGCCGACGCTCGAGGCGCTTCTCGGCCGGGCGTCGGGCCGGCACCTGCATGCGCTCGCGCACAACCGGGACCCGCGGCCGGTGCAGGCGCGCCGGCGGCGCGGGTCGATGGGCGCCCAGCGCTCACTCGGGCGCAGGCCCAAGACCCTCGACGACGTCGACGTCGCGCTCGTCGGGCTCGTCGACCGCGTCACCCGGCGGATGCGGGTGGCCGGGCGGGCGGGGCGCACCATCGTGCTCCGGCTGCGTTTCGACGACTTCTCCAGAGCCACCCGCTCGCACACGCTTCTCCACGCGACGGCGGGTACCCAGACGGTCCTCACGACGGCGCGGGACCTGCTCACGGGAGTGGTGCCGCTGATCGAGCGGCAGGGGATCACCCTCGTCGGCGTCGCGGTGAGCAACCTCGACGACGGTCATGCCGTCCAGCTGGCGCTGCCCCTGGAGCACCACAGCAGCGAGGCGCTCGACGCCGCCCTGGACGAGGTTCGTGCCCGGTTCGGCTCGGACGCCGTCACCCGAGCGGTGCTCCTCCATCGCGGCCAGGGGCCCACGACACCGCTGCTTCCCGACTGACACGGGACTTGCAAGGCGAACATATGTTCGCTTTCATCTGAGAGGTGCAGCTTGCCCTCGACGCTCTCGACCGGCTCGTGGAGACGCTGGAGGAGCGCGGGCCCCTCTCTGCCACGGAGGCTGCCCGCTCGCTCTTCGCCACCTCCTCGATCTCCGACGGCCTGGCCGGCTCGCTTCTCGCCGACGTCACTGCCGGCGACAGCCGTGTCGTCTTCGCGGGCGCGACGGTTTCGCTCGCGCGCGAGGGAGCTGACCCGCTGTTGGAGGACGCCGAGCTCGTCGTCTTCGACCTGGAGACGACCGGGCTCTCCGCCGGCCGTGACCGCATCTGCGAGATCGGCGCGGTCCGTGTGAAGGGGCTCGAGCTGGCCGACTCGTTTCAGTCGCTCGTGAACCCGAGGGTCGGGCTCCCGGAGCCTGTTGCGCGCCTGACCGGCCTGCGCGACGAGGAGCTGCGGGGCGCGCCTTCGATCGCCAGCGCCTTGCCGCGCTTCCTCGCCTTCGCGGGCGACGAGCTGCTCGTCGCGCACAACGCCCGCTTCGACCAGCGGTTTCTCGAGCAACAGCTGCTGCTCGTGCACGGCCGCCGCCTCTCGGAGCCGCCGCTCTGCACGGCCGCGCTCGCGCGCCGTCTGCTCGAGGGCCGCCTGCGCCGGGTCGGCCTGGCTTCGCTCGCCCACTTCTTCGGCGTTCCGACGAGACCCTGCCACCGCGCGCTGCCGGATGCCGAGGCGACGGCCCAGGTGCTCGTCCACCTGATCGGACTGGCGCAGGAGCTCGGGGCGCGGCGGCTCTCGGAGCTTCGGGCGGTGGCCGCGCCGCGGAAGCGCAAGGTGTACGACAAGCGCTCACTCGCCCGCGGTGCGCCCAACCGGCCCGGGGTGTATCTGTTCCGCGACCGGCACGGCCAGGTGCTCTACGTCGGCCGGGCACGGGACCTCCGCGCTCGCCTGCGTTCCTACTTCCGCAGCGAGCGGCAGCGGCCGTCGGTCGAGGCGGCGCTGCTGGCACTCGACCGGATCGAGTGGCGCGTGCTCGGCTCCGAGCTCGAGGCCGCGCTCGAGGAGCTGCGCCTGATCCGCGAGCTCCAGCCGCCGGCCAACTCGCGCAGCCGCCGGAAAGAGCACGGCGTCTACCTGCGGCGCCGCGGCGACGACTTCGTCGTGACCAAGACTGCGACCGCGCTCGGGCCGATCACGAGCCGCCGGCGGGCCTCCCTCGCGGCCCGGGCGCTCGCCTCGTGCTCCGACGAAGAGCTCGACCGCCTGCTCGAGGGCGGTCCGCTGCCGCGCCTGCGGGAGCGGCTTGCGCACCTCGCCGAGAGCCTCCGCTACGAAGAGGCCGGACGGCTGCGGGACCGGATCGAGGCGCTGGAAGGAGTCGTCGAGCGGCTGCGCCGTTTGGAGCGGCTTCGCGGGCTCGAGGCCTGCCTGGTCGCTCCGTCAGGCGAGGCCGGGTGGCAGAAGGCGTTCTTCGTCCATCGCGGCCGGGTCTGCGCCGTCCGCTCGCTGCCGCCCGGCGCGGGGGCGAGGCTCGAGCTCGAGGCCGGCCTCGCTGCCTGTCGCTCCACCTGTGACCTCGGAGAGACGCTGTCCGCGGATCAGGCCGAAGACCTGCTCCTCCTCGACGGTTTCATTCGGCGGCCGCCGCCCGAGCTGGCCGTGCTCCCGCTCGACGCCGCCCGAATTGCGACGAACCTCGGCCTCGCCGCCTAGCGCCCACCACGGACGGCCGCCTCGAGGATCTCGGCCCAGCGTGGGATCAGGAGCCAGTGGCCTGCGTCGGGGTCGGCGTGGACGGTGCAGATCGGAATGCGGAGCACCAGCTCGGGAGCATCGAGCCGCGCTCGTCCGGGATCGCGCTCGCCGACCCAGAGGTCGACCGGCACCTCGATGTCGGCGAGCCGAAAGCCCCACGGCAACGCCTCGGCCACCCAGTCGCCGACCAGCCCCGTCTGTCCCTGGCGCGCACCCTCCACGTTCGAAGCGCCGAAGTTCGAGCGGAAGGCCGGATCGAGGAGGATCGCCTCGTCCGCAGGGTCGGGCTCCGTCTCGAGGAACCGGCTCGGGTTGTCTGCGTACCACCGGCCGTGCTCCCAGAGGAGCCGCGTGGCCCCGGCCGGATCGGCGCGAACCGCCACGAGGGTCTCGCGCTCATCCGCGCTGAGGCTCTGGAGGGCGGGCTCCAGCTCGTCGACGGGCCCTGATGCCGACACGGCGGCGACGCGCGACACCCGGTCCGGCAGGAAGGCTCCGCACGCGAGCGCGAACGGGCCGCCTCCGGAGAAGCCGACGACTCCGAAGCGCTCGAGCCCTCGGTCGTCGGCGATCCGCGCGACGATCTCCGCCACGGCCGAGAGCGATGGGATCGGTAGCGGGGTCGACTGCCCGTAGCCGGGGCGATCGAAGCTGATCACCCGCGCGGCGGCGCTCGGGTCGGGGGCGAACAGCCGGGATCCCGGGGTGCCATGAAGGAAGACGACGGGTGTGCCGGCCTCTTCACCCCACTCGCGCCACGCGACCACGCCGCCGGCGGGGAGGTCGAGTCGTCCCTCGCGCGGCACCCACCCATCCTCGCACGGCGCCGCGCTCTGACACATTCCCACCCGTGGCGATCCTGGGAGTGGACGTCGGCGGGACCTTCACCGACGCCGTGCTGCTCGACGACGGGGAGCTGCGCACGGCGAAGGTGCCCACGGCCCGCCGGCAGGAGGAGTCGGTGCTGGCGGCGGCGGGCGCGGTCGGGGCCGAGAGCGTCGTGCGGTTCACGCACGGGACGACGGTGGCGACGAACGCGCTGCTCGAGCGCAAGGGCGCCCGCACTGCGTTCGTCGCGACCGAAGGCTTCGAGCATCTGCTGCACCTGCGCCGACAGAACCGCGCGCACCTCTACCGCCTTTGCGCGGCGCATCCGGAGCCGCTCGTTTCACTCGAGCGCTGCCACGGCGTCCGCGAGCGGATGGGGCCCGAGGGAGTTCTGGAGCCGCTGGAGCTCGAGTCGCTCCCGGAGCTCGGCGAGGACGTCGAGGCGGTTGCCCTCTGCCTGCTGTTCTCGTTCAGGCACCCCGGCCACGAGCAGGAAGTTGCTGCGGAGCTGCGCCGGAAGCTCCCGCGGGCGCGCGTGGTCGCCTCGCACGAGCTCTCGCCGGAGCTGAGGGAGTACGAGCGGGCGTCGACGACCGCGATCGACGCCTACCTCGGGCCGCTCGTGTCGCGCTACCTCGAGGCGCTCGGCGACGCCGGTGCCGCGGCCGGTCTCCCCGAGCCGCTCGTGATGCGTTCCTCCGGTGGGCTGGCGACGCTTGCGGAAGCCGCGTCGCACCCTGCGGTGGCGCTGGTCTCCGGCCCGGCCGCCGGGGTGGTCGGCGCCGCGCGGGCGGCCCGGCAGGCGGGGGTGGAGAACGCGATCTCGCTCGACATGGGCGGCACCTCGACCGACGTCTGCCTGATCGAAGGCGGCGAGGCGGGCAGGAGCTCGGAGCGCGAGGTGGGCGGCCTGCCGCTGCGGCTGCCGATGGTCGACCTCCAGACCGTGGGCGCAGGCGGCGGCTCGATCGTCTGGCGCGATTCGGGCGGCGCGTTGCGCGTGGGGCCGGAGAGTGCCGGGGCCGAGCCCGGCCCCGCGTGTTACAGGCGCGGCGGGACGCGCCCGACGATTACCGACGCCAACCTCCTGCTTGGGCGGCTGCCGGCGAAACTGGCCGGTGGGCTCGAGCTCGACCGCGAGGCGGCGGAGCGCACGTTCGAGGGGATCGACCCGGCAGAGGCGGTCGAGGTAGTGAACGCCGAGATGCTGCGGGCCTTGCGCCTCGTCTCGGTGGAGCGCGGCCACGATCCGCGCGACTTCGCGCTCGTCGCCTTCGGCGGAGCGGGCCCGCTGCACGCATGCGCGCTCGCCGAGGAGCTCGGGATCGAGACCGTCCTCGTGCCCGACTCGGCAGGCGTGTTGTCGGCGCTCGGCCTCGCGTCCGCCGACGAGCGGCGCGACTCGGTGCGCTCGTACGTCTGCCCGCTCGAGGAGGCGGGCGAGCTGCCGGCGGCCGGGGAGGCGGACCTGCGGTACCGCGGGCAGTCGTTCGAGCTGACGGTGCCGCTGCAGCCCGATCTCGCGGCCGCCTTCCACCGAGCGCACGAGGCGCGGTACGGCTACGCCGATAGCGGGCGCCAGGTGGAGCTCGTCGCCGTGCGGACGGCGGAGGTGACGCCCGCACCGCCGTTCGAGCTCCCGCAGGGCGAGCCACTGGAAGCTGCCGGCCCGTCGGTGATCGAGCTCGACGGAGCCACCTGCTGGCTTCCCCCGGGGTGGGTGGGGGTTAGGGATGGGACCAATAGCACGCTGCGGCTCACGAGAGTGTCACGAGACCGTGCCGAAAGTGTGAAATGAGGATCGAGCTTCAGGTCATCGGTGCCGCGCTCCGCTCCATCGCCGACGAGATGGGAGCCGCGCTCGTCCGGTCGGCGTTCTCGGCGAACATCAAGGAGCGGCGCGACTGCTCGACCGCGCTCTTCGACGCACGCGGCAGGATGATCGCCCAGGCCGAGCACATCCCGGTCCACCTCGGCGCGATGCCCGACGCTGTCGCGGCCGTCCGCGCCCACGATCCCGGCCCGGACGACGTCTGGATCCTCAACGACCCGTTCGCGGGCGGCACCCACTTGCCGGACATCACCCTGGTCACGCGCACGCGATTCGGCTTCGCGGTCACCCGAGCCCATCATGCGGACGTCGGCGCCGCCGAGCCCGGCAGCCTCCCGGCCGAGTCGCGTCGACTCGACGAGGAGGGCGTCGTCATCCCGCCGACCAGGCTCGACGAGGCGCTGCTCGAGGAGCTGGTCTCGCGCATGCGCAACCCCGACGAGCGGCGTGGCGACCTGCGGGCCCAGCTCGCGGCGCACGGGCTCGCGGCGCGGCGCCTCGAGGAGCTCTGCGCACGGCGCGGTCAGTCCGAGGTAGATGCGGCAATGGACGAGCTGCACGACTACTCGGAGCGACTGGTGCGCGCCGCAATCGCCCGGCTACCCGACGGGCGCTTCGAGGCCGAGGACCTGCTCGAGCCCGCCGACGGAGGTGAGCTGCCGATCCGCGCCGCCGTGACCGTGAGCGGAGACGAGCTCGAGATCGACTTCACCGGCACGGCGCCCCAGCATGAGGGCAACCTGAACTGTCCCCTCGCCGTCACACGCTCTGCCTGCTACTTCGTGGTTCGCTGCCTCACCGACCCCGACGTGCCTGCCTCGGGCGGCGCCTTCGTCCCCGTTCGCGTTCGGGCTCCCGAGGGCTCGCTCGTCAACGCCCGCCCGCCGGCCGCAGTCGCGGCGGGCAACGTCGAGACCTCGAGCCGCATCGTCGACGTTGTGTTCGCCGCGTTCGGCCGGGCTCTGCCGGTTCCGGCGCAGGGGCAGGGCACGATGAACAACCTCACGCTCGGCAACGAGGGCTTCACCTACTACGAGACCGTCGGCGGCGGCCAGGGCGCGTGCCCGGACGCGGACGGCCCCTCGGGCGTGCACGTGGCGATGTCGAACACGCTCTCGACCCCGGCGGAGACCCTCGAGCTCGCGTATCCCCTGCGCGTCGTGCGCCACGAGCTTCGGCTCGGCTCCGGCGGGGAGGGGGAGCACCGCGGAGGCGACGGCGTCGTCCGTGAGCTGCGCGTGCTCGAAGCGTGCCGGCTGTCGCTCGTGGGAGAGCGGCGGGCGCTGGCGCCCGGCGGCGCGCGCGGCGGTGCTCGGGGGCTGCCGGGCCGGAACCTCGTGAACGGCGAAGAAGTGCCTGCAAAGGCCACGTTGAGCCTGCTCGCGGGCGACCGGGTCCGCGTCGAGACGCCCGGCGGCGGCGGCTACGGACAGGTCCAGAAAGGCCACTAGGCAGCGCGCAAGGGTTCCGGTATGACCCCTCGCGACGATGTTGCACTTTCGACACGGACGCGTTTCACACGTGTGCGCCGGCCACGCCTACCGTCGGCATGAGTCGACGGGAGGTGAACGATGGAAACACGAAGGCAGGCAGGAGCCGCGAGGAGGCGGAGGGTCACCAGGCGCTACGCGTTGTGGCCGATGCTCGTCGCGGTGGCGGTGCTTGCGCTCGGAGCGGGCGCGGGTCGGGCCGATCCGCCGGACACGGGAGGCGGAGGCGAGTTCGGCACACCGGGCGCGACGGCCGTCACGGGCACTCGGATCTCGGTGGAAGAGGCGATCCAGGCTGCGTCGGAACCCGGCGTGGATGTGGAGGGCTCGATCCCGAAAACGCCGGCTCCCGGCAACCCGTACGTCTGCTTCCAGACGGGGTGGAACAGCCTCTGGACCTCATGGGGACACTGGCCCTACGACCAACGCGTCTACGAGACGCGGACGTGGTGCGGCTACCTCAACGACTACCAGACGTACCGCGTCTCCGGTGTCCACGGGGGTGGCACCGCTTGCTCCTGGGGTGCGCCGATGCACGTGTACAAGACGGCGGGCGGGAACGGCTACTTCTATACGACGGTCAACTCGGGCGTTCACTTCAGCTGCCCGATTCCCTGGCCGCCGGGGTTGCCGCCGATCAACTACGACGACTGGCAGAAGTGGCGCTGCAACATGGCCGGCTACTGCACGTGGGTGGACGCCGGGAGGTCGTAGGTGCTCCGACTGCTGAAGGTGCTCGCCGCGTGGGGATTCGCGACGGCACTGGTGCTCGGCGTGTTCCTGTTGCTCGGCGCGCTCGGCTGGCGGTAGCAGCGGAAAACGTCACAGGCACGAGACTGGGCCCCAATCGGGGCCCAGTCTCGTGCAGATCCGAAACGCCGCCACATCGCGTACACTCGCGCGATGGTCTGGGAGTTCGTCTTCATGATGCTGATCTTGAAGATCCCGATCGTCTACCTGTGCCTGGTCGTCTACTGGGCCGTGAGAGCCGAGCCGAAGCCGCCGGAGCCCGCGCACGTAACCGCTTCCGACGAGCCTGATCCGCGGGCCCCGTGGACGCCGCGGCGGCATCCGAGGACGGGGCCGAGGCGTGGGCCTGAGCGCACGCCGGCCAGGGCCCGCCGAGCGGCGGTACCCCGCTGAACGCCCAGCCTCAGGCCCGGCCGCGCCCAGGCGAGGCGGTCGCAGGGCTGCTCGCGTCGCTCTCGATCTTCGCGAGCTTCATCGGGCTCGCCTACCGCCCCGGCCGGCTGATCCCGTGCGCGCTCCTGTTGGCACTGATCGCAGCGGCGATCGGCGGCAGGCATTCGCGCCTGGCGGCATATGCGATTGTGATCGGGTCCATCTGCTTCGTGGTCGGGATGGCGATTGCAGTGGTGACCGACAACCCGATCTTCTAGGCGCTCCTTTTCTCGGACGCCGCCGCGGGAGGGATCCCGGTTGGTACAACAAACACCATGAGCGTGCGCGACGTGGACGGGCTCAACGCGGGCTACGCGAGCGCCCTGCTCGAGGAGTACCTCGAGAACCCGAGCGCGGTCCCGAGCGAGTGGCGCGCGCTCTTCGAGAGCCGGGCGAGCGAGCTGGTCGCGACGCATCCGGGCCTCGCGCGGCTGGTCGAGCTGCTCCAGGACGGCAACGGCCAGCACCCGGCGCCGATTCCCGCGTCGGCTCCGGCACCCGCAGCGGCACCGCCCGCGGCACCCGCCGTGGCGCCGGCCGAGCCTGCGGCTCCTGCGCCGGCCCCGACACCCGACGAGACCCTCTTCGCCGCGGTCGCCGCCGCGATGGCGCTCGTCACCGCCTACCGCACGAACGGCCACCTCGCCGCGAGCCTCGATCCGCTCGGCTCCGAGCCGGTCGGCGATCCCGCGCTCGAGCCCGAGCGGTACGAGCCGAAGCTCACACCCGAGCTGCAGCAGCTCATCCCCGCGGCGATCCTCGGCGTCCACGTCCCCGGCGAGACCCTCGCCGACGTGCTCCCGGAGCTCTGCCAGACCTACTGCGGCACGAGCGCGTACGAGCTCGAGCACATCTCCGACCACGAGCAACGCGTCTGGCTGCGTACCGTGGTCGAGTCGCGGCGCTACCACCACACGCTCGACGGCGACGACAAGCGCCGCCTGCTCGAGCGCCTCACCGAGGTCGAGGGCTTCGAGCGCTACCTGCGCAGGGCGTTCCTCGGGCAGAAGCAGTTCTCGGTCGAGGGGCTCGACGTGATGGTGCCGATGCTCGACGACGCGATCATGCTCTCGGCCGAGGAAGGCGGGCACGAGGTCGTGCTCGGCATGGCGCACCGCGGACGCCTGAACGTCCTGGCCCATGTTCTCGGCCGGCCCTACGAGTCGATCCTCCGAGAGTTCGAAGGCGAGCGCACGCTCGAGGCGGTGACCGCCGACCCGGAAGGAGGCACCGGCGACGTCAAGTACCACCTCGGAGCCCAGGGCACGCGCAGCACGGCCGCCGGCGAGATCACGGTCACGCTCGCCTCGAACCCCAGCCACCTCGAGGCGGTCGACCCCGTCGTCGAGGGCCGAACGCGCGCCGAGCAGACCGACCGCTCGACCCGCACCGGCTACGTCGACTCGTCAGTCGCGATGGCGATTCAGATCCACGGCGACGCCGCGTTCCCGGCACAGGGCGTCGTGTCAGAGACGCTGAACCTGGCCGACCTCGACGGTTACACGACCGGCGGCAGCCTCCATCTGATCGCGAACAACCAGATCGGCTTTACGACCGATCCCGCCGATGCGCGCTCGACCAGATACTCGAGCGACCTCGCCAAGGGCTTCGACCTGCCGATCATCCACGTCAACGCCGACGACCCCGAAGCCGCCCTCTCGGCCGTGCGGCTCGCGATGGCCTTCCGCCGCCGCTTCTGCACCGACGTCGTCATCGACCTCGTCGGCTACCGCCGGTACGGCCACAACGAGCAGGACGAGGCGGCCTACACGCAGCCGCTGATGGCGGCCCGGATCGAGCGGCAGCCGAGCGTCCGGGAGCAGTACGCCCAAGCACTCGTCGACGAGGGCGTCGTGACGCAGGAAGAGGTGGAGGCCATGGTCGAGCGTGTCGACACGACGCTGAAGGAGGCACACGAGCGGTTGAAGACGACCTTCGGGCAGGGAGCGCCGTCCGTCGCCTACGAGGGACGAATTCCGGCATCGACCGGCGCCGAGGTCGTCACCGCAGTGCCCGCCGACCGGCTCCGCGAACTGAACGAGGAGCTGCTGCGCGTCCCGGACGGCTTCACGGTCAACCCGAAGCTGGCCAAGCAGCTCGACCGCCGGCGCGCCACGCTCGACGAGGGCGGGATCGACTGGGGCCAGGCGGAAGAGTTCGCCTTCGCGACGTTGCTCGTCGAGGGGATTCCGGTCAGGCTCACCGGCCAGGACACCGAACGCGGCACCTTCTCACACCGGCACCTCGTCCTGCACGACGCCGAGAACGGCGGCGCCTACGCCCCGATCCAGAACATCGGTGAGTCGACGGCGTCGTTCGAGATCCACAACTCGCCGCTCTCCGAGGAGGCCTGCCTCGGATTCGAGTACGGGTACTCCGTGGCAGCGCCGGAGGCCCTCGTCGCCTGGGAGGCGCAATTCGGCGACTTCGTCAACGGCGCGCAGGTCGCCATCGACCAGTTCATGGTCTCGGGGCTGTCGAAGTGGGGGCAGACCTCACGGCTGACGCTCTTGCTTCCGCACGGCTACGAGGGGAACGGCCCCGAGCACTCGAGCGCGCGCCTGGAGCGCTTCCTCCAGCTCGCGGCGCAGGAGAACATCCGGATCGCCAACTGCACGACCGCCGCGCAGTACTTCCACCTCCTCCGTCGCCAGGCGCTCGACCCGAGCGCACGGCCGCTCGTGGTGATGACGCCGAAGGGGCTCCTACGGCTGAAGCAGGCGGCCTCGTCACTCGACGAGCTCACGGACGGGGCGTTTCGGCCGGTGCTCGCCGATCCGGCGGCCGACCCGGAGGCCGTGCGGCGGCTCGTCCTCTGCTCGGGGAAGGTCTACTACGACCTCGTCGGGCACGAGCTCCGGGCCGGGGCCGGCTGGATCGCGGTCGGCCGCCTCGAGCAGCTCTACCCGTTTCCGGTCGCCGCTGCAGCCGAGCTCGTGCGCGCGTATCCGCACCTCGAGGAGCTCGTCTGGGCTCAGGAGGAGCCGCAGAACATGGGCCCCTGGCGGGCGATCCGCCACCGCCTCGAGGAGGCGCTGCCCGAGGGAGTGCGGCTGTGGTTCGTCGGCCGTCCCTGGCGAGCCAGCCCGTCGGAGGGCTACCCGACCGCGCACCTGAAGGAGCAGGACCGGATCGTGCGCGAAGCGCTGAGCGCTTAGAGGCTCTCACAGAATGACTCACGCGCTGGCTGGGCGCGATGGAGGAGTGCGAGGCAAGGACGCAGGGCGCGTTCGTACCTGGAAGGTACGGGCGCAACCGAGGACGCGGCATCGCGCCCTCCAGCGCGGCCAGACGGCTCGTGCTCATTTTGTTGGGAGTCTCTTAGAGGCCTTCGGACCTAGGGCTTGCTGGGATCTCGGCGGTTCGCGCGCCGGCGCCTGTAGGTGATCACCGCCGCCGCGACCTTCGGCCCTTGCCTCCGGGCCTGGCGGATGATCGCCCTGCGGTGCTGCTTGGGAATCTGCCGCCAGATGTCCCAGGCTGTCAGCGCGACGCCGATGGCGCCGGTTCGGCGAGAC
>JBKPAM010000091.1:0-4540 GCA_046726435.1 Actinomycetota bacterium
TTCGAAGGTTGGCGCTTGGTCGGCTAGTGGGCGATCGGCCGATGGTGCCGCCGAATCGTCACGAGACTCGCGACTCCGACGAGCACGGCACCGAACGCGAAAGCGGCTCCGATTTCCGCGGCCCCCCAGTCAAGTCCGCCCGTGGAGGCGGGCTGGGACTGGCTGGCGACTTTGCTGGCGTTGTACGCATGACGGGCGAACAAGTTCAATGCCCAAGGATCGGTCACTTGGGCGTTCTTGAACTTCACCCGAGCGTTCAGGTTCTGCTGCCAGGGGTCGAGCGGTCCGCTCGATGCGGCTGCGGAGAGATCGAGGCCCGCGAGCTTCTCACTCACGAGCGGCCGCTGGGAGTTCTGGTCGACTCCGTGCTTTTGGTTGAGCCCCTCGCTCCGGGCGATCAGCGCGTGGTACTCGGCGTTGGACATCCCCATGGGCTTTGCCTGGGCGATTGCCGCCGACATCAGGACGCCCGAGAAGAGGATTCCAACGAGGGCGAGCTTCTTCATGATCCGCTCCTCTCTGCCTGGTTCGTTCCAATCTCACTGCCAACTGGACGAGCGGTCGGTTGCAGGCCGGGAGCAGGCGGGCAGCAGCCGAGAGCCAGCCGTGCAGCTGGGTCCTTACGAGCGACGACGCAGCATCGGACAACTGATGGGAGGTTCACGA
Source organism: Actinomycetota bacterium (assembly GCA_046726435.1). GTDB lineage: Bacteria > Actinomycetota > Thermoleophilia > Gaiellales > Gaiellaceae > AC-32. Next base: position 667 of record JBKPAM010000091.1, read on the forward strand.
GCCTGCCGCGAGCAACGCCTGGGCGCGCGTCCGACCACGCGGCCCGCGCTCAAGCTATCCGTCGGATCCGGCGCCGAGTACTTTCAGAACGCTGGCCCAGCCGAGTGCTATGCGGGCCTGGCGGGCTAGGCTGAGTTGATCGTGGGGTCGGGGTACACGATTAAGGCTCTCGATGGGTCGAGCTGGGATGCGTTCGCCGGACTGGTCGAGGCGAATAACGGCGTCTTCGGGGGTTGTTGGTGCATGGGCTGTCATCCGGATGACAGCCGCGATCCGGCGCTGAACCGAGAACGCAAGCTCGCACGGGTGCGGGCAGGCAGGGCGCATGCGGCCCTTGTGTTCGATGGCGACGACTGTGTGGGTTGGTGCCAGTTCGGCGCACCGGAGGAGGTGCCGAAGATCAAGAACCGGGCCGCCTATGAGAAGAGCCTCACGACCTTGCCGGACTGGCGGATCGCCTGCAATTTCGTCGGCAAGGGGCACCGGCGACAGGGCGTCGCCACGGCAGGGCTCGAAGGAGCGCTCGATCTGATCGCACGTCTCGGCGGCGGCACGGTCGAGGGCTACCCCGAAGCCGCGGGTTCGGTTCCTGCCGGCTTCCTCTTCAACGGCGCCCTCTCGACCTACGAGAAGCTGGGATTCGTCCGCGACCGCAAGATCGGCAAGCACCGCTGGGTCGTCACCAAAGTCGTCGAGCCAACGTCCTAGGCGACCTCGCGACCCTCGGGGGTCATTCGGGAACACTGGCCCAGGCGAGAGTCCTCGGCGTAACTACTGAGTAGCGTTTATACGCGACTGCCTTCAGGCGAGGGGACGCTCGCGCACGCCTCCGCACCGCCACCTGACCACTTTGCTCCTCGACCGCCGGCCGAGTTCGCGCTTGCCACGCGTCCGTCCTCTAATCGGCGGCCATCGTGGGCCTTCCTGTTTCTTCACCGTCAGCACGCGTGCCTTAGCATTGGCTTCCGGTGCCGACGTCCGTTCCGCAGCCGGGGCAACTGGCTCAGGTCGGGGACGTTCTGGAGAGCCCCGTGTTCGACCTGCACGCCGTCGTGCTCGAGACGAGTCGCGACCTCCTCAGGGCTGATGTCCATGTGGGCCGGCGCGGGAATGGCGGGCCGCTCCACCGGCATCTTCGCCAGGAGGAGCGCTTTATTGTCCGCGACGGCGTGCTCCGCGTACGGGACGGTTTCCGCGCGTCACGTCTTGTCGAAGCGGGTGAAGAGGCCGCGATCCAGCCCGGACGACCTCACACGTTCGCCGTTGTCGGCGATGGAGCACACTTCATCGCTGAATTCCGGCCCGCCTGGCAGATTGCGGAAGTCTTTCGGGACCTCTTCGCGGTTGTCGATGCACGCGGGAAACTGAACTTCGCCGACCTGCTTGCGCTCACCGCGAGGTATCCCGATGACTTCTTTTATGCGCCGGTGATCCCGCCGGCGTTCCAACGGCAAATTGGGCGGCTCTTCGCACGGCGGTCGCGAAACGAGCGATCCTCCTGAGCCTCCCGACCAGCTCGATTACCGACTAGCGTCACCGCGTCATTCGGGTGACGTTCCCGCACGCTTGCCCAGCCCGGCGTCCTGCCGCTGACTACTGAGTTGCGATTACCCCCGACTCCGCTCTAGGGAAAGTGCGCTTAAGCGCACCTAAGAGTCCTCCAGCTATCCGGTGGTCAGGCTCTAGGAGGACTACATTCCGGATGGGTTCGTTCGAGTCCTCGCGCCGTTCAAGGAGCCTCAGCAATTCGGGCGCCAGCTCGTGGCCTGCTTGAAACGGGTATTCGAGACCCGCTCGCCGTCGCGGACCACGTTGTAGACATCGCTCGGAGCGGCGAGCGCGGCGAGCAGTGCGCGGCCCGCATCATCGACGTGAAGAGTCGCTCCGTACCGCGGGTTCGGCCTCTCGTTACCGGTGCTCGCTCCGTCGAGTAGTCCGAGCCGCAATACGACTCCGCGCCGTCCGGAGGCAGTGAATCGGGCAGCCTCGCGTTCGGCCGCGAGAGCGGACTCGAGGTTCGCAGGAACGTCTCTGAGCGGCGTGCTCTCGTCGACGTCACCATCCGGATAGACGAACGTCACCGTCGGTACCACGTAGACATCGACCGGCGCAGCAAGGGCCGCATCGACCAGGAGTCGCGATGCGTCGGCGCGGAGACGATCGTTCTCGCGCCATGCCTCTCGGTCTCCCGTGCGGTCGGGAGGCGGAATCCGCGTCGCGAGGTGATAGACGCCCCGGACGCGTGCGATTGCTGCTCCGACTTGCCCAGCATCGAGCAGATCCAGTCGCTGGGGTCCTGGTGCGCTGATTTCGTGGCCAGCGGCCTCGAGGAGCGGAAGGAGCGCGCGCCCAAGCACTCCGCTTCCGCCGGTTACGAGCACCCGCATCTTGCTCCGAGGCTACCGTCCGTCAGCGCCCTGCGTCGTAGGGCGACATCTCAGGGGGACATTCCGAACACTCGCGCAGCAAAGAGTTCTCCCGAGGGGTGCGCTAAGCGGAACCAGCTTGGCGTACCCGCTTATAGGCTTCCTACGTGAAACATGGCGGCGAGTCCGTCGCCGACATCGGCCATGTCTACCTGAATGGAGCGAGCGATCGTCTTCCATCGTGACCTTGTCGGACTGGCCTTGAAGAACACGCAGGAGGGGGCCAGCGTTCGAGAACGTCACCGAGCGCGACGAGCCGAACCATGGCGGGTGCTAGTCCGGCGGACTCGAGAATTGCTGCTGCTGGACTCCGATGATGGTCGCTCGCTCTTCGTTGAAGGGTGCATGAGGAACCAGTCGAAGTTCCACGACCGTCTCAACGCGGTCGTCCTGCTCAGCGCCCCTGCTGACGTGATCCTTGACCGGGTCGCACGCAGAACGACGAACAACTACGGGAAGACTCCATTGGAACGAGCGATGATCTTGGATGACCTCGCCGGGGTCGAGCCGCTCCTCAGGGAGGGCTGCACGCATGAGCTGGATGCCAGCCGACCGCTCGCCGACATCATCGCCGACCTGACCGCGATCGCGTCGCGCCCGATGACGACCTCCTAGGGGCGCCTCGCTTCGAGGTACATTCCTGAACGCTCGCGCAGGCGAGGGTCCTTCACCCGACTACAGAGTTGCGTTTACCCCCAACTGTGCTCTAGCGACAGCACGCTCGTCCAGCCGAGGGCAGTTGGGGTCATGCGTCGAGTCGGAGCACGACCTCGTCCGTTTCCTCGTTGCGCCCATGAGCGAATCCGCGCCCCTCGCCCACGATAAGGAAACCGCACTTCGCCAACACACGAATCGACGCGGCGTTGTCGCTCGCAGCGCGAGCGTAGAGCGGACGGGTTGCCTCCAGCTGCAAGAACTCCTGTAGGGCACGCGTGGCAATGCCGCGGCCCCAATCTTCACGGCCGATCCAATAGGTGACCTCGCGGTGACCCTCCAAGTTGAAGCTCGCAATGTGACCCACGACTCGACCGTCGATCTCGATGACCCTGTTCGTGGTAGACACGTCGCTCCTCAGCCGCGCCCACCGTCGGTCGAAGCTAGGTCGATCATCGGCCTCCGGCGAAGTGAACGCGGCCATCCGTATGGCCTCGGGATCCGTCGAGTGCTCGAACAGCACGCCGAGATCACGATCTTCGATCTCGCGAAGGACAAGCTGTCCCGAGCCCTCCCGCACGGCCGTTAATGCTAACTGCCGCAAACTCGGGTGGACATCCCCGAACACTGCCTAGGCGAGGGTCCTTCACCCGACTACGGAGTAGCGGTAATACCTGACTAGCTGGATTGAGGGAGAGGACGCTCGCGCAGACGACTAGGTCGACGTGCCCGATCAGTTCCCCACGGCCGGGTCGGGCATGAACTCCCGTACTTCTTGCGCGCAGCGGCAGGCG
>JBKPAM010000092.1:0-29272 GCA_046726435.1 Actinomycetota bacterium
GTCTGAAGCTGAGCCTCGGGGCGAGTTTGTCTCCGAGGAGCTGCGGGCCGATTGCGCCCGCTTTCTCCAGGAGCTCCGCGCGCTGGTCGGACGCCGCAGTGCGCCGCCGCCCGAGGATGCCGCCTGGGTTCCGGGTCGCCCCGGTAACCGAGCGCGCCGGCCGACCGAAGAGGGCCGGCCGGAGGTTGCTCAGCCTCCGCCGCCGAACTTTCGCTCCGCGCACTCCGGGCAGTAGAAGATCAGCTTCTTATCAGGGCCGTCGTCAACCCAGTGCTCCCATCGCGCGCATCGGCCCGGCCCCACTTGTCAAGACTCCCAGATTCTGCGTTCTCGAGTCCGTGGACCAGCTGGCCCATCTTTTTCCCGCCATAAGGCCCAGCCGTGAGTACGTGGCCGAATGAGCCAATTGACTCTTGGTTCCAGGCCAGGCACAATCTTCGTGCGCGCATCGGCGCGCAGGGGAGTCAAGGGACGAGGGGAGCGTCCCTTCTGTGGCGAGTTTCTCTTGGGCCGCGTCGGTGCGCGCGCCAACTCGCGGCAGCCGGAATCATTCGCCACGGCCGAAACAGGCCAAATTCCAGCCACATCGGTAAAGGAACGGATACCGCCGCTCCCTCTTGACGCCGCTGATCGCGGTGCAAGACTCAGAGTGCCGTCGAGGAAGCGACGGGGAGTTCCGTCGATCCTCGCCCCGCAGCGCTCTCTCTCCCCAACGCCAGCCGCGGGGCTCGTCGGCATCGGACAACCCGCACCACGGGGCAGCTGGCCGCAGAGCTGCACCCCGTGGTGTCGGGATCTCGGCGTGAGCAGATGCCGGGGTGGGCGAACGGGCGAGCCCGAGTCCGTACCCGCACGTATCCCAGTGGCTCGCACCTCCCGCGGCCGCGTCCGCGGGGGTTGGGGGGAGTCTGGGCTCCAACCCCTCACCGCGACGCGGGCGCGGCCACTTGACTAGATGCAACGATGGGTCCGTTTCTTGCGCGTAGCTCTTGTCGAAGGGGGAGGCGTTGGGCGTTTGACGGCAAGACCCGGGACTTCGGCCAGACCTCTCTCCCTCGAGGTCCGCTCGGCGCCTCTCGTGCGTTAGTCGTGGCCGAACTCGCGCTCTGCGCAGTCAGGGCAGTAGCAGACGGGCTCGGGCGGCGCGTCATCTGTCAGGTATGCGGCCCAGCGCGAGGGCGCGCGGTTGACGTCCCGATCACAGAGATGGCCAAGGCGCTCGGCGTCACGCGCCAGGCGATCTACGCCAAGGAAAGTGAGAGAAGAAGCAATGGCTAGAACGACCGGAATCCGAACTCGACACGCGCGCAGCTGACCAGCTGCTCGCGTGAAGTCAGCGACCTGTCGCTGCCGGCCAAGCTACGAGGCGTTCGTCCACTCGGCTCGCGACGGTCGCAAGCTACGCAAGACGTTCCCGCGGACCTGCAGGCGCTCGTCGACCGGCTCGTCGGGGCGGAGCACTCGCCGAGCACGATCCACACGTCCTGATGCCCGTGCGAGTGCTGTGCCGCTACGCGATCGAACGCGACGAGCTGCTCGTCAACCCGACCACGAACCTGCGCCTACCGGTCGCCAAACGGGCGCCGCGAACGGGTCGCTTCGCCGCAAGAGGCGGCCGCGCTGATCGTGGCGCTGCCGATCGAGGATCGCTGCCTGTGGTGGACGGCCGCGCTTGCCGGCCTGCGCCGCGGCGAGCTGCGCGGGCTGCGCTGGAGCGACGTCGACCTCGAGGCGAACGTGATCGTGGTCGAGCGCTCCTGGGACGAGAAGGAGGGACCGGTGCCGCCGAAGTCGCCGAGGGCAGGCGCCGGGTGCCGATCCCGGCTTCGCTGCGCCGACACCTGCTCGAGCACAAGGCCCGCGGCGGGCGCCGCGGCTCGGAGCTCGTGTTCGGGCGGACCGGCTCGCTCGCTCGAGCGGATCGGCGATTACGTCGGGCACTCAAGCGCGTACATGACCGACGCCTACCGCCACCTGCTCGACGGGCACGAGGCCCAGGCAGCCGAGCGCTTCGAGGACTACTTGACGCGCGCCGCCAACTCCACGCCGACCGCTTGATCTCGAACATAGAATCCGCAGACGGGAGATGGCAGCAGACCCGGACACAGCGCTCATTGCTGGCCAGCTGGCAGAGCTCACCCATAAGGTCGATGACATGGCGCAGCAGCTGAAGAGACTTCGCGAGGGTGCCGAAGATGCGCAGGAGCGGGCAGATACCCAGCAAGAGCGCATTGACCTCGCGGCGCGAGAACTAGCCGAGGTCAGCGACCGTCTGCAAGCCGCGGCGAACGCTCTTCGAGAGTCCATCTGATTCGCTTGGCTGGCGGCGCAGACTGGCGCGCACGCGGCGGAAATCGCACCGTTGAGCCGAACGGAACCGGCTTCCCAGAGGAGTCGCGGGTTCGATCCCCGTCGTCCGCTTCGAGCGGGTGCCGGCTTGCCTTCTTCTGCTGCTCGTCTTCAGGCCGGCGACACAGGCACGGTGAGCGGCAGCGTGACGACGAACGTCGAGCCCATGCCCAGCTCGGACTGGACGAAGATCGTTCCGCCCATGAGGTTGACGAGCTCACGCGAGATGTACAGCCCGAGCCCGCTGCCACTCACGCCTCGCGTCATGTTCGCGTCGGCGCGGTAGAACTTCTCGAAGATCAAGCTCTGCTCGCCCGGCGCGATTCCCAACCCCTCGTCGCGAACGGCGATTTGGAGCTCGCCGTCACACGGCTTCAGCTCGACCTCGATGCGGCCTCCGGCCGGTGAATACTTCGCAGCGTTCGCGACGAGGTTCGTTACAACTTGCCGCAACTTCTCGCGATCGCCGGCCAGCGGTGGCAGGTCGGGCCGCGCGACGAGCTCGAACGTCAATCGATCATCCGCAACCGCGCGCATGGTCGCGAGCACGTCGGCGGCGAGCGCCACGACGTCCACGGGCTCGGTGGCCATCTCGAGACCGGTCGAATCGACCCGGCTCGCGAGCAGGATGTTGCTGACCATCGCCGCGAGCCGGTCCGACTGCTCGGCGATCACCACGAGCAAACGGTCGAACACGTCCCCTCCCGCGACGATGTCTTTGCGCTGGAGGGTCATCGCTGCGCCGTGGACGGCCGCAAGGGGGGTGCGCAGCTCGTGGGAGACCGTTGCTATGAAGTCGGCTTTCAGCTGCTCGAGCCTGTGCGCCTCCGTCAGGTCGCGGAACGCGTAGACCGTCCCGTCCACGAAAGCGACGCCCTTGATCGAAAGCCAAAGCTCACGGCCGTCGATGTCGATCGGTACCGCGGTCGCGTACGCGCCCGGGGAAGACGGATCGCTCGCGACCGCGATCGAAGCGGCGATCGCAGTCCAGCCCGGAATTGCTTGTTCGACTCGCCGCCCGACCACGACCTCACGCGCCAGACCCGTGATCGCCTCCGCCGCCGGATTCCAGAGCCGGACGATCCCGGCATCGTCGACGAGGAGGACCCCATCGGCGATCGATCCGATCACGCGCGCAGCCTTGCCGCGCTCCTCGGCTTCGCGGTACAGCCGGTCGCGTTCCTCCGCCAGGCGGAGGCGCTCGAGCGCGTGGCCGATGCTCGCGGCGACCGCCTCGAGCAGCGCCGCCTCTGCCTCGTCGAAGCGCCGATCGTAGAGGCGCGCGACGCCGACGACGCCGCGGAGCGTCCTGCCCACGAACGGAGCGCACGCGAGCGCCCGTGCCTCCAGCGAGCCCAGAACGAATTCATCATCACCTCGCGGCGCCTCGACGGCTGCGTCCGGCAGGCCGTACTCGAGGAGATACTCGGCCTCTTCCGGCCGCAACCCGTAGGACCCGGCGACGGCGTAGCCTTCGTCGTCACACCCGACGAGCACGAATGCGACCTCGGCCTCGAATGCTTCGCACAGCTCGGCGGTGACTAGCTCGCCGAGCTCGTCCTCGCTCTGCGCGCGATTGACGATCGCGACGATCTGCGCCCGCCGCGCGGCCTCCACGAAGCGCCGCAGCAGCTCGGCTTGCGCGTCAGTCCGCGGCGCCGAATGCAGTAACGACGACACTGTAGTTTCGGTCTCCCTTCGCTCCCCGCGACCTGCCGATCTCTCCGCGCGTGTAGACGCCGGCGAGCGAGGGCGCGGGCTCGCCGAACGCCGCGGCGAGCGCGTTCAGCTCGCGCCGCGCGAGGCCGGCGGCCACAGGGCCTTGGAACCAGACGCTTCGAGCCGCGCAGACGAAGGCGACGGCCGCCTCGGCGGGACCTTCGAGCCGCGCAACGGCGTCCTCGACCGCCGTGCACGCGCTGTCGACGATGGATTCCGGCGTCTGGTCGCACACGATGACGGCGGCGTTCTCCTCGATGCTCGTGGCGCACACGAGGACGCCGCCGGCAGCGCGCGCTCGCACGTATCGCGGCTGGAGGCCGCCGCCCAGCTCCGGTTCCGCCAGCGGGTGAACCATTGCGAGCTTCTCGAATGCTTCGTCGTCGAGGTCGCCGTCCTCGACGCCGAGCTTCTCCAGGTACACGGCCTCGGCGGGCCGGCCGTCGAGCCGGATGACGTTCGGGCCCTCCGACCGGGTGACGATCGAAGGAGCCCCGTGTGCAACGCAGCCGTGGGCGACCCCGACGCCGATCGGTGAGCTCGCGCCAATCGCGACGGCGACGACTCCACTCGAGAGGGCGCGCCCGTCGGCGAATCTCGCGCGGGTCGGGCCGCCGGCGGCCCCACCCGCGAGGGGAACCCGTCCGCCGGCTACCTCGTACGCGCCGGCGACGACCTCTGCCTGGTCGCCGCTTTCCGAGTCGACGAACAGCAGGACCGCCGCGTGCGGAGCGTCGCCCATCCCGGCGAGTGCCGCAGCGGTGGCGTCGCGCCCGGAGGCGCGCGGGTCCTGCGCCTCGACCGGGCCGACGCCGGTCGCGAACGAGGACGAGAATGCAACCGCGGAACAACCGGTCTTCAGCGGCCCGCCCGGGCCGCACGCCCCTGTCCCCGTCATGCCGGCGACGCGAGCGCCGCGGGCGGCAATCTGCGCCTCGCGTGCGGACGCTTCGGGATCGACGTCGCCCGCCGTGAAGATGAGGACGAGTCCCGGCTCCCTTCCCAATCCGGCGACGGCGCGCTCGACCGCCTCAGAGCACGAATCGCTTCCCTCCGCCGACGCCGAGGCGGCGACGCGATCTCGAGTGACGGTTTTCCCTGCTGGATTCATGCCGCAGACGTTGGGGGGACGACGCCGAGTCGTCGTAACGGCTATCGCCGGGAGAACCCAAAGCGAAACCGTACGGACGTCCACGACGTTGTTAGGACGTGAAGCCTAAACGGCTCGTCGCGCTGGGGGCGCTGATCCTCGCGTTGGGTGCACCGTGTGCGGCGGTCGCCGACGACCCACCGTTCGTCGGCTGGAGCGCGCTCCTACCGAGCCTCGCGCTTCCGTACGACCCGGCGAGCCCCGATGACTGCATCGCCGGGCGGAGCCAGTGTGTCGACAAGACGATTCGCGAGATGACGCGCCGCCTCGACCCGCTCGCTTCGTCCTGCGATCACAACGCGATCTTCTCGCTCACGTACCTGCGCGTCACAGAGGAGTACCGCCGAACGATCGACGAGCCGTTCTTCGACGACACGTCGTTCGTCAACTACGAAGACACACTCTTCGCGCACTACTACTTCGCGGCATACGACTCGTGGGCAGCGGGGCGAACCGAGGACGTTCCCCCGGCCTGGCGCATCGCGTTCAATACCGCGGCACAGCACACCGACTCGGCGGTGGGAGACCTGTTCCTCGGAATCAATGCGCACGTGCAGCGAGACCTTCCGCTAGTGCTCTACTCGATCGGCCTCGTCGCGCCCGACGGCACGAGCAGGAAGCCCGACCACGACCGCGTCGACCAGATCCTCAACCGCGTCACCGACGATGTCATCGCCGAGATCGCTCGCCGCTTCGATCCGACGATCGACGACACCAACCTGCCGACGAGCCTCGACGACGCGACGCTCTTCCAGACGATCGTCGCGTGGCGCGAGAAGGCATGGCGCAACGCGGAGGCGCTCGCAGCGGCCCCCACGCCCGGGGCCCGGGATCTCGTGGTCGCGCAAATCGAGAACGACGCGGCAAGCGAAGCGCGCACGATCGCGGCGGGGGCAGCGTATCCGCCGCTCCTGGGCGGCAGCGCCTCGCGCGATGCCTACTGCGCGATTCACCACGACGATCCTTAGCGAGGAACATTGGCACCAGGCGACCGTCGCCACCTCCGGAGGCGAGATCGAGGGCGTCGCCGTACTCGTGGGTGCAGTGCTCGACCTTCATCTGGGTCAGGCCTGAATCGCGGTCGCAGGGCATCGGGGCCTCGCTGCTGAGGGCTGTCGAGAGCAAGGCGGCGGTCGAGGGCAACCTCTTCACGCTCGAGGTCTGGGACGTCAACCAGCGGGCCGTGGCTTTTTACGAGCGCTCGGGTTTCTCGGTGATCGCGACCACCGAGGATCGAGAGACGGGCATCGACAAGCTCCTGATGCGGAAGAAGCTCCCGCGGTCAGCGCGAGTGCACAGCAGACGCTGATCCCGCGGGCAGCCGCCTAGCGTTAGGATCGCGGCGCGCGCGAGGGCGCATCCGGTCCGCGGGCAGGGCTGAGCCCACCTCGTCGGTCGTAGCAAGCGCACGTCGATCTCTCTCCGCCCGAAGCCGCGGACGTCGGGCCTCTCGGAGGAGGTCGTCGTGAAGCAGAACCTCGAACAGCTCCGCAAGCAGGCGAAGGAGCTCGTGCGCGACGCGCGTGCCGGCGACGAGCACGCGCTCGCGCGGCTGGCCGGCCGCGAGCCGACGCTGGCGCTGGCACAGCTCGTCGTTGCGCGCGAGCATGGCTACTCCAGCTGGCCCGCGCTCGTCGCCGGCGCCGAGGCGAGCGTGGAGGCATTCGTGGCCGCGGCCACTGGCCGCCGCTGTGCGCGGGCGGATCGCATGCTCGCCGCGCGGCCGGAGATCGAGCGCGACCCGTGGGCACGCCTCGTGCTCGGCCGCGGCTGGGACGGCGACCCGAACGAGCCGGGCGGCCCGCTGGGCTGGGCGCCGCTCCTCTACGTGTGCCACTCCTGCTACGCGTCAAATGGGCTCGCGCGGGAGCTGCTGGGCCGCGGCGCCGACCCGAACGCGTACTTCCTCTTCGAGGGCGGGCGGATGTCCGCGCTCTACGGTGCGGCGGGAGTCGTCCACCACCCCGAGCTGACCCGCGCGCTGCTCGAGGCCGGCGCGGACCCCGACGACGGGGAGTCGCTCTACCACTCGACGGAGGCCGAGAGCACGGAGTGCCTGCAGGCGCTGCTCGAGCACGGCGCAACGCCCGGCGGCACGAACGCCTTGCCACACGCGCTCGACGACGATCGATACGAGCACGTCCGCTTGCTGCTCGAGGCCGGCACCGACCCGAACGAAGCCGCGAGCGCCGCGCACGCTGTCCGCCGCGGCCGCGGCTCGAAGTACATCCGGCTGCTCGCCGAGCACGGCGCCGAGCTCGACCGAGCGGGCGGAGAGACGTGGCGCGGCGACGTGCCACTGCGAACGCCGTACCAGCACGCGGTCCTGCGCGGACGGACGGACGTCGCCGAGACGCTGGCCGACCTGGGCGCCTCGACGGAAGTCGCACCGGAGGATCTCGCCGTCGCCGCAGTCGCGCGCGGCGAGCAGGCTCCGCAACCCCTCCCGGCGGCGCTGGACGTCGACGCCCAGGAGACGCTGATCCTCGCCGCCCTCTCGGGCCACCTCGATGCCGTGGTCGAGGCGGTCGGCGTCGACTTCCGCGGAGTCGTCGGCGGCTCGCCCGAGGGAACGCTGCTTCACCACGCCGCGTGGGTCGGCGACCCCGCGGTCGTCGGGGAGCTGCTCGCGCGCGGCTCCGAGCCTGACGTGCGGTCGCCCGCGGACTTCGAGACACCGCTCGCCTGGGCCGCGCTCGCCTCGCAGTACTACCTCGAGCGAGGACGCGACTACGTCACGGTTGCCGAACAGCTCGCCGTTGCCGGCAACGAGCTCGAGCCGCGCTTCCTCGAGGTCGCCGACGGCCCACTTTACGACTGGCTGGCCGAGCGGCTGGGTGCCTGACGAGCCGCCGCAGGCTGTCGGAAGGTCCCCGTTCCCGGGCTCGTCTTGCAGTCAAAGGCTGCAACAGCCGTCAGGAAGGAGGTCGACATGCCACTCGACCTATGCAGAGCAGGGAGCAGGGACCTGCTCGAACGCACCATCTGCCTGTCCGCGCTCTCGAAGAACCTCAAGGGAGAGCTGAGGCCCCTTCACCACGCGCTCGAGCGCTGCGCCAAGCTCCGCTGCCGAACGCTGAAGACGATCCACTTCGTCCACCTGAAGGTGACGACGAACAGGCCGTGCGACTCGCGTACCGGTCAGCTGCTCGACGGCGACCTCACGATTCGCAACCTGGTGACCGCGTTCGAGGGCGGCGACGGGACCAAGCGCGGCGTCCATGAGGGCGATTTCATCTGGCAGGGCAGGTCGCTGATTGCGATCGGCTCGCTCTCCGGGATCACGAACGCCGGAACCCATCGGAAGCCGCCCTTCGACGCGTGTCAGAGCTGCGACGCCGAGGGCTTCATGGAGGGCCGCTTCTGCGGGACGATCCGCAGGTCCGAGCGCCCCCAGCTCGTCGGCTGCCAGGTGATCGGGACCTACCGGTTCCGCTTCAAGCCGACGAGGGCGGAAGGCGGCCAGGGCGGAATCAGCGGAACGATGGAGGGCGAGATCGTGTGCGCATGCCCTGAGTAGCGTCGCTCTTGCAGGACCTGGGCGACTAGCAGCAAACTTCACAATCCAGGTAGATCGACTCTGGAGGTGGTGCTATGGCTGCCCAGGCAGACGAGCGCGTGATGATCTCCGAACGGATCGCCCCGGGCATGCTGCCGCGGGTCCTGGGCTCGTTCGACATGACGATCATCTTCGTCGCGATCGTGCTCTTCATCGTGAATGCGTCGGCGATCCAGCAGGCTCACCAGTCGGCCTACACGTACTGGATCCTCGGCTTCGTCGTCTTCCTGATTCCCGGCGCGCTCGTGACCGCGCAGCTCGGGCAGATGTTCCCGCAGGAGGGATCGCTCTACGTCTGGACGCAGAAGGCGCTCGGGCCGTTCTGGGGGTTCTTCGCCGGCTTCTGCGCCTGGTGGCCCGGAGTCCTCGTGATGGTGGCGACGGGCGACGCAGTCGTGACGCTCTGGCAGTTCATCGACACGGGTGGACTGCCGAAGGCCTGGCAGCAGGGCCTCGTGATCCTCGCCGTGCTCTGGTTCTCCGCGCTGATGTCGATGCTGCGCCTGCGGATGACGCAGACGTACGCCAACTGGGCCGTCGTCTTCTACGGTGCGGGGATCTTCGTGATCGGGCTCGCCGGGATCCTCTGGCTGATCGGCGACGGCCACTCGGCGACCGGCGGGTGGGGAACCGCGAGCAACTGGAGCATCCACTCTGGCGAGTGGACGTGGTTCGGCTTCGTGATCCTCGCATTGCTCGGGATCGAGGTCCCGCTGAACATGGGCGTCGAGATCGTGAACATGCGCTCGATCAAGAAGTACCTCTTCTGGGGCTCGATCGTCGTCATGGTCGCCTACCTCTGGGCGACGTTCGGCACGATGCTCGCCCTCCCGGCCGCGAAAAGCGTGGGCAACACGACCGACATACTCTCGGCGGTGCAGGTCGGCTTCTGGGGCTCACATGCCTTCGCCTCGATCATCGGGATCGTGCTGATCTGGTTCTTCGTCTCGAACACGATCGTCTACAACTACTCGTTCTCGCGGCTGCTCTTCGTCTCGGGGCTGGAGCAGCGGATGCCGCGCCAGCTCGGCCAGGTGAACGACCGGACGAAGGTGCCGGTCTACGCGATCCTGACCCAGACCGTGCTCTCGTCGCTCTTCGTGATCGCGATCTTCAACCCCTGGGTCAGCGGCAACAACAACCAGAAGACCTACTGGCTCTTCCAGGCCGGCGTGACCGTGATCTGGTGCATCTCGATGGTGCTCCTGTTCGCGGACATCTTCCTCGTCAAGCGGGCCTTCCCGGAGAGGTTCGAGGAGGTTCGGGCGGCGCATCCGTACGTGCTCTACGCCTCGGGCGTGATCGGGATGCTCGCGTCGGCGTTCGGCGCCTACGTGGTGTTCCGCTCGCCGTGGACGGGCCTCTTCTCGGTCGGCCACTGGCGCATCTGGCTCGGGACGTTGTGCGGGATCTCCGTGCTCGCGGCCGTGCTGATCTACGCGATCAGCGAGTACATGCACCGGCGGGAGGCGCCGACGCCCACACCTAGGCCGGCGTGACGCCCGACGAGGTCGTAATGCTGGCGGACGAGGCGGGCCTCCGCTTCGTCCGCTTCCTCTGGTGCGGCAACGACGGGACCGTGCGCGCCAAGGCGAGCACGCTCCGCGGATTGGAGGGGCGAGTTCGGAGCGGCATCGGACTGACGGTTGCCATGCAGGCCATGAACTCGCTCGACCAGCTCCAGCCGGTCGAGGGGATGGGGCCGGTGGGGGAGGTGCGGCTCGTGCCCGACCCCGACACGTTCCGCGTGCTCCCGTACGCGCCGCGCACGGGCGCGATGCTCGTCGACCACCTCCAGCTCGACGGCGAGGCGGCGCCGGTGTGCCAGCGCTCCTTCCTGAAGCGGATGGCGGCGCGCTTCGCCGGGCGGGGCGCGAGGCTCGAGGTCGCCTTCGAGAACGAGTTCTCGCTCGCGGTGGCGGTGGACGGGCAGTTCGTCCCGATCGACTCCGGCCTCTGCTTCTCGACGATCAGCGCGACCGCGGCGCAGGACTACGTGGACGAGCTCGCGGACGCGCTCGAGAAGCAGGGGATCGGGCTCGAGCAGTACTACTCCGAGCTCGGTCACGGCCAGCACGAGATCTCGACGGTGCACGCGCCGGCGCTCCGGGCCGTCGACGACCAGGTGCTCGTCCGGGAAACGATTCGCGGCGTGGCGGCACAGCACGGGATGGTCGCCTCGCTCGCGCCGAAGCCGTGGCCCGAAAACGCGGGCAACGGCGGCCACGTCCACTTCTCGCTCTGGGAGGCGGACGGCTCGCGCAACCGCTTCCACGACGCCTCCGCCGCCGACGCCCTCTCCGGCGAGGCGCGCTCCTTTATCGCAGGCGTGCTCGCGCACCTGCCCGGCCTCTGCGGCCTGACCGCGCCGAGCTTCAACTCGTACCACCGGATCGTCCCCCAGTACTGGGCCGGGGCCTACCTGTGCTGGGGCCACGACAACCGGGAGGCGCCGGTGCGGGTCCCTTCGGTGTTCGAGGGAATGGAGGAGGCGTCGACGAACGTGGAGCTCAAGGCGGCGGATGCGAGCTCGAACCCGTACCTCGCGGTCGGCGGCCTGATCGCGGCCGGCCTGGACGGGCTCGAGCGCGGGCTCGAGGCACCCGAGCCGGTCGAGGTCGACCCGGCGACGATCGACGAACGCGAGCGTGAGGAGCGCGGGCTGTCGCGGTTGCCGGCGACGCAGGCGGAGGCGCTCGACGCGCTGGCCGCCGACGAGGTCCTGACCGACGCGCTCGGCCCGGTGCTGACAGAGTCCTATCTCGCAGTGCGCCGCTCGGAGTGGGAGGCGTACTCCGCGGGAGACGAGGCATTCGAGCAGCAGGGTCACTTCTCGAAGTACTGAACGGCGTCGCGCTGGTCGACCACCACGCGCACGGGATCTTCCGCGCGCAGCCGACCCTGGACGAGCTCCGCGGCTGGCTCTCGGAGAGCACCGACCCGCGCCAGTGGCCGCACGTCGCCAGCTCGGTCATCTACCGTCGCGCGCTCGGCGAGCTGGCCGCCTTCTTCGGCTGCGAGCCGGCGGAGGCCGCCGTCTACGAGCACCGTCTGAGCTCCCGGCCGGACGAGTACGCCTCGGCGCTCCTGAACGCGACGAACACCGAGCTCCTGCTCGTCGACGACGGCTATCCGCTGCCCGGCGAGGGGACGTCGTGGCAGGAGCTGGGCGAGCTGGCCGGCTGCGAGGCGCGGCCGGTGATGCGGATCGAGCGCGTCGCCGAGGAGCTCGGGCCCGAGGCGGTGCGTGAGCACGTGGCGGGGGCCAGAGCGAGCGGCTTCGCCGGCCTGAAGACGATCGCCGCCTACCGGACGGGCCTCGAGGCAGAGCGGCTGGAAGGCTTCGTGGTCGAAGCGCTCGAGGCCAACGAGGACACCGGCGCCCCGCTCCCGGTGCAGGTGCACTGCGGGTTCGGCGATTCCGACCTGTACCTCCCGCGCGCCGACCCGGCCCACCTGAAGCCCGTGCTCGACCGGTTTAGCGACACGCCGTTCGTGCTCCTGCACTGCTACCCGTTCGTCCGCGAGGCGGGCTGGCTGGCGCACGTCTACGGCAACGTCTGGTTCGACCTCTCGCTCACGATCCCGTTCGTGTCTCGGCCGGCCGAGGTGCTGCGCGAGGCGCTCGAGCTCGCGCCGGTCTCGAAGCTCCTCTACGCCTCCGATGCCTCGCGCACGCCGGAGCTCTACTACCTCGCGGCCAAGTGGTGGCGCGAGGCGCTTGCGGAGGTGCTCTCGGAGCTCTTCGGCGACGACGCGGAGTGGGCGGCGCGGCGCATCCTCTGCGAGAACGCGCTCGAGCTCTACGAGCCGGAGAGGCAGTCGAAGCCGAGCACCGGATGAAGCTCGATCGCGTTTAGCGCCGCTCCACGCAGCCGGTACTGATAGTCGAAGAACGCTACCCCGGTGACGCGCGCCTTCGTGCAGACTTTCGCGACCGCCCGCGCGCCCTTCATCTGCATGCGGCGGTTCGCGGCCGCACCCACCGTACAGAGCGGGGAGGGCGTCTCCGCAATCATCCTGAACCGACCGCTTCGCAGGTAGAGATGGTCGTCGCGGTCGGCCTGCGGCAGGATCGCCGTGACTTGGGCCACGACCGTGTAGATATGGTGCTCGAGCAGAAGCCGGCCCGGCGGCGGGAACGGCGTCGGGCGCGGCAGTCTTCCGAGGTGGGCGATCGTCGTCCCTCGTGCCCGCAGCAAGTTCGGCCTGTCCTTCAGGGTCTTGATCGGCCAGCGGTCCAAACCACACGCGAGCGCCGCCGAGAACCCCGCATGGCGTGCCGGCGCAGACGCCGCAACGCGTGCGGCGACGGTCGCGATCACGGCGGCGAGCGCGACCAGCACCACCAGCACTACTCGACGGCTTGGCCTCCCTAGCACCGCTCGGCTCGTACGCAGCCGAGCACCCACCGGATCGGTACGGACGTGCTGGTGGGATTCGGCTCCGACGGAGCCGCTGTGGCGTTGCCCCCAAGGTCTCCAGTCTAGGCATTCGGAAGCTCCCGGCCGGCGCGCAAAGCTACGGTACGAGCTCCCGAATGGAGGAGCACAGTAGACACCCTCGACAACGAGCTCGACCACCTGTACGGGCTCGACCCTGCCGAGTTCGTTCCAGAACGCGACCGGCTCGCCCGGGAGCTTAGGGATGCCGGCCGGCGCGACGAGGCCAAGCAGCTCAAGAGCCTGCGGAAGCCGACCCTCTCGGCCTGGACGATCAACCAGCTCGCCCGGCGGGAGCGGCGCGGCGTCGACCTGCTCCTCGACGCGGGCCACCGGCTGCGTGAGGCCCAGGAGGGCGTTCTCGCCGGGAAAGACCGCACGAGGCTGGACGAGGCGCGGGAAACCGAGCACGAGGCGCTGGCGAGCCTTCGCGACGGGGCCGGCCGAATCCTCGCTGAGGCGGGCCGCGGCAGCGAGTCCGCGCTGAACCGCGTCATGCAGACGCTGCAGGCGGCGGCGATCTCCGCCGAGGGGCGTGAGTTGCTCGCGCGGGGCCGGTTCACGGGCGACCTCGAGCCGACCGGTTTCGAGCTGCTCGCCCCGGTCGCGCCGGGAGGCGCGAAGCGCCGGCCTCGACCGAAGCAGGCGAAGCGCCGCGCGTCGCCGCAAAGCAAGCGGCAACAGCAGCGTGAGCGCCTCGAGGCTGCGCAGACCGAGCTGCGAGAGGCCCGCTCGAACGCGAGAGCCGCGCAGCAGAAGGTCCGCGAGGCTGAACGCGAGGCGGCCGCGGCCGGTCGTGAGCTGGCGCGGGCCGAAGAGCGCCTGGAGAAGACGAAGGACGCCGCCGCTCGGGCCGACGCGGCGGTCGAGCAAGCCGAACAGCAGCTTCGCCAGGCGAAGCGCGGGGCGTAGCGACGTCGGGCCTCCGGCACGCGGACTACGAGCTAGCGGTCGTGGGCGGCGGCCTCGTCGGCCTGGCGACCGCGAGGGCGCTGCTCGAGCGCCGCCCCGGCGCGCGCCTGGCCGTCCTGGAGAAGGAGCCGGAGCTGGGCAAGCACCAGAGCGGCCGCAACTCAGGGGTCGTCCACGCAGGCGTCTACTACCCGCCGGGGTCGCTCAAGGCGACGCTCTGCCGCGAGGGCCGTGCGGCGCTGCTGGCGTTTGCGGACGAGCACGCGATTCCCTACGACGTGTGCGGCAAGCTGATCGTCGCCACGTCCTCCGACGAGCTCCCACGGCTGGACGAGCTGACCCGCCGCGCGGCGGCCAACGGCGTTGTCGGCTCCCGCGAGCTGAGCGCGGCGGAGATGCGTGAGGTCGAGCCGCACGTCACCGGCGTCAGGGCGCTCCACATCCCCGAGAGCGCGGTGATCGACTACCGAATCGTTCTCCGAGCGCTCGCTGACGACGTGCAGGCGCGCGGCGGCGAGGTGCTCCTCGGGCACGAGGTGACGCACGTCGACGAGGTCCCGGCGCAGCGCGTCGTCGCCTGCGCAGGGCTCCAGGCCGACCGCCTGGCCGGCTCGGGCCATCGCATCGCTCCGTTCCGCGGCGACTACCTCGCGATCGCGCCGCCCTCCGCCGACCTCGTCAGGGGGCTCGTGTACCCCGTCCCGGACCCGGCGTTTCCGTTTCTCGGCGTCCACTTCACGCGCCGCATCGACGGCCAGGTGTGGGCGGGGCCGAACGCGGTTCCCTCGTTCGCGCGCGAGCGCTACCGCCGCTCGAGCGTCGAGCCTCGCGATGCCTTCGAGCTGCTGACCTCGCCCGGGATCTACCGGCTGGCGCGTCGCTACTGGCGGACCGGCGCAGGCGAGGTCTGGCGGGACGTGGTCCGGCGCGCCGCAGTCCGAGAGATGCGCCGCTACGTTCCGGAGCTCCGCCTCCGCGACGTCTCGTTCGGGCCCGCGGGGATCCGTGCGCAGGTGCTCGAGCGCGACGGGACGCTCGTCGACGACTTTCTGCTCGAGCGCCGAGGCGACATCCTCCACGTCATCAACGCGCCCTCGCCGGCCGCGACCGCGTGTCTCGCGATCGGCGCCCGTGTCGCGGACGAGCTGCTCCGCTGATCCGCGACGCTACTTCGGGGCGGTCGCCGGCTCCGCGTCCGAGCCGACGCCGGTGCTGTCCAGGAGCACCTTCGCCCGCCGCTCGCTGAAGCCCGACAGGAAACCGACCGTCGCGTAGAAGTAGATGTCGTGGGGCACGTCCGGAAGAAGGTCGACGAGCTTGCTCTTGAAAGCCACGTACACGGCCAGCGCGAACATGGCACCGATCCAGGGGCGTAACGCGCCGAGGTAGCGCATCGACTTGCGGCCCACCTCGAACTCGAGGTTGAAGCCGTCGCGCCTCGCCATGCGGGTCATCACGCTCAGAATCGCGCCGCCCGCGCCCATCGCGACGGTCACGAACAGCGTGTAGGTCGCCGTGTCGTCGGGATCGAGCCACCCGATCCACCAGGTCAGCAAGAAGCCGCCGCCGACGACGGCCGCGAGCGCCACCGTTCCCCAGATCATCCCACGGAAGTAGACGATCCGCGCCGAGTTCTCTCCTGCCCGCTGGTAGTAGTCCTCGACCTCCGCCCGCTCGGCTTTCTGCTCCTTGAGCACGTCTTCGAGGGTCGCGCCCGGAAAGGCCTTCGTGTCCGGCTCGCGATCGACGTAAGCGAGCAGGCGCGTGACGGCCGCGAAGATCCGGTGGAGGGCGATCTTCTCACTCGTCCCACGCAGTATCTCGGTCGCCTTGATCGCGGTCGCCTCCCAGCGGTGGACCGACGAGGCGATCGCGGGCGCGCTCTCGGTGCGCCAGTCGGTGGCGGCGTGCAGCTTGAGGATCGGGTCCACGCGGAGGAAGTTCAACATGCTGCGCGGTTCCCGCTTCATGGTGAGCGCGACGCCAGACGCCTCGTACCGGCACCAGTACGAGTCGACGATGTCCCCGTGCTCGTCCTTGAAGCGCTTCAGGCGGCGCCGGTACTGCTTCTCCCAGGGCCCATCGACGATCCCCTGCTCGATCTCGTGCTGACGCTCGGAATGGGCCCACACGACCTCGGCGAACGACGTCGTGACGTCGTAGGCCGACTCCGCGGCGTGTGCGCGCTCGCGGCCGCGAATCGCGTCGGCGATCATGCTCCAGCGAGATCGTTCGGGCTGCGGTACGGCTTGGGCCAGCGTCAACGCCCCCTTGGGGTCCAGCGCCGCAGGAGATTTCACCCAGCGTACGTCGCTCTGGCCGCTGCTACAAGGCCCTGCGGGGTAGGATCGCCGAGGTTCGTTGGCCTCACCGCACGACACTCAGCGCCTGCTCGCCGTGGGCGTCTCGCACCACCACGCACCGCTCGAGGTGCGCGAACGGCTCTATCTCGGAGAGGGGCACGAGGCGGGGCTGGCCTCCGAGCTCGCGGGCGACGGGTCCGAGGCGGTCGTGCTCTCCACGTGCAACCGCACGGAGGTCTACCTCTTCGGCGGAGAGCCCGAGCGGGCGCGGCAGGAGCTCGAGCGACGCTCCGACCTCGAGCTGGAAGGCGTGCTCGCTCGCTGGGACGACGGGGAGGCCGTGTCGCACCTCTTCCGGGTCGCAGCGGGCCTCGACTCGCTCGTCCCGGGGGAGTCGCAGATCCTCGGGCAGGTGCGGCTGGCCTACGAGTCGGCGCGCACGGCCGGTGCGACCGGCGCGCTGCTGAACCGGCTCTTCGAGGACGCGCTGCACGCGGGCAAGCGGGTCCGCACCGAGGTGAGGCTCCACGAGCTGCCGGAATCGGTGGCCGCCTCGGCGGTCGAGGTCGGCGCCCGGGAGCTCGGCGGCGTCGAGGGGCGGCGGGCGCTGCTCTTCGGGGCGGGCAAGATGAGCGAGCTTGCGGCGCATGACCTCCGCAGGCGCGGCGCCGAGGTCGTCGTCTCCAGCCGCACGCTGGAGAGCGCGCAGGAGCTCGCCGAGCGGGTCGGGGGCAGGGCGGCGGCCTTCGACGCCGTGGCCGTCGAGCTTCCCGAGGCCGACCTCGTCATCTCGGCCACCCGCTGCCCGTACCCCATCCTGCACGCGGAGGCCGTGCGACCGCGCGAGAAGCCGCTCGTGCTGGTCGACGTCGCCGTCCCGCGCGATCTCGACGCGGCGATCGGGGAGCTCGAGGGTTGCATGCTCTTCGACATCGACGCGCTCGGCGAGGGCCTCGTCGGCCGCGAGGAGGACGTGCGCGAGGCGGAGGCGATCGTCGCCGAGGAGGCGGCCCGCTTCGCCGAGTGGCGCCGCTCGCGCGACGCCGCCGGCGCGATCCGCGACCTGCGCCGCCGCGCCGAGGAGATCCGCTCCGAGGAGCTGGCCCGTGCGGGCTCGCGCCTCGCCGACCTGTCGCCCCGCGAGCGCGAGACCGTCGAGACGCTCACTGCCCAGATCGTGAACAAGCTCCTGCACGCTCCCACGGTGCGCGCGAAGGAGGCCGGCTCCGAGCCGCTGCGCGACCTCTTCGCCCTTCGCGACGACCGGGAGTGAGATCGTCTGAGCTCTACGCCCGGGCGCTGAAGGTGATTCCGGGCGGAGTGAACTCGCCCGTGCGCGCGATGAAGGCGGTCGGGCTCGAGGTCCCGCTCTTCGCCGCGCGTGGCGAGGGCGCCTACCTCGAGGACGTCGAAGGACGCCGCTACGTGGACTGGGTGCTCTCGTGGGGCCCGCTCATCTTCGGGCACGCCGACCCCGAGACGGTCGACGCCGTGGTTTCTGCCGCGCGACAGGGGACGACCTTCGGAGCGGCCACCGAGCGTGAGGTCGAGCTCGCCGAGGAGATCGTCGCCGCCGTGCCGTCGGTCGAGATGGTGAGGCTCGTCTCGTCCGGGACGGAAGCGGCGATGACGGCTCTCCGGCTCGCGCGCGCGGTGACCGGGCGAGAGCCGTTCGTCCGCTTCGCGGGCGGCTACCACGGGCACGCGGACCCGTTCCTCTCCGAGGCCGGCTCGGGCGTGCGCACGCTCGGCATCCGGGCTTCCGGGGAGGGCCGCGTGGTCGAGTACAACGACCTCGAGGCGGTTGAGCGCACGATCGGGGGCGCGGCCTGCGTCGTCGTCGAGCCGGTCGCCGGGAACATGGGCGTCGTCCCGCCGGCTGACGGCTTCCTCGAGGGGCTACGGCGCCTGTGCGACGACAGCGGCGCGCTGCTCGTGTTCGACGAGGTGATCACGGGCTTCCGCGTCGCCCGGGGCGGTGCTCAGGAGCGCTACGGCGTTCTGCCCGACCTGACCGTGCTGGGCAAGATCGTCGGCGGCGGCCTGCCGCTCGCGGCCTTCGGCGGCCGGGCGGAGCTGATGGAACGCGTCGCGCCGGCCGGCGACGTGTACCAGGCCGGGACTCTCTCGGGGAATCCGCTGGCAACCGCCGCGGGCCTCTCGGTGCTCCGGCGCCTGACGGCTGAGTTCTACGCCGAGCTGGAGCGGAAGGGCCGGCGACTCGACGGCCTCACGGAGTACGGCCGCTTCGAGCGAGTCGGCGCGATGGCGACGCTTTTCGTCGACGACTACGGCGCGCTCTTCCGGCATTTGCTCGACCGCGGCATCTACCTCGCGCCCTCGCAGAACGAGGCGATGTTCCTCTCCACGGCGCACGGCGACGAGGAGATCGAGCGGACCGTCGCCGCGGTCGCAGAATCACTTTCCTGAGCGGACGCCAAACCCGGTCCCGGGACATTCCTATATCGCGATTTCCGTGCTACTTTCGATGTAGTGCGGCAAGTCGGCTTGGGGGAGGGGGGCCGAGACTGAAAATGAATCGAAGCTGGCGATCTGGCATCGCCAGGTCGTGGGGACTTGTCGGCCGAATTCGGCTCGTCCTCTTCGCGTGCCTGGCGCTCCTCGGCTTCGCCGGGTCCTTCGCGGTCGGAGGGATCGCGGCCGCCCCCGGCTCGACGACGATTCCTAAGCCCGACCCGCCGCCGACACGCACGGTCCCGCACCCGCTGCCGCCGCCGCCGCCTCCTCCGCAAGCGCCCCCGGCGCCGCCGCCACCTCCTGCGCCGACCCACGTGCCCCCTCCGCCGCCGCCACCTCCGCCGCCGCCACCACCTCCCCCGCCGCCTCCTCCAGCGCGTGTCGTCACCCCGCCGCCCGTGAAGAAGAAGCAGCAGCACAAGGTCGTGAAGCACAAGGTCGTGAAGCGCCATCACGCGAAGGCGACGAAGAAGGCCAAGGCGATCGCCGTCGCGCCGAAGACGGCCAGGGCGGCCCCCTCCCTGCGGGTCGCGGGCGCCTCGACCAAGCGCTCCTCTAACTCGTTCGCGCTGTTGCTCGGCGTGGCGCTGGGCCTGTCGCTGCTCGTCATCGTCGTCGCCGCAACGCCGCCAGCGATGCTGCCGAGACAGATCGCGCAGCCGGTCTACGAGAACCGGGAAGCGATCATGTACGGCGCCGTCGCGACAGCAATCAGCATCGGCCTCGGACTGGCGATCGCGCTCCTAGGGTCTTGATCCGCTACCTCGCCGCCACCTGCCTGGTCGCGCTCGCGACCGCGATTCCGCTTGCCGGAGCGGCCTTCGACCCGGCGACGCCGCAGATCGTCTCGAGCACGCCGAGCTCACCGGCGAGTGACAACACCCCGACCCTCAACGGGACCGCCGACCCGGGATCCCTCATCACGGTCTACACCGACAGCAGCTGCCTTCTCGGGGTGGTGGGAACGGGCACCGCGGATGGGTCGGGCGACTTCCACGTCGCCGTCACAGTGCCGGTGCCCAGCGACGCTACGACGACGTTCTACGCGACCGCGGCCGACCTCACGCCGGCCGTCTCGCCGTGCTCGGGCGGCTTTCCCTACGTCGAGGACTCGACCGCGCCGGACACGACGATCGGCGGGTCTCCTCCGTCCCTGACCGACGCCACCGCCTCGTTCTCGTTCAGCGGCAGCGACGGCTCCGGCTCGGGCGTGGCGAGCTTCCAGTGCGCGCTCGACGGCGGCGCCTTCTCGGCCTGCACCAGCCCGAAGAGCTACACGCTGCCGAGCGGCTCGCACACGTTCGCGGTGCGGGCGCTCGACCAGGCAGGGAACGTCGATCCGAGCCCGGACTCCGTCAGCTGGACGGTGGACGCCGACGCCCCGGACACCACCATCCAGGGGTCGCCGCCCCCATTCACGGATGCTACGGCGTCGTTCGCGTTCGCCGGGGACGACGGCGGAGGCTCCGGAGTGGCGGGCTTCCAGTGCAAACTGGATGCCGGCGACTTTGCCGCCTGCACGAGCCCCGAGAACTTCTCCGGCCTCGCCGCCGGCTCGCACACCTTCGCCGTCCGGGCGGTCGACCAGGCCGGGAATCTCGATCCCACGCCGGACACATTCACCTGGACGGTCGACGCCACCGCGCCCGACACCACGATCAGCTCGGGCCCCACGGATCCGACTGCATCGACGAGCGCCATATTCGCCTTCACCGGCGACGACGGCTCCGGCTCGGGCGTGGCCGGGTTCCGGTGCAGCCTCGACGGCTCGGGCTTCACCGCCTGCACGAGCCCGGCGAGCTACTCGGGCCTGGGGGACGGCCCGCACACCTTCGCCGTGCGCGCGGTCGACCAGGCAGGCAACGTGGATCCGAGCCCCGACTCATTGAACTGGACGGTCGACGCGACGCCGCCGGACACGACGATCGCGGGCTCGCCGCCGCCGCTGACCGACGCAACGGCCTCCTTTTCGTTCACCGGTGACGACGGCGGAGGTTCCGGGGTGGCCGGGTTCCAGTGCAAGTTGGACGCCGGCGCCTTCTCGGCCTGCACGAGCCCGCAGGGCTACACGCTGGCGAGCGGCGCGCACACCTTCTCGGTGCGTGCGGTCGACCAGGCAGGGAACGTCGATCCGAGCCCCGACACGTTCACGTGGACCGTCGACGCGACCCCGCCCGACACGACGATCGCTGGCTCGCCTCCGCCACTGACCGACGCCACCGCCTCGTTCTCGTTCAGCGGCAGCGACGGCTCCGGCTCGGGCGTGGCGAGCTTCCAGTGCGCGCTCGACGGCGGCGCCTTCTCGGCCTGCACCAGCCCGAAGAGCTACACGCTCGCGAGCGGCTCGCACACGTTCGCAGTGCGGGCGGTCGACCAGGCCGGCAATGTCGATCCGAGCGCCGACTCGTTCACCTGGACAGTCGACGCGACGCCGCCGGACACGACGATCGCTGGCTCGCCTCCGCCACTGACGGACGCCACCGCCTCGTTCTCGTTCAGCGGCAGCGACGGCTCCGGCTCGGGCGTGGCGAGCTTCCAGTGCGCGCTCGACGGCGGCGCCTTCTCGGCCTGCACCAGCCCGAAGAGCTACACGCTTGGCAGCGGCTCGCACACGTTCTCGGTGCGCGCGATCGACCAGGCCGGCAATGTCGATCCGAGCCCCGACACGTTCACCTGGACGGTCGACGCGAACCCGCCCGATACGACGATCAGCTCCAACCCGCCGAATCCCAGCCCGTCGGCGAGCGCCTCGTTCGGCTTCAACGGAAGCGATCCGGGCGGCTCGGTGGCGAGCTTCCAATGCAAGCTGGACGGAGCGGGCTTCTCCGCCTGCACCAGCCCGAAGAGCTATTCAGGCCTGGCGGACGGCCAGCACACCTTCTCCGTGCGCGCGGTCGACCAGGCCGGCAACGTCGATCCGAGCCCGGACGCCTTCAACTGGACGATCGACACCACTATCCCGACGACGACGATCACCTCGAGCCCGGGCGACGCGAGCAACGACACGTCGCCCACGTTCGCGTTCACCTCGAGTGCGAACGGAGCCATCTTCACCTGCGGCCTGGACGGCGCCGCCTTCTCGTCGTGCACCAGCCCCAAGACCTACTCCGCCCTGGGCGACGGAACCCACACGTTCCAGGTGAAGTCCAAGAACGCCGCGGGCAGCGAGAGCCCTCCGGCGACGCGCTCCTGGCTCATCGACACCGTCGCGCCGAACACCTCGATCGGCTCGCACCCTGCAGATCCCTCCGCCCAGACGAGCGCGTCCTTCGCCTTCACCGGCAGCGACGACAGCTCCCAAGTGGCGAGCTTCCAGTGCAAGCTCGACGGCGGAGCCTTCACCGCCTGCGCGAGCCCGAAGGCCTACTCCAATCTCGCCAACGGCTCGCATACCTTCTCGGTGCGAGCGGTCGACCACGCGGGAAACATCGACGCGAGCCCGGACTCCTTCACCTGGCTCGTCGACACGGTCCCACCGCGGACCACGATCGACACGAGCCCGGCGAATCCCAGCAACTCCGCGAGTGCGTCGTTCCAGTTCAGCGGCGACGACGGATCGGGCTCCGGCCTGGCGGGCTTCCAGTGCGCTCTCGACAGCGGCGCCTTCTCCGCCTGCCCGAGCCCGAAGAGCTACTCGAGCCTGTCCGACGGTCCCCACACCTTCAAGGTGCGGGCGGTCGACCTCGCCGGCAACGTCGATCCGACTCCGGACTCGTACACCTGGGTGGTCGACACGATTGCGCCGCAGACGACGATCGGCACGCATCCCGCGAGTCTCACGTCCGCCACGAACGCGTCGTTCAGCTTCACCGGCACGGACGCCGGGTCCGGGGTCGAGGGCTTCGAGTGCGCCCTCGACGGCGGCGTGTTCAGCACGTGCACGGCCCCCAAGAGCTACTCGGGCCTGAGCGACGGTTCGCACACCTTCACGGTGCGTGCGACGGACGTGGCCGGGAACGTCGACCAGAGCCCCGCGTCCTTCACCTGGGTGGTCGACACCGTGGCGCCGGACACGACGATCACCTCGCCCGCTCCCTCCCTGAACTCCACCGCCGCGACGTTCACGTTCACGGCGAGCGAGAGCGCGACCTTCCAGTGCAAGCTCGACGGTGCCGCGTTTGCTGCCTGCACGAGCCCGGAGGAGTACTTCGGCCTCGCGAGCGGCCCGCACACGTTCGCCGTCAGGGGGATCGACGGGGCAGGGAACATCGATGCGAGCCCGGCGTCCGTCTCGTGGTCGATCGACACCGACCAGCCGGTCATCTCGATCAGCTCCGCCCACCCGGATCCCACGAACGCGACCGATGCGAGCTTCTCCTTTGCGGCGAACAAGCAGGTGTCGGGCTTCCAGTGCAAGCTCGACGACGGCGCATTCGCGCCCTGCTCGAGCCCCCAGGGCTACTCGGACCTCGCTGCCGGCGACCATGTGTTCGCGGTCGAAGCCACAGACCTCTCCGGCAACCAGGGGTCGGCGAGCTTCGACTGGACGATCGACCTCGTTCCGCCCACCGTCGCGATCACAGGCACCCCTTCGTCGCTCACAAACAACCCGAGCCCGTCGTTCACGTTCACCGCGAACGAGGCCGGCTCGACGTTCCAGTGCAAGCTCGACGACGGCGCATTCGCCGCCTGCTCGAGCCCCCAGGCCTACTCGGGCCTCGCGAGCAGCGCACACACCTTCACGGTGCGCTCGATCGACCTGGCCGGAAACGTCTCTCCGGCCCCGGCCTCCTACACATGGACTGTGGACACGATCCCGCCGCAGACCGCGCTCCTCGGCTTCCCGCCTGGCCAGAGCTCTAGCCGCTCCGCGACGTTCGGGTTCACCGGATCCGACGCCTCCGGCGTGACGGGCTTCCAGTGCTCGCTCGACTCGGCGCCGTTCGGCGCCTGCGTGAACCCGACGACGTACACCTCGCTCTCGGACGGTGCCCATAGCTTCCGAGTTCGGGCCATCGACGCCGCCGGAAACATCGATCCGGCTCCGGCCACGTACGCGTGGACGATCGACGCGACGCCGCCTCCGCCGCCGATCATCACCGCAGCGCCTTCCACGCCCAACGGCACGAGCGGCGCGACCTTCACCTTCTCCGATGCCGAGCCGGGCGCAGCGCTCCTGTGCCGCATCGACGGTGGCGCTGCAGCGGGCTGCCCGTCGGGTTCCGTGACGTACTCGGGTCTTGCCGACGGGTCGCACACCTTCCGCGTCACGGCCCGCGACGCGCTCGGCAACCAGAGCGCTCCCGCCGCGTACACCTGGACGATCGACACCGTCCACCCGCTCGTCACCATCACGGACAAGCCGCCGCTCCTGACCAACCGGACGAGCGTCACGTTCGCGTTCGCCGCGAACCGGGCCGGGAGCACCTACGAATGCCGGCTCGACGGTGGCTCGTTCGCTGCCTGCGGGAGCCCACAGCTGTATCGCGCCCTGGCCGACGGCTCGCACACGTTCTCGGTACGAGCCACGTCCCTCGGCAACATCGGGCTCGCAACGGCGTACACCTGGAAGATCGACACGGTGGCTCCCGAGACGACGGTCACGTCCGGGCCGCCGCCGAACAGCCACACCGCGTCGCCGCGGTTCACCTTCACGAGCTCGGAGCCGCAGTCGACCTTCGCCTGCGCCCTCGACTCCGGCGGCTACGCGCCGTGCACCTCGCCGAAGACGTTTGCGCGGCTCGCGGACGGCGCCCATACGCTCCACGTCGAGGCCGTCGATGCGGCCGGCAACGCAGATTCCTCGCCCGCCACGTGGGGCTGGAAGATTACGGGCGGCGGGGGCGTCGTCGATTTGCCGCCCGCAAACGTGAGCCGGCTCAAGCCGACGGTGGGCTACGGCCTCCTCCGCCTCCGGTGGAAAAGCCCTGCCGACGCCGACTTCGACCACATCGGGGTCTACGTCTCGACGAGTGCGAAGAGCCCGCCGCGAACGCTCCTCTACAAGGGCCGTGCGCAGTCGTACACGATCAAGAAGTTCAAGAACGGCCTCTACTACCGCTACTTGGTCGTCTCCTACGACCACGCGGAGAACGCATCGCGAGGGGCTTCCGTCGTCGTCCCGACCGGCGCGCTCCTCCGTTCTCCGCTCGAAGGTCGCGCCGTCCGTTCGGTGCCGACCTTCCGCTGGGCCGCGGTTCCGAAGGCGAGCTTCTACAACGTCCAGGTCTACTCGCGTGGCCGGAAGATCCTCAGCGCATGGCCCACGAAGCCGCGGCAAGCGATAACACGGAGCTGGACGTATGCCGGCCGGCGCTTCTCGTTCCGCAAGGGCGTGTACGTCTGGTACGTCTGGCCGGGCTTCGGGCCGAAGGCGAAGAGTCATTACGGGCAGCTACTCGGACAGGGGACCTTCAGGGTGCGCTGACATGCATGAAATCTGCGGCGGGCGGGGCGGTGCGCCTCGCAAACGAATCGGTATCGAACGTTGGGGCGTGATCGCGTCGTGATCCGCGCCTACCTCGCGGCTGCGGGTCTCGCCGGGCTGCTGCTCTTCGCGCCCCTCGTCGCCCGCGCGGCCCCGACCGACAAGTTCGTGGCGGGCATCTCACCGAGCGCCACCCAGCCTCCGGGGCTCGGCACCTACGTGGTCGGGATCACCAACCTCCCGAGCTCTCCTGATGCCGCGACGCAAGGGACCGTTTCGATTCCCGCCGGCGTGACCGTGGACGGGCTCGTCAATCCGCCCCAGGCGGCGATCGTCTCCGGTCCGTGCACCGGCAGTTGGACCGTCACCCTGAGCTCGGCTTCGATCGACCTCGCAGCTCCCAACGCAGGCTCCGCCCTTTGCGCGGGCGGTACCTTGGCCGTGACGCTGAGCGTCCTCACGACGCCTCCCGGCGACGGCAGTTACGTCTGGACGACCTCGCTCTCCGGCTCGGCCGGTTCCTTCACGGCGCAGGGTCAGCCGACTCTCGTCCTCGACGGCACGGCGCCGGAGACCGGCATTCAGGGCACGCCCCCGGTGCTGACCGGCCCGACCGCCTCGTTCGCGTTCTCCGGGAGCGATCCGGGCGGGTCCGGCGTCGCGAGCTTCCAGTGCAGCGTCGACGGCGGCGGCTTTGCGCCCTGCACCAGCCCGAAGAGCTACACGCTGCCGAGCGGCGCGCACACCTTCGCCGTGCGGGCCGTGGACCGGGCCGGGAACGTCGATCCGACGCCCGACTCGGTCGCGTGGACGGTCGACGCGACGCCGCCCGAGACGACGATTCAGGGCCAGCCTCCGGCCTTCACGAACGCGTCGGCCGCGTTCGCCTTCGCCGGAAACGATGACTCCGGCGTCGCAGGCTTCCAGTGCAGCCTCGACGGCGCGGCGTTCACGCCGTGTGCCAACCCGGCCGGTTACAGCGGCCTCGGCGACGGCGAGCACACCTTCGAGGTGCGTGCCATCGACCTCGTCGGCAACATCGATCCGACGCCTGCCTCATTCACCTGGCACGCCGACACCGTTCCGCCCGAGACGATGATCGCGAGCGGGCCCATGGACCCGAGCGGAAGCTCCTCGGCCAGGTTCGAATTCGGCGGAGCCGACGGCGGGGCGGGACTCGACCACTTCGAATGTGCCCTGGACGGCGGCGGCTTTGCCGGCTGCTCGAGCCCGGCGACCTATAGCGACGTCGCGGACGGCCTGCATCTGTTCCGGGTGCGCGCCGTCGATGCCGTCGGGAACCGCGACCCCACGCCGGCCTCCTTCGCGTGGACGATCGACACCGTGCACCCGCGCGTGACGCTGACGGACAAGCCCCCGTTGCTGACGAACCGCACGAGCGTGAGCTTCAGCTTCTCGACGCAGCACGCCGGGAGCACGTTCGAGTGCCGGCTCGACGGCGCGGCGTTCGCGTCCTGCACGAGCCCGAAGCCGTACAAAGATCTCGCCGACGGTTCCCACACCTTCGCCGTCCGCGCCGTGTCGCTCGGGAACCCCGGCCTCCCGACCACCTACTCCTGGACGGTCGACACGCTCCCGCCGCAGACCGCGATCGCCGAGACCCCGCCTGCGCGGAGCACGGCCCCCTCCGCGAAGTTCGCGTTCACGAGCAGCGAGCCGGGCGCGACATTCGCCTGCAGCCTCGACGCGTCCGGCTTCACGCCGTGCGCGTCGCCGAAGAGCTACGCGGGGCTTGGTGACGGGCAGCACGTCTTCCGCGTTCAGGCGATCGACGCGGCCGGAAACACCGATTCCTCGCCTGCCATCTACTCCTGGCAGATCGCGGGTGTGGGCCCGCCGACCGCCGACCTGACGCCTCCCGCGAACGTCTCGCAGCTTCGCCGAAACGTCTCCTACGGCCGGCTCCAGCTCCGCTGGCGCAAGCCGAGCGATGCGGATTTCGACCATGTCGCGGTGTACGTCACGACGAGCCCGAAGAGCCAGCCGAGGACGCTCCTGTACAGCGGGAAGAGCCAGTCGTACACGAACAAGCGCTTCAAGAACGGCGGCTACTACCGCTACCTCGTGGTGAGCTACGACCACGACCAGAACGCCTCGCGTGGCCGGTCGGCGCGTGTCCCTCCGAGCGCCCTGCTCACCTCTCCGCGGGACGGTGGGATCGTGCGCTCGGCTCCGGTTCTTCGCTGGACTGCTGTCCGGAAGGCAACCTTCTACAACGTGCAGGTGTACTACCGCGGCCAGAAGATCCTCAGCTCCTGGCCCGCGAAGGCCCGGCGACCGCTCGCAAGGCGCTGGGCCTACGCAGGGCATAGCTTCTCCCTTCGTAGGGGGACGTACGTCTGGTACGTGTGGCCCGGCTTCGGCCCGAGGGCGAAGAGCCGCTACGGCCAGTTGCTCGGGCTCGGGACGTTCAAGGTGCGCTGACCCGAGGCCAGGCCTCCGCGAGGCGCCGACGGGTTTCCACGAGATGCTCCGGGATCACCTTCACGTCCGCGAAGACCGGCATGAAGTTCGTGTCGCCGGCCCAACGTGGAACGACATGGAGGTGAACGTGATCGACGATCCCCGCGCCCGCGATTCGGCCGAGGTTCCAGCCCAGGTTGTAGCCCTGCGGCGCGTAGGCTTCGGCCAGAGCGGCGAGCCCGGCCTCCGCCAGGCGGTGGACCTCGAGCGCCTCCTCGTCCGTAAGGTCGGCGAAATCGCCCACATGGCGGTACGAAGCGATCATCAGGTGCCCGGAGGCGTACGGGAACTTGTTCAGCAGCACGAACACGTTCTCGCCTCGATGGACGACGAGCCCCTGCTCGTCGTCGCCCGCCGCCGCCTCGCAGAACACGCAACTTCCCTGCTCATCGGCCCGCTTGATGTATTCGAGCCGCCACGGTGCCCAGAGTTGCTTGGTCACGGCGCCGAGCCTACCGTCCCGCCTACGGAGTCCTTACAATCCTCCGCGTGAAGCGGTTCGTGCTGTTCGTTGCGTTGGCCGCGATCGCCTCGGGAGCCGCCGCCCCGAGCGCCCAGCGCACGGCCGTGGTGCCGGCCGGCGTCGGGATCGGTGGACTACGGGTCGGCGGCTTGAGCTCCGAGCAGGCGCGTGCGGCGATCCACTGGTGGTACAACCGCCCGCTCCACTTCACCTTCTTCCGCAAGCACTGGAGCGTGCGGCCGGCCGCGCTCGGCGCCACCGTCGACACCGACGCCGCCGTCGGGCGCGTGCTGAAGGCGCGGCCCGGCCAGAAGCTCCCGCTGCGCGCCAATGTCTCGGCGCGGCAGATCAACCGTTACGTCGCCGCGCTGGACGAGCGGCTCTCGATCGAGCCCGAGAACGCGACGGCCTGGCTGAGCGGTCTGCGCCCGGTGATCACGCGCGGGAAGTACGGAGTAGAGCTCGACCGCGTCAAGACCTCGCAGCGGATCATGGGCACGCTCGCGATCGCTCGGCGCTCCGGCGTCGTCCGCCCGGCTTGGAAGAGCGTCGCGCCATCCGTCACCTCGAGCGACTTCGGTGCGATCGTCGTCATCTACCGCGGCTCGAACGAGCTGCATCTCTACAACGGGACGAGTCCCTGGCAGACGTTCCCGGTCGCGACGGGCCAGTCGACGTACCCCACGCCGCTCGGCTCGTGGCACGTGGTCGACATGCAGCGGGATCCCTGGTGGCGCCCGCCCGACTCGGCGTGGGCGCAGGGCCTGAAGCCGATCCCGCCGGGCCCGGGCAACCCGCTCGGCACGCGCTGGATGGGCCTCGACGCGGCCGGTGTGGGGATGCACGGTACTCCAGACGCGGCCTCGATCGGGTACTCCGCCTCGCACGGCTGCATCCGCATGCGCATCCCCGACGCGGAGTGGTTGTTCGACCACGTCGAGATCGGGACGCCCGTCTTCATCGTCGACGCCTAGCCGGGTGCGGATCTGCTCGCTGCTGCCGAGCGCGAGCGAGATCGTCGCCGCGCTCGGGCACGCGGACGCGCT
>JBKPAM010000093.1:0-6550 GCA_046726435.1 Actinomycetota bacterium
GACTCCGACTCGCCTGGGTCTCGGAGAATCATCGAGGAAGGGCTCTCCCTCCTCGAGCCCGACGATTTCATCGGCCGGTTCGACGCGCTCAGGCAGCTGTCCACGCTTGCCAGGTGGGTAGGCGACTGGCCGGGAGCTCGCCGGTTCGCCCATGAGGCGCTCGACGCCGCGCGCGCCACGGGCCGGAAGGATCTGGTCAGCTGGGCGGCAAACGGGCTCGCGTTCTCGCACATGTGGGAGCTCGAGCTCGATCCGGCGGAGGAACTGGCGAACGAGGCGCTCCGGCTGGCCGAGAAGAGCGGCGCCGTCGTGCCGCGCGCCCAGGCTCTGCACGTCCTGGCCAACGTGGCGGAGCTTCGAGGCGACCACGACCGGTCGATCGAGCTCTACGAGCGGGCGATCGGCCTGTTCGCCGAGGCGGGTGCGGTGCTCGACCACGGGCGCAACCTCAACCACCTCGCCGAGCTAGTCATGCGGCAAGGGGACGACGATCGGGCAGAGGAGCTCTCCCGCGAGGCGATCCGAATGCTGACCCCGCTTGGCGACCGCGGGTACCTGTGCGAGAGCCAGCGCGTCCTCGCGGAGGTCCTTCTCCGGCAGGGCAAGCTCGAGGAGGCGGAGCGCTACGCGCTGGAGGCGGTGCGGACTGTGGGGCCCGAGGACGCGAGCTCCATCCCGACGACGAGGACCACACTCGGCCTCGTGCGGGCCGCGCAGGGAAAGGACGAGGAGGCGGAGGCGATCCTTCGCGACGCGGTCGACCAGGCCGCCATCGCGCCCGGCTGGGTTCGCGCCGCGAGCGTCAGCGTCTTGTCGGAATTCCTGAGTGCCCGCGGCCGCGTGGACGAAGCGGCCGAGGTCGACGCCCTGATGGAGACACCCACCGGCGTGGGCTAAGCCTAAGCTCGAACCGCTTCCGCGAGCGCGGCACGCAGCTGCGAGCGCGACGTGATCCCGAGCTTGCGGTAGGCGTGCGAGAGGTGCACCTCGACCGTCTTCGGGGTGACGAACAGGGTCTGGGCGATCTCGCGGTTGGTCGGGCCCTCGGCCGCCAGCTCGGCGACGCGCCGCTCGCTCGGGGTGAGCGCTTCGAGCCCGCTCAGGGCGATCCGACGTGGCCGCGCACCCGTCGCGAGCAGCTCGGTCTCGGCCAATGTGGCCAGCGGCGAGGCGCCGCAGATGGTCGCCAGCTCCACCGCTCGCCGCAGGTGCTCGCGCGCCTTCGAGCGGCGGTTGGAGCGCCTGAGCGCGGCCCCGAGCTCGGCGCGGGCCTTGGCGTGCTCGAGCTTTGCCGGCGAATCCGCGAGCACCTCGACCGCCTCGTGCAGCAATGCCAGCCCGTCGCGGCCGCCTTCGACGCGTCCGGCGACCCGCAGTGCCGCGCCGAGGGCGCGAGGAGCGCCCCACCTGCGCGCAAGTTCCAGCTCCTCGCCCGCGAGCCGGCGCGCCTCCCCCTGGTCTCCCAGCTCGAGGAGGGCGCACGCCGCCTGCGAGCGCCAGGGCATGAACGCCGGGTTGCGTCCCCCGACCGCCTCGAAGCGGCGACCCGCCGCGAGCATCTCCTCGAGCCCGCCGGCCAGGTCGCCGCGCTGCAGGCGAAGGCGCGCGCGGCGGTCGAGGAAGATGTCCGGGCGCACCATCCCGGGTGCCGCCTCCTCGCCGCGGGCGAGCACGGCGGCCGCGTCGTCGAGCCTGCCCTGCTCCATCAGCGCCTCTCCGAGAAAGGAGGCCAGGAGGCCCGGAAAGGCCGCTGACATCCCCCACGTGTCGCACCCGACGAACGCCTCGCGAGCCTCGGCCTCCGCCTCGCGCAGGTCGCCTCGGAACACATACGTCTCCGCCAGGTGCGCCTTGGACGCGGCGAAGGCGATCACCGACCCGCGCCGGTGCGCCTCGGCGACGGCGGCGTCGAATGCTCCGACGGCCTCGTCCCGATCGGCCGCCGCCAGCACGATCGAGGCGAGGATGTAGCCGCCTGAGGAGATCTCCGACGGAAGGAGCGCGTGGTCCGTCACCGCGCGCAGAGCGAGCGGGACGGTCTCGGAGGCCGGTGAGCCGGCGCGCGCATCGTGGAAGGCGAGCAGCGCCAGCAGGATCTTCTCCCCGATCGTCGTGACCCTCGGGTCTGCGCGCACACGTTCGAGACGCGCTTGCGCCTCGTGGTAGATACGCGGGTCGAAGAGGGCGTTGGTGATCAGCCCTGCCTCGAGGATGCGTTCGAGCTCGGGATCCGCTCCGGCGAGCTCGTCGAGCGCCTCCGTGAAGACGGCGGCGGATTCGTCGGTACGAAGGAAGTACAGCTGCCGGCCGAGCATGAGCGCGGTCTTCGCCCGGCGAATCGGGTCCTCGGCCAGGTCGTGTGCCTCCCTGAGATGCTCGACGGACGCATCGCCGCTCACGAGCGCCTCGGCCTGGCCGAGCTGCAGCACGAGGTCGGGGCGTTGCTCGACCCGCGGCGGCTCGGCGAGCGCGCGCTGAAGGTAGGCGACCGCGCTTTCCGGGGCACCGCCGGAGCGCGCGCGGCCCGCGGCCTCGCGAAGCGCGGATACGGCCCGTGGATCCCCCGCAGGCGGAGCGCGCAGGAGGTGCGCCGCAATCCGCTCGGGCTCCGCGCCGGACTCGAGCAGGAGCTCGGCCGCACGCGCATGACCGCGGTCCCGCTCGAGCGAGGTCAGGCCCTCGTAGACGGCCCCGCCGATGAGCGCGTGCACGAACTCGAGTGGCGGTCGCGGGCCGAGCACGTCGACCCGGGCGAGAGCGGTCGCGGCCTCCGAGGCCGCGCCCTCGTCGAGCCCGGCGAGCGCGGCCGCGTGGCTCAGGCTCACGTTCTCGCCGAGGATCGCGACCGCCTCGGCGAGCTCCGTCGCTGCCGGCGGAAGCCGTGACAGACGCACCGAGACGGCCCGCGAGCCGGCGCGGGCCGCGAGCTCGCCCATCGCGTCCACGTTCGCCTCGGTGGGCTCCAGGCTCGCGGCCTCGATCTCGGCGATGAGCTCGTGCAGGAGCAGGGGATTCCCGCCGGTCACCTCGTGGCAGGACGCGCAGAACGCGTCGTCGGCCTCCGGGGACAGCGCCTCACGGAGGAGCCGGGCGGCGGCTTCGCGGCTCAGAGGCGCCGGCCGAACCACGGCGGTCAGCGGGTCGGCGAGGATTTGACCCAGCAGCGCAGCGTCCTCGCTCGGCTCCGCCGACCGCAGCCCGACGACGAGCAGGACGTCGAGGCCCTCCATCCGCGGCAGCAGGTAAGCGAGCCAGCGGAGCGACGGCAGGTCGCACCAGTGCAGGTCGTCGATCACGAGCAGGAGCGGCCCGGTGGCGGCGAGGTTCGACGTCAGCCAGTAGAGGCCGTGCAGCATCGCCAGCGAGACGTCGGGCGTGTCCTCGGCGGCGAGCTGCGTGGGCTCGAAGAGCGGAGACGCGAGCTCCGCCGCGCCGGCGAGCAGCTCGGCCCGCTCCGCCTCCGTGCGCTGGAACAGCACCGGTTCGAAGAGCTGTCGCACGACGCCGAACGCGAACGTTCGCTCGAGCTCCGATCCTCGCGCCGCGAGAACCTGGAAGTCCGCCTCACGCGCACGCATCCGGGTCTCGAGTAGCAGCGCGGTCTTCCCAATTCCGGGCGGGCCCTCCACCACCAGCAGCCTGCCGAGGGCGCCTGGGCCCTCGATCAGCGACTCCACGGCGGCGAGCTCGTCGTCCCGCTCGAGCAGTTCGAGCGGTACCGGGAGCGTCTCTCGCTGGAGCTGGGCGGTCGTCTCGTCAGCGCTCTTCATCGCCGGACTCCACGCCAAGTCTAAGGACGGCCGCGAAACCCTAGGGAAAAGGTTGGGGTCGTTCCCTTATGCGACACCCCTCGTCCGGCAGGCAGTCTCGGCGGAGTGATGAGCGTTTCGACGCCAAAAAACGAGCCGGAGGGCCGGACGCGGAGCGACGCGTGGCGTGAGCTTGCCTCACGCCAGGCGGACGGCATCTCGGTGCAGCTCTACTGGCGGCCTCGCCGCGACGACGTGATCGTGCGCGTCAGCGACGGCAAGACCGGCGATGAATTTACGATCGAGCCGCCCAGGCGCTCGGCGCTGACGGCCTTCTACCACCCCTACTCGATGAAGGAGCCTCATGGAAGCGGCAGCTGAAGTGACCTCGCCCGTCGACGAATCGCAGAGGCGCAAGTGGTTCGCCCTGGCGCTGCTCTGCACGACGCAGTTCATGGTCGTTCTCGACATCGCGGTCGTGAACGTGGCGCTGCCGTCGATCCAGACCGACCTCGGCTTCTCACAGGAGAACCTGCAATGGGTGATCAGCGCCTATGCGCTCGTCTTTGGCGGCTTCCTGCTGCTCGGTGGGCGTCTGGCCGACATCATCGGGCGCAAGCGCGTCTTCATGGCCGGGCTCGTGATCTTCTCGGTCGGCTCGCTGCTCTGCGGCCTGGCCTGGAACGAGGCGTCGCTGATCGGCTCGCGGGCGCTGCAGGGGCTTGGCGCGGCGACGATCACGCCGTCTGCGCTCTCGATCCTGACCACCACCTTCAAAGAGGGGCGCGAGCGCAACATCGCGCTCGGCGCCTGGGGCGCGGTCGGCGGCTTCGGCGCGGCCGCGGGCGTCCTGATGGGCGGAGTCCTGACCTCCCTCCTCTCCTGGGAGTGGATCTTCTTCGTCAACGTCCCCGTCGGCGTTGCCGCCCTCGCACTCGGGCCGGTGCTGCTGAACGAGAGCCGCGACGCGCACGGCCAGAGCCACGACGTGCCGGGAGCGGTGCTCGTGACCTCAGGCCTCGTGCTGCTCGTGCTCGCGATCACGCAGGGCCAGCAGTGGGAGTGGGGCTCGGCGAAGACGATCGGCACCTTTGTGGCATCGGCTGTCCTCCTGGGCGCGTTCATCCTCTGGGAGCTGCGGCAGCGCGACCCGCTGATGCCGCCCTCGATCTTCTTCCGCCTGCAGACGTTGACCGCGGCGAACGTGGCCGGCTTCATCATGGGCACGGCGCTCTTCTCGATGTTCCTGATACTGACCCTGTACATGCAGCAGGTGCTCGGGTACTCGCCGATCCAGACCGGCGTCGCCTACCTCGCGGTGGCCGGCACGGCCGTCATCTGGGCGAACGTCGCGGCGGTCGCCGTGAACAGGGTGGGCGTCAAGCCCGCGCTGATCCTCGGCATGGGCCTGCTCACCGTGGGGCTGCTCTACTTCACGCAGGTATCGGTCGGCGGCTCATACTGGGCCGATCTCTTCCCTGGCTTCCTCATCCTTGGGATCGCGATTCCGTTCGCCTTCGTCCCGATCACGATCGCTGCTCTCGCCGGGACCAAGCCGGAGGAGGCGGGCCTCGCCTCGGGCCTGATCAACACGTCGCAGCAGATCGGCGGCGCGGTCGGGATCGCGGTCCTCTCGACGATCGCGGTCTCGACGACCGACAACGCGGTCGGCGACGGCACCGCGAGGGCGGTGGCGCTGACCGACGGCTTCGTGAACGCCTTCTGGGCTGGGGCCGCGATCGCCTTCGCCGGCCTCCTCGTCTCGATCTTCCTCGTCCGAGGCAGAGACCTCAAGCCGCAGGAGGCGACCATTGGCGAGCCGGCACTCGAGAGCGGCGGCGCTTAGTTCGGGAATCGATTCCGGTCGTAGACGGTTGAAGCAAGCATGCCGAGAACCAAGGAGCTGAGATGAACGCAAACGCAGAGCGGATGGAAGGAGCCAGGCCGGGCGCGCTGGCACGTCTCGCCGTCGTGATCATGCACCACCGCCGAATCGTCGCCGGCGGTTGGATCGTCCTCACGATCTTCGGTGCGTTCGCGGCGCAGCAGGTGTCGAAGCGCTGGCTGGAGCAGTTCTCGATCCCCGGCTACTCGGCCTACGAGGCGAACCAGCGCACGCTGAAGACCTTCGGCACGGGGGCGCAGGCCCCGAACATCGCGGTGCTTCGCATCAAGGGCGACGTGACGAAGAGCGCGGCGGCGCGCCAGACCCTCGCCAAGGTCTCGCAGGAGTTCCCGAAGTTCCGCACCTCGTCTTACTTCACGACCGGCAGCCTCGCCTACGTCTCGAGCGACCGGCACAC
This sequence comes from Actinomycetota bacterium, assembly GCA_046726435.1. Taxonomy (GTDB): domain Bacteria; phylum Actinomycetota; class Thermoleophilia; order Gaiellales; family Gaiellaceae; genus AC-32. The sequence goes on from JBKPAM010000093.1 coordinate 6,053, forward strand.
GGCGTTCGCGACCTTCTACCCGCCCGGACGGCCGAGCTTCAGCTCGGACGCGCACTTCAAGGAGCTTCGCGCGGCTCTCAAGACGGCCGCGCCGCCCGGTGTGGAGACGCACGTGACCGGACGCGACGCCCTCTACGACTCGCAGGGCAGCGAGTCCGGTGGGCCGAGCGTGCTGACCGAGGCGTTCATCGGCGGAATCGGCGCGCTCGTGATCCTGCTCTTCGTCTTCGGGACGGTTCCGGCGATGTTGACGCCGATCCTCATCGCGGTGGCTTCGATCCTGAACACCTTCACGCTGGTCTGGGTGCTGACCTACATCACCGACGTCTCGATCATCGTCCAGTTCCTGGTCGCCCTCGTCGGCCTCGGCGTGGCAATCGACTACGCGCTGCTGATGATCTTCCGCTTCCGCGAGGAGTTACGGCACGGCCGTGACGTGGAGACGGCGGTCGTGGAGACCATGACCCACGCGGGCCGCTCCGTGATCGTCTCGGGGTC
>JBKPAM010000094.1:0-6894 GCA_046726435.1 Actinomycetota bacterium
TCTTCTCCGTCAGGCCGGGCTCGGCCGCGACCAGCTCACGGATCCTCTCGGCCAGCTGCTCGTCGTACGCCACTGGAGCCTGATGCTACTTCTGTCTCGTTGCCGAGGTGCTCGGCGGTGATCAGCCGCTCGCCGCGGCCGCGCGTGACGAAGCTGATCACCCAGCGGGTGAAGACGATGAACCGGTTCTGGAAGCCGATCAGGTAGAAGATGTGGACGAGCAGCCAGGTGACCCATGCGAAAAACCCGCTGAGGTGGAGGCCCTTGATGTCGGCGACGGCCTTGGCGCGGCCTATCGTGGCGAGGTTGCCCTTGTCGCGGTAGTGGAACGCCGCCGGTTGTCGCCCCCGCAGGCGCTCGCGGATCGCGCGGCCGGCATAGCGTCCCTGCTGCATCGCCACCGGGGCGAGCCCCGGCAGCGGGACCGGGTTCCCCTCTGCGTCGTGCACGCGCACCATGTCGCCGAACGCGATCACCTCCGGGTGCCCGGGCAGCGTCAGGTCCGGGCCGACGGCGACCCGGCCCGCACCGTCGAGCTCGGCCCCTGACTCCGCGGCAAGGTGGCTCGCAAGCTCCGATGCGACGACACCCGCGGCCCAGACGACGGTTCGCGCCGGGACCTCCTCGGTCGTCCCCGAGGACTCCTCGAGGGTGACCGACTCCGGCGTGATGTCGACGACCTTGTGCTCGGTCATGGGCGTGACGCCGAGGTGCTCGAGCGCCCGTGCCGCGCGCTGCGAGAGGCGCGGCGGGAACGAGGTGAGTACGCGGTCGGCCATCTCGACGAGCAGGATCCGCGCGGCCCGCGTGTCGATGGTGCGGAAGTCGCGGCGAAGCGTGTCGCGGGCGATCTCGGCAATCTGGCCCGCGAGCTCGACGCCGGTCGGCCCCGCACCCACCACGACGAAGGTGAGCCAGGCGGCGCGACGGTCGGGATCGGGCTCGTACTCGGCCGCCTCGAACGCCGTCAGGATGCGGCGCCGCACCTCGAGCGCGCCCTCGAGCGACTTGATGTCCGTTGCGAGCGGGCTCCACTCGTCGTGGCCGAAGTACGAGTAGCTCGACCCGCCGGAGACGATCAGGCTGTCGTAGGGGATCTCGACCGGCCCGCGGCCGCCCGCGACACGGTCGAGCAGGGCGTGCTTGCCCGCCAGGTCGAAGCCGGATACCTCTCCCAGGACGACGCGGACGTTCTCGTTGCGCTTGAAGATCGCGCGCAGCGGCGAGGCGATCTCTCCGGGCGAGAGCGCCCCCGTCGCAACCTGGTACACGAGCGGCTGGAAGAGCGAGAAGTTGCGCCGGTCGATCAGCGTGATCTCGACCGGAGCGCGGCGCAGCTTCCGGACCGCCTGGACGCCGCCGAAACCTCCACCCACTACGACGACCCGGTGTCTGCTTGCGTCCATGGCTTACGCTCCTTCCAGGTCTCGGCGGTCGAAGATCCGTAACGCGGCGAACGAGGCGAGCATGGCGATCCCCAGCATCGCGAGCGCGGCTCCGATGCCGAACGGCTGGGAGGGGACGAGCGCCACGTGCTTGAACGGCGTGAGGTCGAGTAGCCAGTCGGGGACGCCCAGTAGGGCGCCGAAGAGCTCCCAGACGAAGGCGACGCTGACCAGGCCGTACGCGATCCCGGTGCTCGCCCGCGGCACGAGCGCGAACGCGAGCGCGGCGAGGGCGAGGAAGAGCAGCGCCGTCGGCAGGCAGTTCACCCCGGCTTCGAGCATGCGCGGCAGCGACACGCCGGCGTCCTGGCTCGCCGCCCCGATCCAGCCCAGCACGGCGGCCGTCAGGGCGAGCGCCGCGATCCCGGCGGCGCCGAGCAGCAGGCGCCCGCCGAGCCAGCGCACACGGCTGACGGGCCGCGCGAGCAGCGTCTCGAGCTGCTGGTCGGCCTCCTCGTGCCGGGCGGCCGCGAGCTGCGAGCAGGCGAAGAGGCTGATCGCCAGGACGAAGAGCAGGAAGTAGAAGCCGAGGGCTCCAGCCGGAGTCGTGATCGTGGCGCCGCCCACCTTGTGGAGCTGCTCGCGCAGGCTGGCCGGGAGATTCGCGCTCGAGATGCTCGTCGAGAGCAGGCCGATGATCAGCGCGAAGACCGCGATCCCGGTCAGCCAGCCGGCGAGGCTGCCGCGCTCGTTCCGCAACGCGAGTGCGGTGGGGGAGGTCAGCAGCCGCAGGTGCGGGTCGGACACGTCCCTCGCGGGCAGGAGCCCGGTGCCGATATCGCGGCGGAGGGCGATCCGGCCGGCCGCGGCGAGCAGCAGTGCGCTCGCCAGCACGGGCAGCACGAGCACCACCGGATTCGGGTCGGCGAATGGCCGCAGCTCCTCCGCCCAGCCGAGTGGCGTCGTCCAGCGCACCCAGCCGAGCTGCGCCGAGGTGTCGGCGATGACGCGCAGGAGGAAGGTGATTGCGAGCACCCCGCCGCCCAGCTCGATCGCGATCCGCCGCGTAGGTGCGAGCTGGCCCGCGAGCGCCCCCACGTCCGCGAACACGGGCACGGAGGAGACCGCGGCCAGCGCGAGGTAGGCCGAGCCGCCGGCCGGCAGGCGGGCGGCGACGAGGCCGAGGAACGACCCGAGCCACAGCACCGCGGCGCCGAGCCCGACAGCGGCCAGGGCGGCGAGGTAGACGCTCCTGCGGCCGACGGCTCCGGCGAGCACCAGCTCCTGCCGGCCCGCGTCCTCCTCTCCCCGGGTCGCCTTCACCGCGGAGAACAGCGCCCAGAGGGCGGCGAAGATCGAAGCGATCCCCGCGAACCGCCAGGCCGTGTAGCCGCCGACGCTGACCAGGTCGAAGGGCGTCCCGTAGAAGAGCTGGACGGTCTTGTTCGCACCGAAGGTGCGCGCGAACTCCAGCCGCGCCTCGCGCGTCGGGTAGGTGTGGCGGTACCCGGCCGCGTCCGCGTAGGCGATCAGCGCGAAGAAGAGCGCGAACGACCCGGTGCGGATCCGCGAGTCGGCGAACAGGCGCCTGGCTACCGCTCTAGCCGCGCCCATCGCCGTCCCGGGTGTCGTAGTGGTGCAGGAAGATCTCCTCGAGCGAGGGCTCGCGGCTTACCAGGCCGACAACGGGCGTGTCGGCGAGTGCCGCCAGCAGCGGCCGCACGCTACCCGCCACCTCGCAGCGCAGCATGTTCGCCGCCACGGGCACAACCTCGATCCCCGGCAGCCCGTCGAGCGCCGGGGCGGGCCCGTCGAAGGTGATTTCGATCGTCTGGGCGCTCAGGTGACGCAGCTCGGCGAGCGTGCCCTGGTCGACGAGCCGCCCCTGGCGGAGGATGCCGACGCGGTCGCAGAGCGCCTCGACCTCGCTGAGGATGTGGGAGGAGAGGAAGACCGTCTGGCCGCGGGCCTTGGCTTCGTTGACCGTCTGGCGAAAGGCGACCTCCATCAGCGGGTCGAGGCCGCTCGTCGGCTCGTCGAGGATCAGCAGGTCGGCGCGGCTGGCGAAGGCGGCCACGAGCTGCACCTTCTGCCGGTTGCCCTTCGAGAGCGCCCGCACCTTCTTTCGCGTCTCGAGCTGGAAGCGGTCGAGGAGCACGTCGCGGTAGGCCGTGTCGGTCGAGCCGTGCAGCCGGGCGAGGTAGGCGAGCGTCTCCTCGGCGGTCAGCGACGGCCAAAGGAACGGCTCGCCGGCGACGTACGCGACCCGCCTGTGAGCGGCGACCGGGTCGCGCCAGGCGTCGATCCCGAACAGCTTCGCGCGTCCCGAGCTGGGGCGGTGGAGCCCGAGCAGCAGGCGGATGGTGGTTGTCTTCCCCGCGCCGTTGGGCCCCAGATACCCGAAGACCTCGCCCGGCTCGATCACGAGGTCGAGGCGGTCCAGGGCGAGCGTGTTGCCGTAGCGCTTCGAGAGCTGCTCGGTTGTGATCGCGCTCACGGCCGCATGCTTGCGAACGCGTGCAGGGCGTGTCGCGGTGAGCATCACGCCGCCTCGCGCTGCCTCGCCGACCCGGGCGCGGCCTCGACCTCCCGCACGCGCGTGACCTGCTCGCGCCGCGGAGCGAGCAGCGCGACGAGCACGCTCGCGGCAAACAGGACGCACGCGCCGACGAGCAGCGAGGTGGAGAGCCCGTTGACGAAGGCGTGCTCGGCCTGCTGCAGCAACGCGGCACCGCGCGAACCCGTCTGCTGCGCGATCTGGGCCGCCGCTGCGATCGAGTCCTTCGCCGGGCCGCCCGCGGTCATGTCGCTGCGGTAGCCGCTGTTGAGCACGCTGCCGAGCACCGCGATCCCGAAGGCGCCGCCCACCTCGCGCGAGAGATCGTTCACAGCCGAGGCGATGCCCTGACGGTGAGCCGGCAGCGACGAGACGATCGCGGTCGTCGCCGGCGCGGTCGCGAGCGCCAGGCCGATGCCGGTGATCAGCGCTCCCGTCCCGAAGAGCCAGTAGGACGAGTCGACGTCGAGGTTCGTGAAGACGAGAAAGCCCACGCCCATCAGCGCGAGGCCCACCCCGCCGACGACCCGGACGCCGAGCCGTGCGGCGAGCCTGGGCGCGCGCGGCGAGATCGCCATCAGCATCAAGGCCATCGGCAGGATCGACGCTCCGGCCTTCAGCGGCGAGTAGCCGAGCACGAACTGCAGGTACTGCAGTGCGACGAAGAGGAAGCCGAACTGCGCGAAGAACTGGAGCGTCAGCGAGAGCGAGCCGACCCCGAAGCCGCGCCCGGCGAAGAGCCGCGGGTCGAGCATCGGCTCGTCGCGTGCGAGCTCGAAGAGGACGAAGGCGACGAGGAGCAGCAGGCCCGTGGCGAAGCCGGTCAGCGTCACCGGGTCGAGCCAGCCGTGCTGTGGCGCCTCGATGATCGCGAAGACCACGCCAAAGAGGCCAAGCGAGGACAGCAGCGCGCCCACCGGGTCGAGGCGCACACGCTTCGAGCTTCGCGAGGTCGGCACGATCGGGATCGTTGCGGCGAAGGCGAGCGCGGCGAGCGTGACGTTGACGGCGAACACCGACGGCCACGAGAACCACTCGAGCAACGTGCCCGAGAGGAGTAGGCCGATGATCGCGCCGGCCCCGGCGATGCCGGCCCAGATGCCGACCGCGCGCCCGCGCTCCTGGGGCGGGAAGACGTTGGTGATGATCGACAGGGTCGTCGGCATCACCAGCGCCGCGCCCACGCCGATCACGGCCCGCAGGCCGATCAGCGTCGACGGCGCGTTGACGAGCATCGCGGCGAGCGAGGCGCCGCCGAAGACGACGAGTCCGGTCAGCAGGATTCCCTTGCGCCCGAAGCGGTCGCCGAGCGCTCCCGCCGGCAGCAGCAGCCCCGCGAAGACGAGCGCGTACGCGTCGACGATCCATTGCAGCTGGGCCTGTGAGGCGCCGGTGCCGCGGGCGAGGTCCGGCAGGGCGACGTTCAGCGATGCGACGGCCGCCACCACCATCATCAACGCCAGGCACATCACGCCCAGCACCGCCCGCCGGTGCGACGGGCTCAACGCTGTCTGACTGCTCGAAGAGGCCATCGATCTCTCCTTCCCGAGGGACTGTCATCACACCTGAGACGCGGTCGCGTCGCGGTCCGTGACACCGCGAAACGCGGCATCGCGGTCCTATGCGGCGAGCGCCTCGCCGAAGCCCTCGCGCCAGCTGAACCGGCGCGGCTCCCAGCCGAGCTCCCGTTTCGCCTTCTCATTCGAGCTCCCGCGGATCTTCGTCATCAACGCGACCCCGGCCTCGCCGATGGCAAGGCGCGCGAGCCAGGCGGGCACGTGCCACGGCGGTGGCGCGCCAAGGCTGGCCGCGAGGTAGGGGAGCCACTCGGCCACGGGCGCGGGGTCGTCGTCGACGATGTTGTAGATGCCCGGCGCGCCTCGCTCGATAGCGATGACCGTGGCGGCCGCGGCATCGTCGATGTGCACGAACGACCAGACGGCCCCTCCGCCGCCGACGAGCGGCAGCTTGCGCTTCCGGATCAGCGCGGGGAACTCCTCGTCGAATCCGGTGCCCGGCCCGTAGAAGGTGCCGTAACGGAGCACGATGCCCACGATTGGCGCCGCGTTCAGCACCGCCTGCTCGAGGTACTGGATCGCCTCGACGGACTCACGCTGTCCGGGCGGGTCGGGCTCGAGCGGATCGTCTTCGGTCTTCACCGGGCCGCCTCTGCGCTCGTTCGGCCAGCCGGTGAAACTCTGGGCGAGGAAGCGCTGGACTCCGACCGCGTCCGCAGCCGCGAGCAGGTGGTCGGTCCCCCGCGTGCGCAGCTCGTTGGTGCGCGCGAACTCCCGGTCGAAGTGGCGCAGGTCGGGGGAGATGGGCAGCGCCGTCATTTGGTGGATCACCGCCTCCGGCTCCGCCCGAGCGACGGCCTCGCCGACCGAGCCCGCATCGAGGCCGTCCATCGCGACCCCGTGCACGCCGAGCGCGCAGAGCTCCTGAACCTTCTCCTGGCGCTGAGTGGTCGCCACGACCTCATGGCCGGCAGCGACCAGCTGAGGCACGAGGCTCCTGCCGATCGCGCCGCCTGCGCCCGCAACGAATATCCGCATCTCGCTCTCCTTCCGTCTCGTCTGACCCCAAGACGAAGACGGGTGGCCTGCTGTGACATGTCACAGCCCGCGGGGCTACGTCGTCTTCGGGAAAGATGGAGGCGGTACTCCGGAGAGTGCGAGTGGCCGAGACGTACGAGGACCTACGCCCGCTACTGTTCTCGATTGCCTACCGGATGCTGGGGAGCGTCGCGGAGGCGGAGGACGTCGTTCAGGATGCCTTCGTGCGCTACCACGACGCGCTCGGCAGGCCGGGCGCCGAGATCGAGTCGCCGAAGGCCTACCTCTCCGCGGTCACCACCCGGCTCGCGATCGATCATCTCCGCTCGGCCCGCGTGCGCAGGGAGAGCTACGTCGGCGAGTGGCTGCCCGAGCCCTTGCTGACCGACGAGTCGGC
>JBKPAM010000095.1:0-13104 GCA_046726435.1 Actinomycetota bacterium
CTCGGTGTGCTCGGCGCCGTGGCGCTGCAGCTTCATCAGGATCTCGGCCGCGGTGTCGTCGTCGGGGGCCTCGAAGATCTCGACCACGTCGTAGCGGCCGAGCGTCACGTACACGCCGACGAGCGAGCCGCCCGCGTCCTCAACGATCCGCTCGCCCTCCTCGACGCGCTCCCGCCACGCAGGCAGACCGGCCACCCCTTTCGACGTCCAGCGCATCAACGAGACGTAGTGGGGCACCGCCAGACAATACTGCCGCGGTGGAGGTGGAAGGCAAGGTCGCCGTGGTCACCGGCGCGGCCGCCGGGATCGGCAGCGCGATCGCGGCGGCGCTCGCACGTGAAGGCGCCGCGGTGGTGGTCTCCGACGTCGACAACGACGCGGGCCGACACACGGCCGAGGAGCTGGGCGGGCGCTTCGTCCACGCGGACGTGCTCGTCGATGACGACCTGCGCGAGCTGATCGCCGCCGCCGAGGGGCTCCAGATCCTCGTCAACAACGCCGGCGGCGCGCCCGGGCCCTACTACCCGACGGCGCCGGTCATCCAATGGAGCCGCACACTCGACCTCAACCTCCGCAGCTCGATGGTCGCAACGCAGCTCGCGCTCGAGGCGATGACCGAGGGCGGCGCGATCGTCCACGTCTCCTCGATCGCGGGCTACGGGCTCCTCCCGCACGACGCACCGGAGTACGCGGTCGCGAAGGCGGGCCTGATGCGCCTGACCGGTGCGCTGTCGCCGCTCGCCGTCACCCACGGCGTCCGCGTCAGCTGCGTCTGCCCCGACTGGGTCGACACCCCGGCCGTCCGGCGCAGCCTCGCCGCGATGACGTCGGAGGAGCGCGCCGAGGTCCCGGAGCTCGTCAGCAGCGAGGAGATCGCAGGGCTCGTGCTCGGCCTGATTCGCGACGAGGGCTCCGCCGGACGGGTCGTTGTCCGCCCCGCGGGCAGCGAGGCGTTCACCATGCCGACGACCCCGTGAGGCTGAACGCGTACCTCGCCCGTGCCGGGGTCGGCTCGCGGCGCCGGGCCGACGACCTGATCAAAGAAGGGCGCGTCACCGTCAACGGCGAGCCCGGCCGGCTGAACACCTTCGTCGAGTCACGGGACCGCGTCCGGGTCGACGGCCGTGCGGTCGAGCTGCAGCCGCTCGCGTACGTGCTGCTGCACAAGCCCGCCGCGACGGTCACGACGATGAGCGACCCGCAAGGCCGGCGCACGGTCGTGGAGCTCGTCGACCATCCGGCGAGGGTCGTGCCCGTCGGCCGGCTCGACGCCGACACCACCGGAGCGCTCCTGCTCACGAACGACGGCGAGCTCGCACACAGGCTCGGGCACCCGAGCTACGAGGTCGAAAAGGTCTACGTGGCCGAGGTCGACGGCGAGCCCGCCGACGAGGAGCTCGAGCGGCTGCGAAACGGCGTCGCGCTTGACGACGGCCCCACCGCTCCCGCGCGCGTGCGCCGTCTCCGGCCGACGACGATCGAGCTCGCCGTCCACGAGGGCCGGAAGCACCAGGTCAAGCGCATGCTGGCCGCGATCGGCCACCCGGTGACCCGCCTCCACCGCAGCGTCTATGCGGGGTTGAGCCTCGAAGGGCTCGAGCCCGGCGCGTGGCGCGAGCTCGAGCCCTTCGAAGTCGAGTTGCTCAGGAAGACGAGGCCAGGTTCGCCGCCTGCATGAGCAGGGCGTCCGAAGCCCGGGTCCACGCCTTGATCTGGTTCTCGCTCAGCTTCACGCTGTCGAACTCCGCCTGGTTGAAGCCGCTCCGGATGTCCGAGGCGAGAGCGTCGCGCTGGTTCGTCAGCGTCGCGATCGCGTTCTCGGTGTCGGTGTAGGTCTGGTCGCCCGGCGAGTTGCTCGCGAGGGCGCGGGACGACGCGGCCAGCGTGTCCATCGAGAACGAGCCGAACGACGCCATCAGCTGCTTGTACGAGGCCGCGAGGTTCTCGAGGCTCGGGTGGTGCACCCGCAGGCTGACGGGCAGTGCGGTCTCGTCCGCGATCTGGGTGATCGCACGGCCGTCGGTGTTGTAGTCGTCCTTCAGGCCGAGCAGAGTGAGCACTGTCGGCCGGTGGTCGGTGTGGTCGGTCCAGACGTTGTGGTCCGTGCCGAGGTTCTTGATCCCCGGTCCGACGTACCCGGCCCAGGTCGAGGCGATCTCGTCCTGGATGTCGCCGTGGTTCCACGCGAAGCTCTGGCTCGTCCGCGCTGGGATGAAGGCGCACGCCGCCTGTGAGGCGCACGTCGCGGGCGAGCCCGAGGCGAAGAAGAACCAGTCCGGATCGGCGAACGGCGTGAACGTCGGAGTTCGCGCCGGATCCGCCGTGACCATGTGCAGCGTCTTCATCTCGGTCTGGTCGGCCTGCGCGACCATGATGTTGTGCTGGTCGAGGCCGGTGTACGGGTTCGTCCAGTGCAGCTGCGCCATCTCCCGCTCGAGGTCGCGGGTCTTTGAAGCCGTCTGCGACGGGTTGCCCGTGATGTAGACGTTCGGTGCGTCGTCGGAGTGGACCGTGAACGGCGTCAGGTCGCCGAACTGCGTCCTGATCATTGCGCTGAGGTTCGCGTTGATCTCGCCGACGCGGTTGTAGGTGCACGGCGTCGTGACGCCGTCGCAGCCGGCCGGCGTCGGCTGGTCGCCCACGAAGTGGTCGCCCTCGTCGACCGTGAATAGGAACAGCGTGTTCGACTTGTTGATCCCGTCAGCGGCGAGCCGATCGAAGAACTGCTGGAACGCCGTGTCGTAGTCATGCAGTTGCTGGACGTAGCCGGCCTCACCCGGGCCGTATGCGAAGTGGATGTTCCCTGCGGTGCCGTGTCCGTCGTGGGCGTCCGAGATGTACGCGTACGTGACTGGGATCCCGGCCTCCTGCATCTGTGCGACCCACGAGAGCGAGACCGTCGCCTCCATCCCGTCGAAGCCCGGGAAGCCGACGTGGCCGGTCGCGTCCTGGATCACGTTGCCGTTGAGGTCGGTCATCGGCCCGCCTGGGTGAATCACCGGGTCGACGTACTTGGCGCCGAAGAGCCCGCTGAAGCCGCTGTAGCCGCCGGGCTCGTCGGGCAACAGGTCGGGCTTGATGTGGGTCGAGCTACCGCAGATCGCCGAGCCCTGGGCGCAGTGGACGCCGATTCCGACGAAGTCGGCGAACGCCTGCCCCGGGTTGGCTGCGACCTCGGCGGCCTCGGGCGAGCCGGCGCCGAAGACCGTCGGGATGTCGATGGCCGTGTTCTCGAGAATCGTGTTCGCCGTCGCGACCGAGCCGAAGTCGCAGCCCGCGCGCGTGAACGGAACCCATGGGGCGGGAGCGATCTTGCCGTTCTCGTTGATCATCTGGGGCGTCGTGTCGAACGGCGGCGTGTTTCCGGGCGGCGTGAACAGCGGAGCTGTCCAGTACGCGAACGAGACGCCGCTGTTTGTGGTCCCATCCGGCTTGAAGTACCGGAAGCTGTTCGACACCGGCTGTCCCATGCGGTCGGGGTAGACGCCGGTCAGCGTCGAGAGGATCCCGGTCGCCGTGTGCGAGATCAGGACTGTGTGGTCGTTCGTGAGCAGCGTGCCGTTGTTCTTCATGAAGTTCAGCAGGTGCGGCATCTGCTCCAGGTCGGACGGGACGTTGCCGTTGTCCCGCAGGAAATGCGTGTTGTCGAACTGGATCTGGATCACGTGCTTGATGCCGTTGGCAAACGTGCAGCTCGGCGTCGGCGCGGCGTCGGCCTTGGTGGTGCCGACGGCCTTCGAGATGCCGAGGCCCGCGACGACGGCCGCCACGAGCACGGCCAGCGCGACAAGCGCGAGCCTTCTTCTCCCCTTCATATCCCCTCCTCGCTGGGTTAGCCGGGCGAATCTAGCGGAGCCGGATATGAAAGGTGAGATCGACCCTGCCTCGTTACCGGCTCGTAGCCGGTTCGCGGGAATTTGACGGCCTCCGGCCAGGTCTGGAAAACCCCCGCCGCACCTCCAGAGCGGCCCCTCTGCGGAGGGGCGGCCAGCGTTTCAAAGCCGAACGAACCCCATCCGCTCGTACATCTGCTCGAGCGTCGGCGCGGAGGCCTCGCGCGCCTTCTCGGCGCCCTTGGCGAGCAGGCGCTCGAGCTCGGCCGGATCGGCGCGCAGCTCCACGTAGCGCTTGGCGATGGGCTCCAAGAGTGCGACCACGGCCTCGCCGACCTCTTCCTTGAAGCGCCCATAGCCGCCGCTGTCGTAGCGGGCCTCGATCGTCTCGATCGGGTCGCCGGTGGCGACGGACATGATCTCGATCAGGTTCGAGACCCCGGGCTTATGCTCTGGGTCGTGGCGCACGTCGGTGCCCGAGTCGGTGACCGCGCTCTTGAACTTCTTCCGGATCGTGTCCGCCGGATCGAGCATTCCGAGGGTTCCCTGGGCAGTACCGCCGGTCGTCGACATCTTCTTCTCCGGCTCCTGGAGGTCCATGATCCGTGCGCCGACTCCCGGGAAGATCCCGTCCGGAAGCTTGAACGTCTCGCCGAAGCGCGCGTTGAAGCGCTCCCCGATGTCGCGTGAAAGTTCCAGGTGCTGGCGCTGGTCGTCGCCGATCGGCACGTAGTCGGTCTGGTAGAGCAGGATGTCGCCCGCCATTAGGACCGGGTACGTGAAGAGGCCGGCGGTGACGGATTCCTGCCGCTCACTCTTCTCCTTGAACTGTGTCATCCGGCGCAACTCGCCGAAGGTGGCGACCGCCGACAGCAGCCAAGCCGCCTCGGGATGGGCGGGGACCTGGCTCTGGACGAAGACCGTCGAGCGGTCGGGGTCGAGCCCGGTCGCGAACAGCATCGCGGCCAGGTCGAGCGTCGTCTCGCGGAACTCGTCGGGGTCGTAGGCGACCGTGATCGAGTGCAGGTCCACGATGCAGAAGAACGCCTCGCCCTGCTCCTGGGTGGCGACGTACTGGCGAAACCCACCGCTGAAGTTGCCGAAGTGTTTCGCGCCCGTGGGTTGGATGCCGGAGAAGATCCGCATGGCGGTCAGTATCGCAACTACCTTTAACGGTTCGTGTCCACGAATGGATCACCAGAGCTACTGATCGTGATGGCGTCCGGCGCGACCGCGGACCAGACCGAGCACGTGCTCGCGCGGCTTCAGGAGGCAGGAGTGGACGCGCGGGTGACGCGCGGGCGCGAGTCGACGGTGATCGGCGCGATCGGCGAGCGAGAGCTGCTGGCGACGCTCCCGCTCGAGGGGTACCCGGGCGTCGAGCAGGTGCTGCCGATCCTGAAGCCGTACAAGCTTGTCTCGCGCGAGGTCTCGCCCGACCCGACGGTGATCGAGGTGGACGGGCGGAAGGTCGGGGACGACTACTTCGGGCTGATCGCGGGGCCCTGCACGGTCGAGTACCGCGAGCAGACGCTGGTGACGGCGCGGGCGGTGGCCGAGGCGGGCGGGACCTGGTTGCGCGGTGGCGCGTTCAAGCCGCGCACGTCGCCGTACACGTTCCAGGGCCTCGGCGAGGAGGCGCTCGTGATCCTGCGCGAGGCGCGGGACGAGACGGGCTTGCCGGTCGTGACCGAGCTGATGGACCCGCGCCACGTCGAGGCGGTGCTCGACGCGGCGGACGTGATTCAGATCGGCGCCCGCAACATGCAGAACTTCATGCTGCTGGCCGAGGTCGGGCGGGCGCACAAGCCGGTGCTGCTCAAGCGCGGGCCTTCGGCGTCGGTCGAGGAGCTGCTGATGGCGGCCGAGTACGTGGCTCGGGAGGGCAACGAGCGGATCGTGCTCTGCGAGCGGGGAATCAAGACCTTCGAGCGCGCGACGCGGTACACGCTCGACCTCGGGTCGGTGGCGGTGCTGAAGCACGAGACGCACCTGCCGGTGATCGTCGACCCCTCCCACGCGGCCGGCCGGCGCGACCTGGTGCTGCCTTTGGCCCGAGCCGCCGCGGCCGTGGGTGCCGACGGGATCATCGTCGAGTCCCACCCGAATCCGGAGGTGGCGCTCTGCGACGGGCCGCAGCAGATCCCGACCGCGGAGTTCGGCGAGTTCGCCCGCGAGGTGCGCGAGGTGGTCGAGCTCCTGGGCAAGCAGGTCGGCTGAGCCCGCGCCGGCAGACCGAGCACGCTGCGAGGTCGCAGATGAGCTCGGGGTGGCTGTTGGGCTCGGGGCGACTGTTTGCGCTGTGGAGGAATTTGCACACCTCCGGCCACAACCCCGTGACGGTCACGTCACACCTCCGAAGCTAGGGTGCCCGCATCCTCGGGTGGGTGGGGGTTAGGGATGGGACCCGCCTGTGTGCTGCTGCCCGCGCCGGCTCGCGCGGTTAGCCTGGATCCGTGGAGGTCAAGCGGCTCGGGATCATCGGCACCGGCCTGATCGGGGCGTCGGTCGGCCTTGCGGCGAAGCGCGCCGGCATCGAGCACGTGGCCGGCTATGACTCCGCCGAGGAAACCACGCAAGCCGCCCGGGCCCGGGGTGCGATCGACCATCCGTTCGTCGATCCCGGCGAGGTCCTTTCACAGGCCGACCTGGCCGTCGTCGCCGTGCCCGTGATCGGCCTGCGGACGACGCTTAGCCGCCTGCTGGAAGACAACTCGGATTGCACGATCACCGACGTCGGCTCGACGAAGTCCAACCTGGCGGCCGCCACGGCCGATCGCCGCTTCGTCGGCGGGCACCCCGTGACGGGCTCGGAGGCGCAGGGGCCGGAGCACGCGACCGCAGACCTCTTCGACGGCGCAACCTGGTTTCTCACACCCACCGCTCACACCGACCCCGAGCGGTACCGGCTCGTGCACGGCTTCGTCTCCGCTCTCGGAGCAACGCCTGTTGCGATCGACGCCGAGGCCCATGACCGGCTCGTCGCCGTGACGAGCCACCTGCCTCACGCGCTGGCGAACCTGCTCGTCAACCAGGCCGGCGCAGGCCGCGTCGAGGGGCACGAGCCGCTCGCGGCGGCAGCCGGCTCGTTGCGGGACATGACGCGCGTGGCCGGCGCGAACCCACGCATCTGGATCGACATCTTCCTGGAGAACGCGGGGCCGGTCCGGGAGTCGCTCGCAGAGCACCGGCGCCGCATCGAGCAGCTCGAGGCCGCGCTCGACTCCCGGGATGCCGGGTTCCTCGCACGTTGGATCGGCGAAGCCGCGGACAACCGGCGGCGCATCCTCGAGACGGCGTTTCCCGACCCAGGCGACCTCCACCAGCTCCGCGTGCGCGTGCCCGACCGGCCCGGCGTCCTCGCCGGGATCACCCAGGCCCTCGGGGCGCAGCGGATCAACATCGAGGACTTCGAGCTCCACCACGTCTCGCCCGAGCGCGGCGGCACGCTGACGCTCCTCGTCGCCGGCCGTGCCGAGGCCGAACGCGCCGCGGCGCTGCTCGAGTCGCAGGGCTACGGCGTCGTCGTCTCGCCGGTGCTGTCGGAGTGAAGGTCGCGCCGGCCGCGTCGCTGCGCGGGCACATCGCCGTGCCCGGCGACAAGTCGATCTCGCACCGGGCCGTCCTGCTCGGCGCAATCGGCGAAGGCGAGACTCGCGTCCGCCGCTTCGGCCGCTCGCAGGACACGGAGTCGACGATCGCCGCAGTACGGGCCCTCGGCGTCACAGTGGACGAGGATGACGTAGACCAGCTGCGGATCGAAGGCGCGGGCCTCCGCGGCTTGCGCGAGCCCGAGGGCTCGATCGAATGCGGCAACTCGGGCACCACGCTGCGCCTCCTGGCCGGGATCCTCGCCGGTCAGAACGGCCGCTTCGAGCTGACCGGCGACGATTCCCTGAGCCGCCGGCCGGTCGACCGGGTCGCCGAGCCACTTGCCCAGATGGGTGCGCAAGTGGAAGCCACGGAGCGAAGGCCGCCGCTCGCGATCCAAGGGGGCGACCTGCACGGGATCCGCTACGAGCTTCCGGTCGCAAGCGCGCAGGTGAAGTCGTGCGTTCTCCTCGCCGGCCTCTACGCGGACGGCACCACGACGGTCGTCGAGCCGCTGCCCACGCGCGACCACACCGAGCTGATGCTCACCGCGGCCGGCGTCCGCCTCACTCGCCGCCAGAAGCGCATCTCGGTCGGCGCCGTCGATCGCCTGCAACTCGGCGACGTCTTCGTGCCCGGCGACTTCTCGGCCGCCGCGCCGTTCGTCGTCGCGGCCACGCTGCTGCCCGGCTCCGAGCTGACCATCCACGACGTCGGACTCAACCCGCGCCGCACGGGCCTGCTCGACGTCCTGGCGCGCATGGGGGCCCGGATCACGATCTTCCACCGCCACCGCAGCAGCGGCGAGCCGGTCGGCGACCTCGAGGTCCGCTCGGCGGAGCTCGTCGCGACGGAGGTCCACGGCGAAGAGGTCCCCTTGCTCGTGGACGAGCTGCCGCTGTTCGCCCTCGCAGCCGCCTGCGCACACGGAGAGAGCCGCGTCGAGGGCGCACGCGAGCTGCGTGTGAAGGAGACCGACCGGATCGAGACCGTGACGACCGCGCTGCGGGCTCTCGGCGTGCGGATCTCGGCGGGCGAGGACGGCTTCACCGTCCGCGGCGTCCCTTCACGGCCCAGAGGCGGCCGGATGAGCTCGAACGGCGACCACCGGATCGCCATGCTCGGGGCGGTCGCCGCACTGGTCTCCCGCGACGGCGTCGACGTCAGGGACGCGGAGGCGGTCGCTGTAAGCTTCCCCGGGTTCTTCGAGCTGCTGGACTCGGTTACACAACGATGATCGTCGCCATCGACGGGCCGGCGGGGGCCGGCAAGAGCACGGTCGCCCGGCGCCTTGCCGAGCGGCTCGGCTTCCGCTATCTCGACACCGGCGCGATGTACCGGGCGCTCACGTGGCTCGCGCTGCAACGCGGATTGCCGCTCGCCGAGGGGGAGCGCCTCGGCCGGCTCGCGGCGGAGAACCCGATCACCGTCGACGAGGACAACCGCGTCTCGATCGCCGACACGGACGTGACCGCCTCGATCCGCAAGTCCGACATCGACCGCATGGTCCCGGTGGTGGCCCGGCATCCGCAGGTGCGCACGGTGATGCGCGAGCGCCAACGGGAGCTCGCCGATGACGGAAACGTCGTGATCGAGGGCCGCGACATCGGCACCGTCGTGGCCCCTCAGGCCGAGGTCAAGGTCTACCTCAACGCCGAGCGTTCGATACGCGCCGGCCGCCGCCTCGCCGAGCGGCCCGAGATCGGGGCGGACGCGCTGGCGACCGACCTGCGCCTGCGCGACGAGAGCGACGCGGCCCGGATGCGCCCGGCCGAGGACGCGATCCAGATCGACACCACCGAGCTCGACGTCGAGGACGTGGTCGCCCAGATCGAAGAGCTGGTCCGGGCGCGCCAGCCCGCGTGACCGTGAACGCGCACGTGAGCGTGATCACCCTTGGAGTGCGGGACTTCGCGCGCGCGAGGCGGTTCTACGCCGAGGAGCTGGGCTGGTCAGTCCAGCAGGAGGACGACAACTGGGTCTGCTTCCTGCTCGGCGGGGGTTCGACCGCTTTCACCCTCTACCCGTGGGACGAGCTCGCCGAGGATGCCGGTGTTCCCGCGCAGGGGAGCGGCTTCCGCGGTGTCACGCTGGCATACAACGTGCGATCGGAACAGCGCGTCGACGAGGTGCTCGCCGAAACCGCGCGCGCGGGCGCCACGATCGTGCAACCGGCGCGCCCGACGCCGTGGGGCGGCTACAGCGGCTACTTCGCCGACCCGGAGGGCTACCTCTGGGAAGTGGCCACCGGGGCGACACAACTACCCTTCGCCGAATAGCGTCTGAGCCTCTGATCGGGACCGTTGCCGTGGTCGGCTTTCCGAATGTCGGCAAGTCGACGCTCGTCAACCGCTTGACGGAGTCGCGCGCTGCGGTAGTGCATGAGACCCCCGGGGTCACGCGGGACCGCAAGGAGATCGTCGCCGATTGGAACGGCCGTCGCTTCCGGCTGATCGACACCGGTGGCGTGGACGTCGCCGACCCGAGCCCGATCACCCGCTCGATCGTCGAGCAGGCACGGGCGGCGATCGCGGAGGCCGACCTGATCCTGTTCGTCGTCGACGCGCGGGCCGGAATCACCCCGGGCGACGAGGAGCTCGCCGCGATCCTGCGGCGTGCCCGCAAGCCGGTCTTCCTGCTCGCGAACAAGATCGACGACCCCAGGCAAGACGCGCTAGCGCTCGAGTTCCACCGGCTCGGGCTCGGCGATCCGGTGCCGCTCTCGGCCCAGCACGGCCACGGCACCGGCGACCTGCTCGACGCGATCGTGACGATGCTGCCGGGAAGCGGCCCGCAGGAGGCGGGTGAGGAGGCGATCCGGGTGGCGATCCTCGGCCGGCCAAACGTCGGCAAGTCGAGCCTGCTGAACACCCTGCTCGGCGAGGAGCGCGTGATCGTCTCTGAGGTTCCGGGCACGACGCGCGACGCGATCGACACGGTCCTGCAGCGAGGCGAGCGCACGTTCGTCCTCGTCGACACCGCCGGGATCCGGCGCAAGCGGAAGCAGCGTCAGGGGATCGAGTACTACTCCGAGCTTCGGGCGCTCGCCGCGGCCGAGCGGGCCGACGTCGCGCTCGTGCTCGTGGATTCGAGCGAGGGCCTGGTCGACCAGGACCTCTCCGTTGCCGACATCGCGCGCAAGGCCCAGTCCTCGACGATCGTGGTCCTCTCGAAATGGGACATCTCCGAGATCAAGATCGAGGAGGTGCGCCCGCGGCTCGAGTCGCGCTTGCGCCAGCGGCCGCCGCTCGTGACTGTCTCGTCGAAAACCGGCCGCGGCATCTCCCGCCTGTTGGACCGAGTCGAGGAGCTCTACGAGAAGCACGCGGCCCGGATCGCGACCGGCGAGCTGAACCGCTTCCTGGCGGAGCTGCGCGAGGCGCGCGAGCCCCCCTCGCGCAACGGCCGCCGCCTAAATCTCCTCTACGGCACGCAGGTGCAGGCCCGCCCGCCGCGCTTTCGCTTCTTCGTCAACGACCCGGGTCTGATCACGCGCGACTACGGCTACTGGGTCGAGAACCGCCTCCGCGACCGCTTCGAGCTCGAGGGCGTGCCGGTCTCGATCGACTTCGTCAGGCGCAGTTGACGAGCGAGCCCGGCCTTCGACGCCTGGGCCGGAGCGATCTGCAGGTGAGCTGGCTTGGGCTCGGGCTCGCGGCCCTGGGCCGGCCCGGATACATCAACCTCGGCCACCACGACGACCTGGCGAGCGGGGTCGAGGTGGCAGCCATGGAGCGGCGCGCATGGGCCGTCCTCGACGCTGCGCACGAGTCGGGCGTCCGTTACTTCGACGCCGCACGCTCCTACGGCAAAGCGGAGGCCTTCCTCGCCTCGTGGCTCGAGCGCCGCGCGCTTTCCCCCGGTGCCGTGACGGTCGGCTCGAAGTGGGGCTACACCTACACGGCCGGCTGGCGGGTGGACGCCGAGCAGCACGAGGTCAAGGACCTGTCGGTGGCCACGCTCCGGCGGCAGCTCGCAGAGACCCGCGAGCTGCTCAGGCCTCACCTCCGCCTCTACCAGATCCACTCGGCGACGCTCGAGAGCGGCGTCCTCGACGATCGCGCCGTGCTCGACGAGCTCGGGCGGTTGCGGGAGTCCGGTCTGGCGATCGGCCTGACGGTCACCGGCGCCCGGCAGGCGGAGACAATCGAGCGAGCCCTGGAGATCCCGGTCTTCGACACCGTCCAGGCGACCTGGAACCTGCTCGAGCCCTCGGCGGGGCCGATGTTGGCCGAAGCCCACGCCGCCGGGCTCGGGGTGATCGTCAAGGAGGCTCTGGCGAACGGCCGGCTCACCGCTCGCGGCGGCGTTCCGGAGTTACTGGAGGTCGCGGAGCGGCGTGGCGCCGCGCCGGACGCGCTCGCGCTCGCGGCTGTCCTCGCGCAGCCGTGGGCGGACGTCGTCCTGAGCGGGGCGGCGACGGTCCAGACACTGCGCAGCAACCTGGCTGCCTTGAGCGTCGAGCCGGACCAGGAGCTCGAGTCGCTGGGCGAAGACCGCGAGGGCTACTGGGAAGAGCGCGCAGCTTTACGCTGGAACTAGATCGTCCGGCGTCCGAGCACGAAGCGGTTTTCGGTCCGGTGCCAGAGCCGGCTGATGTTGGCCCGGTGGAGCACGAAGATCGCGACGGCGGCTCCGACGGTGAAGGCGACGACGGGCCACGACGCGCCGAACAGGAGGGCAAAGAGCGGGAGGGTCGCCGCCGAGAGCAGCGAGGCCACCGAGGTGTAGCGTGTCACGAGGAAGGTGACGATCCATACGGCGGCCATCGCGAGCATCGCGAGCGGCGCAAGAGCGAGGGCGACTCCGGCGGTCGTGGCCACGATCTTGCCGCCGCGCCGAAAGCCCATGAACAGCGGCCGCCAGTGCCCGAACAACGCCGCGATCCCGGCCAGGACACCGATGAGCTCGTTGCCGAGCCAGAGCCCGAGCAGCGCCGCGACAAATCCTTTGGCGAGGTCGAGCAGCGCGACACTGAGGCCGAGCTTGAACCCTTGCGTGCGCCAGACGTTGGCCGCGCCGGTGTTGCCGCTACCGACCATCCGGATGTTCGCGCCGGTGACGAGGCGCGGCAGCCAGTAGCCCCACGGCATGCTGCCGAGGAGGTATCCGGCGATGATCAGGAAAGCGTCCCTCATCGGGAGAGTCCAGCACCCGCGATTGTACGAGGCCTTGCCGTCAACAGGCGCTGCGGACGAGGCGCTGCTCGACCCACCAGTCGACCGTCCGGTGGAGCGTCTCCTCGATCGGCGTGTAGCGCAGGCCGAGCTCCCGGGTGGCCTTCGACCCGTCGTAGGCGTGGCCGTGGGTCAGCGTTCGCGCGAGCTCCCGGCAGATGCTCGGGCGCCGGCGGCGAACGCGCCCGAGCGCCTCGACCATCGTCGCCGCCCCCATCGCGAGCCAAGGCGGCAGCGTGCGTACGGGCCGGTCGATGCCGACGACGCTCGCCACCAGCGCCAGACCGTCGCGAACGGACAGCGTCGCGCCGCTGAGGACGTACCGCTCGCGGGGGCGTCCGCGCTCGGCGGCCAGCAGATGACCTTCCGTGCAGTCGGCGATGTCGACGAGGCTGATCCGTGAGTCGACGACGGCCGGGATTCGCCCGTTCAGGTAGTCGAGCAGGAGCTTCGCCGACCCGCTCGCCCGGCCGGGCCCCTGCACCGAAGCCGGGTTCACGGAC
>JBKPAM010000096.1:0-12402 GCA_046726435.1 Actinomycetota bacterium
GACGCATGCTCCGATGAGGACGAGCAGCGACTCTACGAGAGTGGCGACGGGGACGTCGCTGCGGATCTGGCCGCCCTCGCGTCCGCGCTCGATCAGCGCGACGAGCGGGGCGGTGAAGCCGGGCTCGGGAGGGCGCCGTTCGCGCAAGAGGACGATGAAATGTTCGCCGACCGCGACGAGGGCGCGGGTCGCGCGCGCGAGCGCCTCCTCGACGGGGACCTGGTCGAGGTTCGCCTCCTCCAGCCTTCGCCCGGCTTCCTCGTTGGCGGCCGCTTCGAGCGCCCGCAGGAGCGATTCGCGGGTCGGGAAGTAGCGGTAGAGCGTGCCGCGCGCGATGCCGGCCGCGGCCGCGACGTCGGCCATGCCGGCAGCGTCTCGAGTGGCGAGCAAACGCGCCGCTGCCACAATGATTTCACGGCCCCTGGCGTCCCTCCGGCTCGTGCTCACAGAATCCGTCCTTGAAACATGCGTGTCACAAAATCGCGACAATCCATTGATACATCGTGACGATCGTGATCTAATCGGACAGGCGGGCGATGATGCGGCACCGGTCAGGGATCCAAGACACCGGGGGAGAGCTTGGGAGGATCTCGCGGCTCTCGGATGTAGGGCACCTTATTCCCGGCAGGAGCGGTGGAGAGTCTCGGCGGGCGTCCCTGGCGTCCTCAAAGGGTCGGCGGGGCCCGAAGTCACCTCGTGACTCGCAGCCTCACGAGGCTCTCTTCCAGGCGTGCGCTTCTACCATCGCGGCAGGAAGGCCGAGACCTCGCCATGACACGACGGTAACTGCGGCGAGGGAGGCGAGATGGAGGGGATGACACGTCGGCGCTTCTTGCAGTACGGGGCGGGAGCCGGCGCCGCGCTGGTGCTGCCATGGGCGGCGCGAACCGCGGCGGCGAGCGCCGCGCCGGGCCCGAAGCTGACGAAGTACCTGGAGCCGGTGCCCTTGCCGGGCGCAGGGATCGTGGTCGCCAGCCCGAGCGGAACGAACGAGTACTCGTTCGTCCAGCGGGAGATCAGCAGGCAGCTGCACCCGCAGCTGCCGTCGACGCCGCTGTGGGCCTACGACGACGGCTCCGGGCTCGCGGGCCAGGCGGGCTCGTTCGGGATGGCGGTGGTCGGCCAGAGCGGAACCCCGCTCGATGTCAGCTTCGAGAACAACCTGCCGTCGACGTACCCGGACTGGATCCCGGTCGACACACGGCTAACACCGAAGGGGAACGAGGTGCGGCTGATGACCCACCTGCACGGCGGCTTCGTCGCGGCAGCGAGCGACGGCAACCCGGCGGTGACGCCAGACGGATTCGGCCACGGGGACATCCAGACCGTCCACTACACCAACCAGCAACCGCAGATGCCGGCCGAGCTGCTCTGGTTCCACGACCACGGGCTCGGTGCCACGCGGCTGAACGTCTTCGCCGGGCTGGCCGCCGGGTACATCCTCTACGACGAGTTCGACACCGGCCAGCCCGATAACGTGAACGGTCTGCCTGCCGGGCCGTACGAGATCCCGCTGGTCGTCCAGGACCGGCAGTTCAACCCTGACGGCACCTTCCTCTACCCGACCAGCGACATCTCGGGCGCGATCTGGATCGGCGAGTACTTCGGCGACGTCATGCTCGTCAACGGCAAGGTCTGGCCGTTCCTCGAGGTCGAGCCGCGCCTGTACCGGTTCCGGATCCTGAACGGCTGCAACGCCCGCATCCTCAACCTCGACATCGGCGGCGCGCGGATGTGGCAGATCGGCGCCGAGGGCGGCATGTGGGACCGGCCGGTGCCGATGACGCAGCTGGTGCTCGCCCCCGCCGAGCGGGCGGACGTGCTGGTCGACTTCAGCCAGATCTCTGCCCGGACGACCCACATCAAGAACAGCAAGCCGCCGTCGCCGGTCTCGAACCCGGCGCCGCCGCTGGCGGCGGTGATGCAGATCCGGGTGGGGAAGACGACGCCGGTGCCGCCGTCGATCCCGACCACCCTCGTCGGCGGCCTCAAGGCCGACCTGCACGACCCGGCGAGGACTCGGTACATCACGCTCAACGAGATCGACGTGGACGAGCCAACCTGGTTCCTGAACCTGAACGGCGTCCACTTCGAGGACGGCCCGGTAACGGAGACGCCACATGTCGGGGCGGTCGAGGACTGGGTCTACGTGAACGTGACCGGCGATACGCACCCGATGCACACGCATCTCGTCACCTTCCAGGTGGTCGGGCGGACGCCGTTCGACGCAGCGGCATACGAGGAGGCCCACGAGGGCCCGAACGGCGTGCCCGGCGGGATCGACCCGAGCCCGTTTGCGACAGGGCCGATGGAGCCACCCGACCCGAGCGAGCGCGGCTTCAAGGACACGGTCAAGGCGAACCCCGGCCAGTTCACCACCATCCGCGCCAAGTTCGATCTGCCGACAGGCGTGACCGCGCCGCAGAACTACGTCTACCACTGCCACATCGTCGAGCACGAAGACAACGACATGATGCGGCCGTTCACCGTCAGCCCGTAGCGGCCCGCGCGCGCCGGAGCAACTGGTTGCATGCTTTCGAGGCAGAAGCCGCCGCGCAGGGCAGATCCTCGAGTCCCTGCTCGGGAGCCGGTACCCTCGCCGGTCAGTGCTGCGGCCGGTGGCCGCCGCCGAACATCTTGAAGATCCCGTAGGCGACGACTGCCATTACTGCCAGGACGAAGGCGATGGTAATGCTCGACCAGAGAACTTCCATGACGCCTCCTCGCGTCGGTCGCACGGATTGTTGTCGCGCGTTGAACCGCCGCGCATCGCTGAGAACCCGCAAACTGAGTCCGGGAGAGCCCTGATCTGGAGGACGTTCGTCGCTAGCGTGCGCGCGCGTTACTCCTCGGGCATCGTGTGCGAGACGCCGACGCCCTCCATGAACGACTGAGCTGTCATCACGCGATGATCAGGAGGGGCCACCGAGCGTCGGCGCCGCGCAGCGAGCCGAGGTGAAGCTCTCGTGCTCGCCCCTCCAGGGGCTGATCTCCAGTAAGGCTACGCTGGCCAGGGCGCCGAGGTTCGCCCGGGCCGAAAGCTGTGCCCTGGTACAGGAGACCCGCTGGCGCCGGCCATGAACCCGGCAGCGAGAGCGTTCGAGGGCGCCCAGCCAGGATCGGCTCATCCGCCGCAGGAACAGAAACGGCACAGCACCGATGCCGGTGGCGAGGGCCGTGACCAACGCGGCGACGAACACTGTGAAGAAGGTCGGCTCGGCGGGAGGCGCGGCCGTCGAGACGAATCAGCGGGGTGTGCGCGGCTCGGCCGACGAGGCCCTCGCCGGCGCGGATGTGTTCATCGGCCTCTCGAGCCCGAGAGCCGCGATCACCTCGAGGCGGATCACGTGATCCCGAGCGTCTTCGACCGCCGGGTCGCGCCGGCGGTTGGCGCCGCCGTCGCGGGGTCAGCCTGCGAGAGCGGCGTCGCTGGGCGACGGCGCGAGCACGCCGTCTCAGGCGCCTATAACTCGGAAGGCGACGCTCGCGAGGGAGCGTCGCCTTCCGAAGCTCACTAGCGGAAACCGGCGAGGGCGCGGGCGACGTCGAGCGTCGAAAGGATGCCAACAGGCCGAGTCGCCTTCGTGTCGACGACCAGCAGGTGTGCCATCTCGTGCTCCGCCATCAGCTGCGTCGCGTGGGCCAGCGTGTCGCTCCGCGAGACGATGACGGCCGGGCTGGCAGCGGTCCCGCCGGCCGTTTCGCCCTCGATCCCTTCTGTCGCCGCAACCTTGACGAGATCGAGATCGGAGACGACTCCCCACAGTCCCGGCTTTCCGACGTCGTCCGGCTCATGGCCGAAGACGACTACTGCGTGGATCCGGTAGAGGGTCATCATCTCGGCAACCTCGCGCAGAGGCGTCTCGAACGGGCAGGTAACGACGCCCGAGTGCATTGCGTCGGCGACGAGAATCTGCTCGAGCGAAGGCCCGGTGAGGCTGGGCTCCAACATCAGCTTGCTCATGGCTACCTCCTTGACGGCCGTACTCTCGCGCGGGCTGCGGAGTCCGGCATCGGCAGAAGGCCGCAGTGGCGATCAGGTGTCTCGCGGACGACGGCGGGCGACGGACGAGAGAGGCTCGACCAGACGCGAAAGGAGAAATCATGGCACCCATGCAGACAGTCGGATTGGCCCGGGTGCTACCCCGGTCCGCGAACGTCAGGAAGGCTGAGAACGAATACCTCGTCGAGCTCGATGTGTCGGATTTCGCGTCGAGTGACCTGACCGTCGAGCTGGAGGGGCGCGAGCTGACGGTGGTCGCCGACCAGCGCCGTTCCGCGGGAGACCCGGCAACGAGCTTCCGTCTGCACGAGCGGCTGGAGGAGTCGTTTCGGCTGCCGGAGGACGTCGACGCCCCGCGCGTGACGGCGCTCTTCGACCACGGCCTGCTCGAGATCCACGCACCGAAGTTCGTACGGACGGGCGAGCGCAAGCGCACCGTCCCAGTCGTCCGAAAGGGGCACCGGCGCGGGCGCTTCAACGCGGACGCGACGCCCTGCTAGCAAATCCGCGGGAGCGGGTCGCCGACGAGCATGTCGACGATCCGGCTCCCGCCGAGGGCGGTGTCGAGTAGCACGAGGCCCTCCGGCTCCGCCCTGACTTCGCCCACCAACGCCGCCTCGGCGCCCAGCGCCAGAGCTCGGAGCGCTACCAACGCCTCTTCGGCGGCCTCGGGCCCCACGACCGCGACGAGCCTGCCCTCGCTCGCGACGTAGAGCGGGTCGATGCCGAGGATCTCGCAGGCCCCGACCACGGCCGGCCGCAGCGGCAGCGCGTCTTCTTCGAGGGCGACTGCGACGCCGGCCTGCTGCGCGAGCTCGTTGAGCGCGGTGGCGAGTCCACCGCGGGTCGGGTCGCGTAGCCAGCGGACCGCTGGGCCCAGCTCCAGGAGCGCCGCTGCAAGCTCATGAACCGGGGCGGTGTCGCTCTCGAGCTCGACCTCGAGGGCCAGCTCTCCCCGGGCGATCATCACGGCCATGCCGTGGTCGCCGAGCGTGCCCGACACGAGGATGCGATCGCCGGTTTGCACGCGCTCCGGTCCGAGCGCGACGTCCGCGCCCACCACCCCGACCCCGGCAGTGTTCACGTACAGGCCGTCTGCCTTGTCGCGCTCGACAACCTTGGTATCGCCAGTCGCCACCGTTACGCCTGCCGCGGCCGCGGCCTCGCCCATCGACGCGGCGATCCGCCGCAGGTCGGCAACCGGGAACCCTTCCTCGACGACGAATCCGGCGGAGAGCAGGAGCGGTCTTGCACCCGAGACGGCCAGGTCGTTGACCGTGCCGTTGACCGCGAGCTCGCCGATGTCGCTGCCGGGGAAAAAGATCGGCTTGACCACGTACGAGTCGGTCGTGAACGCGAGCCGGGAGCCGTTCAGCTCGACGACCGCGGCGTCGCCGAGCGGCGCGAGGAGGGGGTTGTCGAGCTCCTCGAGAAAGAGGCCCTCAACTAGCGTCCGGGTCGCCTTGCCCCCGGATCCGTGGGCGAGGGTGACGACCTCGTCCCGGAGCTTGGAACGGCGCTGCCTCACGCGGGGA
Organism: Actinomycetota bacterium; assembly: GCA_046726435.1. Classification (GTDB taxonomy): domain Bacteria; phylum Actinomycetota; class Thermoleophilia; order Gaiellales; family Gaiellaceae; genus AC-32. The sequence continues at coordinate 5,539 of JBKPAM010000096.1, forward strand.
CGCGATCGTGCGGCCTGGCCAGGCGCCCGTAGTTGTAGTACGCGGCGCAGGCGCCTTCGCTCGAGACCATGCACGTGCCGATTGGTTTCTCGGGCGTGCAGGCGGTCCCGAAGACCCGGCACTCCCACGGCTTGATCGCACCGATCAGCACCTCCCCGCACTGGCATGCCTTCGGATCCTCGACGCGTGCGCCCGGGAGCTGGAAGCGGGCCTCCGCGTCCCAGTCCGCGAGCTCCGGCCGCAGCTTCAAGGCGCTGCGCTCGATCCAGCCGAGCCCGCGCCACTCGAACGTCTCGCGCAGCTCCATCGTCTCCTCCAGCACCGCAAGCGCGCGCGGATTGCCGTCGCGGCGGACGACGCGTGTGTATTGGTTCTCGACCTCGCAGCGCCCTTCACGCACCTGGCGCAGGAGCATGACAACGGCCTGGAGGATGTCGAGTGGCTCGAAGGCGGTCACGACCACGGGCTTGCGATAGTCGCGCACGATGAAGTCGTAGGGGCGCGTTCCGATCACGGTCGAGACGTGACCCGGCGCGATGAAGGCATCGAGGCGCAGGCCAGGCGAGTCGAGGATCGCCTTCAGCGGAGGCCCGATCGTGACGTGGTTGCAGAAGGCGGAGAAGTTGGGCACGCCTTCCGTGCGGGCGCGCAGGAGTGTCAGCGCCGTGGCCGGAGCCGTTGTCTCGAAGCCGATCGCAAAGAAGACGACCTCGCGCTCCGGATTGCGGCGGGCGAGCTCGAGCGCGTCGAGCGGCGAGTAGACCATGCGCACGTCCGCGCCGCGGGCCTTCGCTTCGAGCAACGAGCCGCGGCTCCCGGGCACGCGCATCATGTCGCCGAAGGTCGCGAAGATCATCCCGGGCCGCTCGGCGAGCGAGATCGCGTCGTCGACCCGTCCCATCGGGATCACGCACACGGGGCAACCGGGGCCGTGGACGAAATCCACCTCGACCGGGACGAGGTGCTCGACGCCGTGCTTATAGATCGCGTGCGTGTGACCGCCGCAGACCTCCATGATCTTGACCACGCGACCTGGCTCGACGAGTCCTTCGATCTCGTGCGACAGGCGTCGGGCGAGCTCGCCCGAGCGGAACTCGTCGACGAATCTCAGGAGGCTGCTCCGATCTTCTCGAGCGCGATCCCCGCGTGGCAGAGCAGCAGGTCACCGGGCGCTACCGGCTGGACGAGCTCGATCCCCACCTGCTCGCGGCCGCCCTCCGCCTCGACCGTCGCGGTCACCCCGGCAACCTCGACCACGAGGGCTTCCACCGCTTCGTCGGAGCAGGTGACACAGCGATCGGAGTCGAGGCTCATGCGCCGGCGCTCGCTTTGATCTCCCTCAGCTCTTGCTCGTAAGCCTCGCCCATTTGCTCGAGCAACGCGATCGTCTCCCGGGCTTGCTCCTCGTCGATGCGTGAGAGCGCGAACCCCACGTGGACGAGTACCCAGTCGCCGACGCCCGCCTCGGGGCAGAGCGCAACCGAGACGTTGCGGCGGACACCTGAGATCTCCGCCTTCGCGATGCCCGTGTCGCGGTCGACGAGCTCGACGATCTGAGCCGGGATCCCTAGGCACACGATGCGATCCTCCTCGCGGCGACTGCAGCCTGCCCGTAGCTTATGCCTCCGTCGTTCGGAGGGACCAGGCGGTGAGAGAGGACGCGGAAGCCGAGCGCCTCGAGTCGCCGGCGGGTCGACGCGAGCAGCCGCAGGTTCTGAAAGCTCCCGCCCGAGAGCACGACCGTTCCAGGCCCACCCGCTTCGGCACACGCCTGCGCTGCGGCGGCGGCAACCGTCTCGTGAAAGCGCGCTGCCACCTCCGCCTGGGCGCGCCCACGCCGGACCTCCAAGTAACAGACTGTTACTAACTCGGTGGTGTCGCCGAACCGCCACGGGTAGGGGTCGGCGACCGTTTCCCCGGCGAGCTGCTCGAGCTCGATCGCGGCCTGACCCTCGTAGCTGACTTCCTCGCGCACGCCGAGGACGGCAGCGACGGCGTCGAACAGACGGCCCATCCCGGACGAGCGTGCCGGGTCGAGCTTCAGGCTCTCGCGCACGAGGTGCCATTCCGGCCAGGGCGTCGGGAGACCGGCTCGCTCGAGGTGGGCAGCGGCCACGCGCCACGGTTCTCTGATCGCCGCCTCGCCGCCCGGCAGCGACACGGGCTCCAGGTGCGCGACGCGCTCGAAGCTCGCCAGCTCGCACCGCAGGAGCTCGCCGCCCCAGAGCGTGCCGTCGGTGCCATAGCCGGTCCCGTCGAAGACCAGCGCCAGCGCGGGTCCGGCCTCGCCGTGCTCGGCAAGACACGCCGCGGCATGTGCGTGATGGTGCTGGACGCCGACGAGCTCGGCGTCCTGCTCGAATGCCCACTTCGTCGCGAGGTACTCGGGGTGGAGGTCGTGTGCGACGACTTCAGGCTCGACACCGAGCATTCCGAGGTAGAGCTCGAGATCGGTGCGGAAGGCGCGGTATGCGGGCTCGGAGTCGAGATCGCCAAGGTGGGGCGAGAGGAACGCCTCCTCGCCGCGCGCGACGCAGAACGTGCTCTTCAGCTCGGCGCCGGCCGCGATCAGCGGGCGTTCCACCGCAAGCGGAAGCCGAAGCGACTGCGGGGTGTAGCCCCGCGAGCGGCGGAGGGGAAACCCGGCGCGCGCGACCGAATCCTCACAGCGCCGGTGGATCGGCCGGTCGTGAGCGAGGAAGGCGTCGGCGATCCCGGTAAGCCGCGCGTGCGCCTCCTCGTCTTCGAACGCGATCGGCTCGTCGGAGCGGTTCCCGCTCGTGAGCACGAGCGCACCGCCGAAGTCGTTGCTCAGGATGTGGTGGAGCGGGGCGTAGGGGAGCATCAGGCCAAGCCAGGCGGTTCCCGGCGCGACCGACGGGGCGACCGGCGCGTGCGCGCGCCGCCGAACCAGGACGATGGGGTGTGCGGGCGAGCGCAGCAGTCCGAGCTCTTCGTCGGAGAGGTTGGCGATCTCGCCGGGGGCCGCCGTCATGAGCGCGAAGGGCTTCTCCTCCCGGCGCTTGCGGCCGCGCAGACGTGCGACGGCGTCCTCACGGCGCGCGTCGCAGGCGAGGTGATAGCCGCCGATCCCCTTGATCGCGACGACCGCTCCCTCGCGGAGGAGCCGAATGGCCTCCTCGAGCGGAATAGAGAGCTGTGGCCCGCACATGGGGCAGCAGGTCGGCTCGGCGTGGAAGCGGCGGTCGCCGGGATCCTCGTACTCGCGGCGGCACTCGTCGCACATCGGGAAGCCGACCATCGTCGTATTCGCGCGGTCGTATGGAAGGGCGCGCACGATCGTGAAGCGTGGGCCGCACTGCGTGCAGTTGAGGAACGGGTAGCGGTAGCGGCGGTCCGCCGGATCGAAGAGCTCGCGCAGGCAGTCGTCGCAGGTGGCGATGTCAGGTGGCACCAGGGCGCTTGCACCCGTCGCCCTGCTCGCCAGGATCCGGAAGCGAGCTTCGCCGCTCGGGGGCACCGGCTCGACCGTCACGGCGGCGACGTGGGCGAGCGCCGGGGCTTCTGTGCGGAGCGAGCCCACGAACGCCTCGAGCTTCCGCGGCTCGCCTTCCACCTCGACCACGACGCCCTCACCGTCGTTCAAGACGAAGCCGGCTAGCCCGTGTCGACGGGCGAGCCCATACACGAACGGCCGGAAGCCGACGCCCTGGACTACGCCCTTGACACGGAGGCGGCAGCGCTCCCGCGTGGTCACGATCGCAGCCTTCCGAAGTCCTGAAAACGGTGCAAGTCCGCGCGCGAAATCCGTGTCTCCGCGGATGTAGGGTCCGGCTTGGCCTGCGACGCTCGCCGCAAGGAGGTAGCCGTTGCCCACCGTCGAGACAAGCGTAATCGCGCCGGAAGGGCTCGACGTCCTCGTCGACTCCCTCAGGCGCATGGGCTTCCGCGTCCTCGGCCCGACGCTACGCGAGGGCGCGATCGTCTACGACGAGCTCGAGTCGGCGACCGAGCTGCCCGTCGGGTGGACCGACGCCCAGGACGCGGGCCGCTACCGGCTCGAGCGACGCGACGACGAGGCTCGGTTCGGCTACGCCGTTGGGCCGCATTCCTGGAAGCAGCACCTGTTGCCGCCGCGCATTCGACTCTGGCAGGCGCGCCGCAACGGGGATGGTGGCTTCGACGTCGCGGAGGAGCCCGTCGATGAGACACCGCTCGCGTTCCTGGGCGTGCGCTCGTGCGAGCTCCACGCGATCGCGACGCAGGATCGGGTCTTCATGGGCGGCCGTTTCGCCGATCGCGACTACGCCGCGCGCCGCGAAGACACCTTCTTCGTCGCGGTCAACTGCTTCGAGCCGGGCGGCACCTGCTTCTGCGTCTCGATGGGAACCGGCCCCAAGGCAGAGGCCGGGTATGACCTTGCGCTTACCGAGATCCTCGACGGCGTGCATCGCTTCCTCGTCGAGGTCGGCAGCGAGCGCGGTGGAGAGCTCCTGAACGAGCTGCCGCGCCGGGAGGCGGAGGCGGCGGACTTGCAGGCGGCAGGCGCAGCGGTTTCCGGAGCGGCGGCGCGCATGGGCCGACAGCTCGACGCGACCGACCTTCACGGCCTGCTGGCGCGCAATCTCGAGCACGAGCGCTGGGACGAGGTCGCGGGGCGCTGTCTCACCTGCGGCAACTGCACGATGGTCTGCCCGACCTGCTTCTGCACGAGCGTCGAGGACACCAGCGATCTGGCGGGCGAGGGCGCCGAGCGCGTCCGCGTCTGGGACACGTGTTTCTCGGTCGACTACTCCCACATCCACGGCGGCAGCGTCCGGCCTTCAGACCGCTCGCGCTACCGCCAGTGGCTGACGCACAAGTTCGGCACCTGGCACGACCAGTTCGGCACCTCGGGCTGCGTCGGCTGCGGACGCTGCATCACCTGGTGTCCGGTCGGAATCGACGTGACCGAGGAGCTGACCGCGATCCGCGCGACCGGGGAGGGAGACGATGGAGACGATTGACGCGCTCCTGCGCGACGCGCCGGTCTTTGCCGGCCTGACGCCTGATGAGTTGGCACTGCTGGCCGGCTGCGCCTCGAACGTTCATTTCAAGGCGGGCGACGTGATCTTCCGTGAGGGGACGCCGGCCGACACCTTCTACCTTCTCCGCCACGGCAGTGTTGCGCTCGAGATGTTCGTGCCCGCTCGCGGCGCGGTCACCATCGAGACGCTGGAGGCCGGCGAGGTGACCGGCTGGTCGTGGCTCTTTCCGCCCTACACCTGGCATTTCGACGCCCGCGCCCTCGCCGCCGTGCGAGCGACCGCATTCGACGGGGCCTGCCTGCGCGGGAAGTGCGAGGCCGATCCGGCGCTCGGCTACGACCTGATGTCGCGTTTTGCGCAGGTGCTGATCGAGCGGCTCCAGTGGACGCGCCTCCGGCTCCTCGACCTCTATGGCTACGAGCTCTCCCGCTGACGCATCCTTCGCCTCCGGCCCGATGGTGCCGAGGCCCCACCGGGTCGCGCGCCGCCGTCGGGAGACGAGCAACACCTGGACGCTCGAGCTGGAGCCGGTGTCGGACGAGTTGCTCCGGCCCGCGCCGGGACAGTTCACGATGCTCTACGCCTTCGGGGTCGGCGAGGTCCCGATCTCGGTTTCGGGCTACGCCGAGGGTCCCCTCGTCCACACGGTACGAGCGGTCGGAGCTGTCACCGAGGCCGTTTGCGCTTCCAAGCGTGGGGCCGTGCTCGGCGTTCGCGGGCCGTTCGGCAACAGCTGGCCCGTCGAGGCGGCGGCCGGCGGCGACGCGGTCGTGGTCGCGGGCGGAATCGGTCTCGCGCCGCTGCGCCCGGTGCTCTACGAGCTGGTCCGTCACCGCAGCGAGTATGGCCACGCGGCCCTTCTCTACGGTGGCCGGACGCCGGCCGACCTGCTCTACCGGCGCGAGCTGGAGCGTTGGCGAGCGAAGCTCGACGTGGACGTGACCGTGGACTCTGCCGAGGGCGGCTGGGGCGGCAAGGTCGGCTTCGTCGCAAAGCTTGTCGGCGGCGCGCGCTTCGACTCACGCTCTACTACCGCCTTCATCTGCGGGCCCGAGGTCATGATGCGAACGACCGTCCAGGCCCTCATCGAGCGCGACGTCTCTCCCGAGCGGATCTGGGTGTCGCTCGAGCGGAACATGCGCTGCGGTCTCGGCCATTGCGGCCACTGCCAGCTGGGGCCGACCCTGATCTGCCGCGACGGTCCGGTCTACCGCTGGGACGAGGTCGAGCCGCTGCTCGAGGTGAGAGAGCTGTGAGTCCCGCTCACCGGAAGCCGAAGCTCGCCGTCTGGAAGTTCGCCTCTTGCGACGGCTGCCAGCTCTCGCTGCTCGACTGCGAGGACGAGCTGCTCCAGCTCGCGGGGGAGGTCGAAATCGCCTACTTCGTCGAGGCCCGGCGCGCGACGGTCAAGGGGCCGTACGACCTCTCGCTCGTCGAGGGCTCGGTCACGACGTCACACGACGCGGAGCGGATACTCCAGGTGCGGAGCGCTTCGCGTCGGCTCGTCACGATCGGCGCCTGTGCGACCGCCGGCGGGATCCAGGCGCTGCGGAACTTCGCCGACGTGAACGACTTTGTGTCGGTCGTCTACGCCTCGCCGGAGTACGTCTCGACGCTCGAGACCTCGACTCCGATCTCGGCTCACGTTCCGGTCGACTTCGAGCTGAACGGCTGCCCGATCAACAAGCGGCAGCTGCTGGAAGTGATCAGCGCCTTCCTGCACGGCCGCCGGCCTAACATCTCCTCGGAGAGCGTCTGCATGGAGTGCAAGCGGCGCGGGACGGTCTGCGTGATGGTCGCCCACGGGACGCCGTGCCTCGGCCCCGTCACGCACGCCGGCTGCGGGGCGATCTGCCCGGCCTACGACCGGGGCTGC
>JBKPAM010000097.1:0-7181 GCA_046726435.1 Actinomycetota bacterium
CGGGGAGCGTGCGCATCTCGACCAGAATCACCGCCCCCGTGTGTCGAGATCGCCACGTGAGCTCGACCCTGGCCGACACGGCCTCCGGGACACGGCTGGTTCCGGCCACCGGGGATCGCATCCCCGCTCATATCCTCCCGCAAGACGCGCCGATTCCGGTCTCGCCGACGCTGATTCGCGTTCGGAACGCGTGGCTCGTCAGCGACGGCAGGACGCTTGTCGCGGTCTACGCCGGCGAGGCGGGGAACGACCCGGCCCGCGGGCTCTTCGTGATCATCCGCCACAACCTGGTGTTCGGGAACCGGTGGCAAGACGTCGTCCCGGCGGGACACACGGGCGCGGTCGAGCTGACGCAGGTCCCGCTGGGTCCCGCCGTCGAGACATCAGCCCAACACGCGGATCTCTCGTTCATCTCCCACGGCGGCCGGCATGGCGTGCTTCACCTCGCCACCGACGCCGTGGAAATCGCGCCCTAGGCCTTCGCGGGCGCTTGCAGCTCACGCTCGGCCGGCTCGCCTCGGCGTACCTCGCGGCTGCGTTCGGCTTCGGCGTTGACCTCGGCGCCGAACAGGAGCGCCAGCGCGCTGAGCCACAGCCAGGTCAGCATGATCACCACGGCCGCGAGCGAGCCCCAGGCCTTGTTGAACGATCCGAACTTGCTCGCGTAGTAGGCGAATGCGGCGGAGGCCACGAGCCAGATCACGAGTGCGACCACCGAGCCGAGGCTCACGAACCGCCAGCGCCGCTGCTCGACGTTCGGGCCGAGGTAAAGGACGACCGCGAACGCGAGCAGCAGACCGCCGATCAGGATGGGCCATTGGGCGGTCCACCAGACGATCTTCACGGCCGTTTGCGAGCCGACTGCGTCCCCGATCCAGCGTGCGAGGTGCGGCCCGAGGACGAGCAGTCCGAAGACGAGAGCGAAGGCGAGCAGCAGGAAGATCACCATCGCGAAGGCCGTCAGCCGTCGGCGGACGAAGCCGCGGGTCTCGTCGCGCTCGTACGTGGCGTTCAGGGCCCACATCAGGTTCTGCATCGCGCCGCTGAGTGACCAGAACGCGAGCACGCCGCCGACGACGACCAGCGTGACGCTCGTACCCTGCTTCTGGGTCAGGCGCGTAAGGCTGTCGCTCAGCAGGCTCGTCACTGACTGCGGGACCAGGGTTCCGACCTTGTCGATGATCGTGTTGACGGCATGAGGCCCGGCGAAGAGCCCGAAGAGACCTGCCGCCAACAGCAGGGCGGACGGGATTGCCAGAAAGGCGTAGTACGCGAGCGCGGCCGCGAGGTTCGTGATGTGGTCGCGTCCGGATGACTTGACCGCTCGCTTCAGGATCCCGACGTAGTCGCGCTTCGAGTGGTCGGCGGGCGATGGTTCGTCGGGCTTCGGCTCGTCGCGCTCCCGCTGCGGCTCGGCGGTTTCGTCCTCGCTCTCGTTGGTTCGCGTTCGGTTCAGGAGCTTCATCTGAGTCGAGCATCGCCGGGGGAGGCCGGCCCGAAACCCGAGATTAGGTCGGTGAGGCCGCGTTCGGCCAATTCCGTCGCTGCTTCGTCGAAGCGGTCGGTCGCCGCCTGTCCCTCGAGCCACGACGCGAGCTCGGCCAGGCCCTGGTCGAGCGGGACCTCGGCCTCGAAGCCGAGCGTCTCCCGCGCAAGCGTCACGTCGGCGAAGCAGTGCCGGATGTCGCCCGCACGGAACCTTCGCGGCACCTCGGGCTCGTGCTGCTTGCCGAGCACTCGCGCAAGCGCCTCTGCGATGTCGAGCACCGAGGAGCTGCGGCCGCTGCCGATGTTCACGGCGCGGCCGTCGGCCCCGTCTCGCTCGAGCGCGACGCGGCACGCGCGGGCGACGTCGGTGACGAAGACGAAGTCGCGCCGCTGCTCGCCGTCCTCGTAGACGAGCGGCGGCCGGTCGTTCAGCAGACGAGCCGCGAAGATCGCGAGCACGCCGGTGTACGGGTTCGAGAGCGCCTGCCGCGGGCCGTAGACGTTGAAGAAGCGCAGCGCGACCGTCGGGACGCCGTAAGCGGCGCCGTGGAGCAGGCACAGGCGCTCCTGGTCGTACTTCGTCAGCGCGTACACGGACGCGAGCGAGGGCTCCTTCGTCTCGGGGGTCGGGACGGGGCGCAGCTCCTCGCCGTCGCGGCCGCGGGGGTTCCACTCGCCGCGCTCGAGCTGCTCGCGCGTCCGCTCCGTCGCGGGCACCGGCTCGTAGGCGCCCTCGCCGTAGACGCTCATGCTCGAGGCGACCACGACCTTGCGGACCCGGTGCTCGAGCAGCGCCTGCAGCAGGACGCCCGTCCCTGCAGTGTTGGCCGAGGCGTACTCGGCGGGCTGGTACATGCTCTGGCCGACGCCCACCCGGGCGCCGAGGTGGCAGACCGCGTCGACACCCTCCAGCGCGCCCCGCACGACCTCGCCGTTGCGGACGTCGCCCGCGATCAGCTCGATCTCGTCCGCCAGGTAGGCGGGCCGCTGCTGCTCGCCGCCGTGGACCTGCTCGACCAGGCTGTCGAGAGCCCGCACGCGGTAGCCGGCGCGAACGAGCTCGTCGCCAAGGTGCGAGCCGATGAAACCCGCGCCGCCGGTGATCAGGACCGTCTCGATCACGGCGCGAAGTGTGTCAGCAGCAGCACCAGCCCGATGTTGGCCGCGAAGCCGAGGACCGCGAGGGGCGCCGAGCGCAGCCAGCGCGGCCCGTCCGCGATCGCCCAGAAGATCGGGAACGCGAACAGGCTCTGCCGGCCGAAGCTCTGGATCGTCCCGGAGAGCAGCAGCACGACGGCCACGGTAGTCGCGAACGCCGCCCACGGGCGGTAGCGCGGGCCGAGCCGCCAGAGCAACACGAGCAGCGGCAGCACGAGCGCGGCGCGGGCGCTGTCGAGGAACCCCTCGAGGCTCTTCGTCGCCGCCAGCACGAGCGGGACCGCACAGGCGTACGCGAGGATCGCGGTCGGCCACGCCCCGAAGCGGCGCCACGCGAGCACGAGGAGCACCGCGGCAGCCACGGCGAGCAGTCCGATCAGGAGCCCGTGGCGGTCGAGCACGTCACGGAGGTGGTCGGCCCACTTCCCGAAGGCGCTCGGCCCCTTGCGGTTCCACATCCGCTGCGCGTCGAAGAAGGCGCTCGCGTGGTCGCTGCGCGCCCAGAAGTACGCCTCGACTCCCGCCGCGGTCGCGACGGGGAGGGCTGCTCCCACCCACGCGCGCGGGCCACGGCCGCGGGCGAGCCAGGCGAGGGGGAGCGCGATCAGGACGCCGTTCGGCCGCGCGAACGCTGCGACCGCCCCGAGCGCCCCGGCTCCGAGCATCCTGCCCCGCAGCGCGAACGCCGCGGCCCACGCTCCCGCGGCGAGCGCAAGCGCGTCGGGGTACGCGATCGCGAGCGTGACCGAGCCCGGCCAGCACGCAAGGGCGAGCGCACTCCTTAGCCGCACGCGCGGCAGCCCGGCCGAGACGCCGAAGAATCCCGCTGCGCTCGCGACCCAGGCGAGCCCGCCGCCCACCACCACGTCCCAGTGCGCGCCGGCCCAATGGAGGAGGAGAGGCCAGAGCGGAAAGAACGCGTACTGCCGCCCGGTAGTCCCCGCGGGGTAGCCGTTGCGAGCGATGGCGTCGTACCAGTTGAAGTCCCACGCAAAGAGCGGCCAGAGGCCCTCGTGCTCGAGCCAGCCGGTCCTCAACGTGTAGGCCCCCGCGGCGAGCCCGATACCCAGCGCTGCGAGAAGGGCGCCGAGCCAGACGAGCCAGACGAGGCCTGTGGCGAGGACGTCGCGCCGGCTCAGCACGGCGCGAGCTTATGTAGAGAGGCTCCCACAAGATGAGCACGAGCCGTCCGGCCGCGCTGGAGGGCGCGAGGCCGCGTCCTCGGTTGCGCCCGTATCCTCCGGATACGAACGCGCCCTGCGTCCTTGCCTCGCACTCCTCCATCGCGCCCAGCCAGCGCGCGGTCATCCTGTGAGAGCCTCTTAGGCGGCCGAAACCTCCGCGTCCGAGCCGAGCTGCTTCTGCCACCACTCGGACTCGCGCCGCTGGATCTCCGTCTGTGCCTTCGCCACGTACGCGGCGAGCTCCCGCTGCTGGACCGCGAGCCGCTCCTCGAGCTCGGCCAGCTCCCGTTCGCGCTCCTCGATCTTGTCGCCGCGGATCTCGACGTCGGCCTGGTGCGCGGCCTGTCGCAAGTCGAGCTCGGCCTCGCGATCGTCCAGCTCCTTCAGCCGCTCGTGGAACGTCTCCTCGAGGGAGCCGACGCGCTGCTCGCGGCGCTCGGCGCGGGCCTTCTGCGACCGGGCGACGGTCTCGACATTGGTGGCTTCGGTCTCGCGGGCGGTGAGCTCGCGTTCCCGCTCTTCGAGCCGCGCCGCCAACACCTCGAGGTCGCGGTCGCGGCTCGCGTCACGCTGTGCGTCGGCGAGCTCGGCCTCGCGCGCAGCGAGCTCGAGCTCGCGGCGGTCAAGGTCCTCGGCGCGCCCGGTGGCTTGCTCGGCGAGCCGGCCCCTGGCCGTGAGCTCGCGGTCGAAGCGCTCGGCTTCGTCGCGGAGCTTCTCCTGCTGAAGCAGCAGCTCGGCTTCGCGCTCGCTGATCGCCTCGTCGCGGGCGGCGACCCGCGCGGCTTCCTTCTTCAGGTCGCCTTCGCGTAAGGACAGCTTGCGCTCGCGGTCGGAGAGCTCCTTGTCTCGTGTGCGCCACTCGTTCTCGCGCTTGGCGAGAGCCCGCTCGCGGCCGTCGAGCCGCGCTGCGCCGGCCTGCTCGCGGGTTGCGAGCTCGCTCTCCTTCCTCGAGAGCTTCCGCTCGCGGTCGTGAAGGGCCGCGCGGGCCTTCCTGACCTCGTCGGCGGCCTTCTCGCGCTGGCGGTCTGCGCCCTGGAGCTCGCGCAGCCGGGACTCGGCCGCCTCCTGCCGCTCCGTCGCGAGCGCCTGCTCCGCGGCCAGCTCGGCCTGGAGGTTCGCCACGCGAGCGCGCTCGGCCTCGATCGCCTCGCGCTGGTCGCGGAGCCGCCGTTCGCGCTCCTCGAGCTCGGCCGCGAATTCGGACAGCTTCGCCGCGCGCTCGTCGAGCCCCGCGCGCAGCGCGTGCACATCCGGCCCCACGACGACCTCTTCGGGAGCGGGCGTCGCGGTCGGCTCGAAGCGCGGCTCCACGTCGGCAGCGACCTGCGGCTCGCCTCCGTCACCCTCGAGCCGGCGCTGCAGCTGGGCGCGCAGCCCGGTGCCGAACCCCTTCTCGGTCTCGGTCCCCTGTTTCTCGGGTGTGTCGGACATCGTCGCCTCCGAAGGTCAGAACAGCTTGGAGAGGTTCAGGAACGCCGGCCCGAGGATCACGATGAACATGGCCGGAAAGATGAAGAGCACGGTCGGGAAGAGCATCTTGATCGGCGCCTTCATGGCCTTCTCCTCGGCGGCGGCCTGGCGCTTGAGCCGGCTGTCGGCCGCTTGCACGCGCAGGATCCGGCCCAGGGAGATGCCGAGCTGGTCGGCCTGGATGATCGAGCGCACGAAGCTCGAGAGCTCCGGCGTGCTCGTGCGGTCGGAGAGCTTCTTGAGCGCGTCCTGCCGCGACTCGCCGATGCGGATCTCGCTCAGCGTCAGCGCGAACTCGTCCGCGAGCGGGCCCGACATGTGCTCGGTCAGCTTCGCAATCGCTCCGTCGAAGCCGAGTCCGGCCTCGACGCTGACCGCCATCAGGTCGAGCGCGTCCGGGAGCTCGGCGCGGATCCGGTCCTTGCGTTGCCGGGCCTTGGCCGAGACGGCGAGGTCAGGGCCGATGAAGCCGACGCCGGCGAGCGCGAGGGCGCCGAAGAGGACGCCGCCGGCACCCATCATCGCGCCGCCGAGGACTCCGCCGAGGAAGAGCCCGCCGAGTGCCAGCGCCGACTTGACCGCGAGGAAGGTCGTCGGTGCGATCGACCGCCCGAGCCCGGCAGCAAGCAGCCGTTCCCTCACACCGTCGGTCGTCGTCTTCGGACGGAGCTTCAGCGTCCAGGCGGCGAGGCGATCGCCGAGCGGGGCGAGCACGCGCTGGGAGAAGGGCAGCTGCTGCGGCCTCTCGGCGGTTCGGATCTTCCCGTAGGTGGACGCCCGCCGGACCGAGACACGCCGCTCGCGTGCCGGCGCGGTAGTGGCTTCGCCGAGCAGGAACGCCGCACCGGCGAGGCAGAGGACTCCGAGCACGATGAATACGAGCACTGGCACTTACCCCCGGAAGGAGACGAGCTTTTTCAGGATCAGGGACCCGAAGGCGATCATCACGAGGCCGGTGATGATCATCTTGTGGCCCGTAGAGGTGTGGAAGAGCGGGTCCATGTAAGTCGGGTTCAGCAGGGCGATCACGGCCCCGACGAAGAACGGCAACCCGACCAGGACGTAGGCCGAAGCGCGGCCCATCGCGGTCAGCCCCTTGATCTTGCGGTCGAACTGCTGCCGCTGGCGGACGGTGTCGGCGACCATGTCGAAGAGGCCCGCAAGGCTGCCGCCGACCTGGCGCTGGATGTTCACGGCGGTGATCACGAACGAAAAGTTCTTCGAGCCGATCCGCTCGGCCGTGTCGGCGAGCGCGTCCTCCATCGGCCGCCCGAGCCGCGTGTCGGTGATCACGCGCCCGAGCTCCCCGCTGGCCGGCTCCTGGCCCTCGTCGACCACCGTCTGGATCCCCTGCTTGAAGCTGTGGCCCGCCTTCAGCGAGGCGGCGAGCGTCACGAGCAGGTCGGGCAGCTGGTTGTCGAATGCGTTCATGCGCCGCCGCGCCTTCACGGCGACCCAGCCATACGGGAGCGCGGCACCGAGGCCGAGCGCGATCAGGATCTGAAGCGACGGGCGTCCCGTCACCGCCGCGAAGATGCCCAGCGCGAAGCCGCAGCCGACCATCATGTAGACGAACTCGACCGTGCGCAGCGGCAGGTCCGCCCGCTCGAGCTTGCGCTGCAGCGCAAGCCACAGGCGGCGATGCCCGAACGCCTGCTCGGTGGCGCGGAAGAGGCCGGCCAGCGCCGCGAGGCGCTCGCCCTTCTCGCGCTTGTGGGACTTGCGCGGGCCGCCCTCCAAATGCGGGGCGAGCCGGGTCTTCACCCATGAGCCCTTCGCGGAGGCGAGCAGCAGGCCGCAGGCCGTCAGCACGAGGAGCGCGACCAGCATCGTCAGCACGAGGCTGCCGAGCGGCGAGTAGAGCACCGACGGTAGGCTGCT
>JBKPAM010000098.1:0-10866 GCA_046726435.1 Actinomycetota bacterium
GTCAGGACGATGTTCGAAGGGAAGCCAAACTGGGTGACGTTCGACCCGTACAGGAGACTCAAACCGGTGATGTCGTACGTCGCGGTCGTGCCGTCCGCGGAAAAGGTGACCGTGCCCGGGCCGGAGACGTTCACGGTGGTCGTCGTGCCGGTGACCGTGTTCGTCAGGGAGACGAACAGGGAGCCGGTGACCGTGTAGATCGTCGACCCGTCTGGCCCCGTCGATACCTTCGCGTACTCCTTGTTGACCGGAAACTCGACGTGGACGGGGAAGCCGCAGAAGCTCGCGGGGAAGTCGAACGGAGCCGCCGCCAGGTAGATGCGATGGGGATCGTTGTTCGCCGATGCGGACGCGGGCGCGATCAGCAACGCGACGGCAGCCGTCAAGGCCAGCAAAGCCGCGCCCGCGATGGGCGGCACGATCATCGCCCGTCGGCTGCGGCGGCCCGCTCTCTGAAGAAACGCGCGCATATCCAGCTCCTTTCTGTCTGCTGGCCAGGAGTCGTCGGCCGGCCTAGGTACGAGGCGAGCCTAGGAATCGTCTCTAACGCGCCGCTAACGCGCCTGATCCGCCGACCCTCGCGACGACTTAACTGCGCTGGAAGCCGGGAGACTCGCTTTTCCCGGGGCGCCGCATGCTGCGCGTCGTCGGGGTTCGGGACGACGCTGCTGACCAGCCGCCGGTGCTGATCGTGGAGGACGCCTAACGCTGGCTCAACTAAAGGCATGGGCTCGTCGAGAGCCTGGAGGGGCCACCGCCGGCGGCAGCCGCCCCTCTCCTCGTCCCCTGATCGCCCGCAAGGATCCACGCCGGCATTCGCGGGGCGTCGCTTCGCTGGCTGCGTCGCTATCTCCAGGCGTTAGCGCCGCGTTAGAGCTGGAGTCGATCGTGCATGGTGCATTGACGCCCATGCAACGATCAAAAAACAAGACCACTAGCAACGGGCCGCGTCTGCCTATGACTGAAGAGCGGTCACTCCACCCCCACGGGTCTCCGCTGGAGCTTCTTGCCCTCGGACTGGTGACGGCAGGCGTCCTCGGCTCCGCTCTGGTCGTCACAAGCAACCTCCATGACGCAGAGATCGTCGGCGGGACCTGGGGCGCGATCGGGGTGATTGGCTGGTGGCTGCCGCTGGTCGCCGCCGCGCTGCTCGTCGTCGGGGCGCTTGTCGGTCTGGCAGCCGCGTTCGTGGCGTCGCTGACCGCCTACTACGTGGGCGGGCCGACGTTCGGGCAGTGCTTCTTCTGGGAGTTCCTGCTGCCGGTCGCGACGGCCCTGCTCTTCGTCGCTGCACACCGGCAGCGCACCGGCCGACCTGCGATGTGGTGACGTTGAAAGGCGGTGGCAGCGTCTGGAAGTCCGTCTTGCGAAAGAACGCGATTCCGCTTGGCTTCGTGTCCTCGTTGTCTATGTCGCCAGCGACATCGCCGACCACCTCTCCTCGGATTCGTGGGCGGTACTTGTCTTGACGTGGTTCGCGGCCCTGCCCGCCGTGATCGTGTTCTTGACGTGGTGGGCTCGGCGCTAAGGCTGGGACTGGAGTGGGATGCCAAGATCGTCCGTCACTCCGAAAGCCAAGGGCAGCCGGAGAGCAGGCATTGCTTGGATCGCCCCTACCGTGGCTAATCCCACTCGCTCTTGTCGAGCTGGTCTTCCTCGGGGTCTACTGGTTTTTCGCCACCTTCGTCACTAGCTGCGGCTCAGATGAGTTCGGCTCCATCGGGTACGCCCAGGGCGGCCAATCCAAGAGCGTTCCTGCGGCGGTGGTGCTTGCAGCCTCCGTTTGGGTCGGCGCTGGGCTCGCTCTCTATAGATTCCCTCGCTGGCGCCACCGCGTTTTCGGCCTCGGCAGCGCGCTCTACGCCGCTGGGCTTGGCGTGCTCTGGGCGATCACCCCGCTCGTCTGGGGCGCGGGCGTCTGCCCGGGCGTCGCCGTGAGCCACCTTTCCGGGCAGGTGGGGCGGCTGCTGGAAGGCCACACCGACACCATCGAGAGCGTCGCGTTTAGCCCCAACCGCCGTCTCCTCGCCTCGAGCAGCGATGACGGCACGATTCGGCTCTGGGACGTTCGGAGCCAGCGGGAGCTCGGACGCCCGCTCTGGCACTACCGCGGCGCGATTAACACCGTCGCCTTCAGCCCCGACGGCCGCGAAATCGCTTCGGGTGCTTGCGACGGCACGGTCAGGCTGTGGGACGTGCGCACTCACAGACAGCTCGGGCCGATGCTCCGCGCAGGTCGCGACCGCGCCTGTGTCAATGGCCTCGCTTTCAGCCCTGATGGTCGCCTGCTCGTCTCGGGCAGCGACTTTGGAGACGGGCGGATCCGGATCTGGGATGTGCGCAGGCACAAGCAGCTGGGCCCTCCTCTCGGACACTCCGGCAGCGGGTTCAACGACGTCGCCTTTAGCCCCGATGGCCGCACTGTCGCGGCCGCTGTCAACCGCTTCGCGACCGAGGCCCTGGCCGCGGGGATCTCGGTCTTCGAGCTCTCGCGACTGATGGGAACCTCGATCGCCATGATCGATCGCACCTACGGGCACCTGGCCCGCGACTCAGAAGCCGCGATTTTGGCCCGCTTGAATGCTAGGGCCGGTCGAGATGGCGTTGAGATGGCGTCAAGCGCTGACGGCGACGAGGACGGCTAACCCGCAAACCAGCATCGGTAGCGGGCTTGCGGGTCATGGAGCGTACCGGGATCGAACCGGTGACCTCCGGCTTGCAAAGCCGGCGCTCTCCCAGCTGAGCTAACGCCCCGCACCCGCATGTTAGAGCCAAAACGGAGGGATCGGCGCCGCGGCGCCATGGGCTGAACGTGGCCCGAACGGCGCAGGATTCGGCCCGCCGCGCCCCGGCAAGGGTGGAAGCGCGCCCAGCTCGATCGCCGCGCCGGAGTCGTTGCGCCGCGGGGAGCCGCTCCGGAACGAACGCGCTGCTAGTCGGGCGAGCCGACGCCCGCGCTCGAAGCTGCCGGCGAAGATTGGACACGCGCACGACGGGTGATCCTCCGCCAGCTCAGATACGCGAAGGTGGCGAGCGCGAATGCGAGGCAGAACTCCGCCCACTCGCCGGAGCGGGTGTACGTGTACCCACGCGCGCCGAGGAAGTAGGCGAGCCGATGCAGGAAGATGACGAAGAACGCGCCGCCGAGGAAGACCGGCGCCACGTAGAGGTTCACCGTCTCGCGCTGCCAATTTTCGACTCGACGGCGCACCCACCAGGCGACGACAGAGCCGTACAGGCCGAGAGCGGTGTATCCGAGCTTGAACAGGAGCTCGACCGATGAGATGTTGTGAACAGTCGTCTCGTCCTGGGCGTTGACCTTGTCCAGCTCCTGCGGTGTCCCCCAGCCGAAGATCCGCTGCCCCCAGGAGATCTCCTCACCCGCTACGAACACCATGCCGAGCGCGAAGAGCAAGTAGACGAGCGCGGGACCGCGACGGCCGGCACGCTGGAGCGTGCGCGCGACGACTGCCGCGCCGACCGCGGCGAGCGCGTAGAGGCCGAACTGGGACCACTCGAGGACGGAATCCTCCCTGGTGAGGAAGTCGAAGAGCGAGAGGTCGAGCCTGGTCGCTCCGAGCGCCACCGCCCCGATGAACGGAATGACCAGAATCGCCTCGGCGAGCGACGGCGGCACGCCCCAGACGGACGCGGCTTCGTTCCGCACCCAGTGCCGAAGCCGTGCGACGCTGCTCGTCGGAGCTGCACCCGCCCGCGTACGTTCATCCGGCCGCGTGTCTGTGACAACGGCCCCGACGGTCTCGGGCCTTCGCGGAGCAGGGGCAAGCGGCCCGGCCATAAATAACATCCTACGGTAGGCCGGACAAAAGTCCACGTCTCCCGAGATTCATGAGCGCACGCAGTGTGGAGACGACAGAAGCCGGCGGGCGGGCCGCCGGCTTCTCTCGTTCACGGAAAGACCTTTACGCCGCTCGGGCGAGGCGCTCCTCGTGGCGGGCGCGCTTGATGATCTCGTCGCGATCGCCGAAGCGCTGCTGGGCGCGAAGCGTTCGGTGCTCGTCCCAGAGCAACGCGATGCGCTCCTCGAGCTTGTGCAACTCGTCCGAGAGCGCGGGGTCATGGTGGTCCGAAAGCAGATGCCAGAGCTCCGACCGGCGCTCGGTAGCGTCGTCGAGCTCGGTATGGATCTCTTCAAGTGTTTTCATGATCTCGAAAACGATCTAACCGCTTTCGACATTCCTAATCGCGGGGCCCGAGCAGGTAGAGGACGACGATGACCAGGCCGACGACGCCGGCCGCGATCGCGATCCCGGTCAGCAGGCCGGAGCTCACCAGGCGGGTCGTAAGGGCTCGCGCTTGACCACCAGCTTCACCGTCGCCAGGCCGAACAGGAACCCGCCGACATGCGCGAAGAACGCGACGCCTCCACCGGCCTGGGGGTGCAGGACCGCGAAGCCGCCGTCCCAGAGTTGGAACAGGAACCAGATGCCGAGAAAGACCACCGCCGGGATCTCGCGCAGGAGGACGAAGAAGAACAAGACCAGCACGCTGGCCCGGGGCAGGAGCACGAAATAGGCGCCGAGCACCCCGGCTATCGCGCCCGAGGCGCCGACGTTGGGCACGCTCGCCCCCGCGGCGTCCGAGAACTGCAGCGTGACGATCGTCTGGGCGGCGATCGCCGCCAGACCCGCGGCGAGATACCACAGCAAGAAGCGCAACCGGCCCATCGAGTCTTCGACGTTGTTGCCGAAGATCCAGAGGAAGAGCATGTTCCCGCCGATGTGGACCCAGCCCCCGTGCAGGAACATCGCACTGAACGCCGCCAGGAACCAGGCCACGTGGTGGATGGACGCCGCCGGTGCCACGCATGGCCCCTCCACGGAGCAGGGGTAGTAGCCGTAGCGCAGCACCTCGTGGTTCACGCCGGTCCGCACCTCCCACAGCCAGACGACGACGTTCACGATGATCAGGCTGACGGTGACGACGGGGAACGTCCTCGTCGGGACGTTGTCCTTGATGGGAAGCACGCGCCGGAGAGGCTACGAGATCACCTGGATCGGAGGCGCCGAGCCGCCTCGCGTGTCTAGGTGCGTAACGACTCCTCGAGCCCGGCCTGGGCTAAGAGGTCGCGCAGGCGTGTCAGGCCCGCGAACATACGGCTCTTGATCGTGCCGAGCGGCTGGCCAAGGCGCTCGGCAAGCTCGCTCTGGGTGAGCCCGCCGTAGTAGCCGAGCTCGAGTGCCTCTCGCTGCTCGTCGGGGAGTCGCTTCAGTGCTTCCTGTACGATCCGGCGCTGGAAGTCGAGCGTGGCCTCGTCCTCGGCCGACGACGAGGAGACCGGCTCGGGCGCACTCTCGAGCGGCTCCGCGCGGCGGCGTTCCTCGCGGCGCACGAGATCGACCGCGCGGCGGTGGACGAGGGTCAGGATCCAGGTGCTCGGCTTGGCGCGTTCGGCGAGGAAGCGGTCGGCCGAGTGCCAGACGGCCAGGAAGGCCTCTTGGACGGCGTCCTGCGCCAGCGCCTCGTCCCGCAGGATGCGCAGCGCGAGCCCGTAGGCGACCCGCCCGAAGCGGTCGTAGAGCTCGGCCAGCGCCGCGTCGTCCGAGGAGGCGACCAGCGAGATCAAGGCCTCGTCGCTGAGGTGTGCGAGCTCCCATCCGCTCGACCCCGGGGGAGCCGGTGCGGTGAGGAGCGCGGTCACGAGACGGCTCCGCTTGCGGCGAGCGGCTGCTGCGTCGGCTGGTCGACTCCGCCGGCACGCTCGAGCGTCACCGCGACGATGGAACCGCGCGGGACCCGCCGGTCGAGGTCGAGCACGGAGGTGCGATCGCTGCCGCTGAATAATCCGGCGCGCTTCGCCTCCCCGCGCTGGATCACCCAGGCCTCGTACGTCTTGCCCGCGGGCGCGCGTGGGACTGTGAGGGCGAGCGCTGCCGAGCCGTCGGGCGCAACTGCGACGGCGCCGCGGCCGTCCATCGGGACGACCTTGGCGCCCGGCTGGGCGAGGACGTTCGCCAACGGGTCGTTCGAGGTGGTGCGGGTGGCGCTCCAGACGCCCAAGCCGAGCGCGACTGCCGCAGCGAGCGCTGCCGCGGCAGCGACGGGTGCGGTCCAGCGCGACCGGCGCGCCGGCAATGAGATCACGTTCTCTCGCTGCGCTCGCGCCTGCGTGAGGATCCGCTCCCTGAGAGCGCTCGGAGGCGCGGGCCCAGCCGCCCCGTAGGCGAGGCTGGCCGCCGCCTCCCTCAGGCCGGCGAGCTCCTCCCGGCACTGCTCGCACGTCGCGAGATGCTCCTCGAAGGCGCGTTCCTCGTTCTCTCCCAGGGCGTCGAGGGCGTACGGAGCCACGAGCGAGTGGGGCCCGTCTCGCATCTAGAAATAGTACGGCGCCATCTGAAGCGCTCCGAGCGCATACCAGACCCCGAACGAGAGGCTCGCGACGCCGAGAACCGGGGCGAGCGCGGGGAAGGCGCGCCGGACCCGGCGGCGGTCGAGCGTGAAGCCGAGCCCTGTGGAAAGCGCCGCCATCGAGAGCGCGGTGCACAGCGCGAACAGCGCGAGCGCGCCGACCGCGAGCACGTGGTCGTCGATCGATGCAAGCAGCAAGACGCCGACGCCGGCGCTGCCGCCCATGCCGTGGACTAGGCCGATCCCGAACGCCTTGAACGGCGAGCGCGCGCGAACGGCGCGGTGCGGATGGGAGTCGCCGCCGTGAACGTGACCGTGCGCGTGCACGCCGCCACCGTGCTCGTGGAGATGGACGTGGAAGAGCCCCCGCCGCCAGCGGACGAGCAGCCACACGGCCAGTGCGACGATGACGACGCCGACCGTCGTCTCCGCACTCTTCTGGACCGGCTTGGGTAGGTAGCTCTCGAAGAGCACGATCGGCAGCCCGAAGGCGAACAACGTGGTCGCGTGACCGAGGCCCCAGGCGAGGCCGAGCCGAGCGGCCGCCCTGGTGGCACGTTCGCGCGTTCCCGCGATCAGGGTCGAGACCGCAGCGAGGTGGTCGGGGTCGCTCGCGTGGCGCAGGCCGAGCAGGATGGCCACGAGGCAGACGACGGCCAGGGTGGTGCCGTCGGAGAGAGATGCGATCCAGTCGTCGAGTCCGAACATGGTCAGCTCACTTTCGGG
This sequence comes from Actinomycetota bacterium, assembly GCA_046726435.1. Classification (GTDB taxonomy): domain Bacteria; phylum Actinomycetota; class Thermoleophilia; order Gaiellales; family Gaiellaceae; genus AC-32. Next base: position 7,096 of record JBKPAM010000098.1, read on the forward strand.
ACGGCGCGGACGGTCATCGCGAGACCGGCCGCAAGGATGACGAGAGCGCTCGCAGCGGGCAAGAGGCGGACGAGCGGACCGTCGAGGCTCAGCCTCCGGAAGGTCCGCCGTGCGAGGACCGCGACGAGCCCGATGCCGGTGATGGTGAGTGCCAGGCCGGCGCTGAACGCGAGGATCAGGAGCAGGCCGAAGGCGACGCGGTGCAGCGAGATCGCCGCAAGCAGGACCACGAGAGCCGAGGGGCAGGGCAGGAGCCCGCCGGAGATGCCGACCGCGAGCAGCGAACGTCTGCTCGGGCCAGTCGTAGCGTCGTGCCGGTGGTGATCGTGGTGATGGTCGTGTCCATGGGCGTGCCCGCGGCGGTGGCGCCAGCGCGTCCGGAGCACCGAGGCTCCGATCGCGAAGACGAGGGCGCCCGAAACGAGGTTGAGCCACGGGTACAGGCGGTCCGGGACGACGAACTGCGACAGCGCGAGCGTGACCAGACCCAGGGCGAAGACGCCGATCGTGTGCGTGATCGTGACGATGAGGCCGAGGGCCGCCGCATGCCGCGGCCTGCCGCGCTGGCCGACGAGGTAGGCCGTGACGATCGTCTTGCCGTGGCCCGGCGAGAGGGCGTGCGCCGTTCCCCAGAAGAGGGCCGCCGCGACCGAGGCCAGGATCACGAGTGCGCTCAGGTCCGACCGGCCGACGAGCGACGCGAAGCCCGCGTCCGCGACGCGATCCGGTGCCTGCAGGCTCGCGCCGCTCGAGAGCCGCGGCGCGACGTCGGGGCCGCTGTGCGGTTCGAGGGTCGTCTCGACCGAGGTCGTGTCGAGCGGGCTCTGCAGGAGGTTCTTCGGGTAGGCGCGGAGCTCGTGGCTCGAGCTCGGAGCCGCTTCGCCGACCACGATCTCCTTCCAGCCGATGCGGTCTCTATAGTTGTTGTCATGATAGGAAACAGAGACCCGCCCCGGTAGGACCGGCCCTGCGAGGACGACCTCCAGCCGCGTCGTGTGGAGGCCTCCGGCGCCGCGCGGGTGCGCGAGCGCAGTGCGCACCGGTGCGAGCGCCGCCGGCCGTCCGCCCACGGCGAGGCGTGCGTTGTGGGCGATGCGCTTCGCGTACGCACGCGTGTCGATCCGGCCCGCCTGGAAGGTTGGGATCTCGGCCATGTCCAAGACGTAGCGGACGTAGAGCCGCGGCCCCGAGACCTCGACGCGGCTGAAGCGGTTGATCGTGAAGTTCCCGAGCGGATGTGCCGCCGCCAACGCCGGGAGCGCGAGCGCCGCGACCGCTGCAGTGATGAGCGCAAGCCGCTTCATCGCAGGGCCCTCCTGGCGACGGGAGACCAGACAATCGAGAAGTGCGGGTTGAGCGCCAGCGCGCGACTCAGGTAGCTCTTGCCCGAGTCGGCGTGGCCGAGGCAACGCTCGATCATGCCGCGGTGGAAGAGCTTGAGCGCATCCTGCGTGCCGAGACGCAGGGCTCGTTTCGAGTAGACCAGCGCCTCGTCGCACCGGCCGTTCCGCGCGAGAGCCCAGGCGAGCACGTCGTCTCCGTCGATGCTCGGCCTCAGAGTGCGAGCGCTCCGCGCGAGCTCGAGCGCGTGGGGTAGTCGGATGCCGTGGTCGACGTCGAAGAGCGCCGTCTCGAGGTCGGTCCGGACGCCGTTGGCCGTGAGCAGCCGCTCGATCAGGCCGATCAGCTCGAACTGCCGCCGAGCGAGCCCCGGGCGCCCCTGGGCGCGGTAGAGGTCGCCGAGCGCTGCGACGAACTGCGGCAGCGGGATCGCGTCGACCGCACGCCTCTCGAGCGCGATCGCCGCGCCGAGGTGGCCGCGGGCGGCGTGTACCTGGGCCAGAGCATCGAGCGCGTAGACGTAGCTCGGAAACGCAGCGAGGGCCGCCCGATACTGCTGCTCGGCCGCCGCCAGGCGCCCGATCGACCAGTACAGCTTGCCCAGTTGCACGCGGGTCCAGGCGGTCGCCTCGGGCTGGTCGGCGGCAGCCTCCACGGCGAGCCGCATCGCGGCGATGGCTGCCTGTGGCCGGCCGAGAAGCTCGCGGGCGTACGAGACTCGTGCGTAGGCCGCGAGCCCGGGCTTGAGCCTCGCCATCGTGTCGAAGGCACGAAACGCCTCCTCGTAGCGGCCCAGCTCGACCAGCGCGTCGCCCACGACGCCGTACGTCCGCGCGGTCGCCGGGGAGAGGCGGAGAGCCCGCTTGCCGAGCGTGAGCGCCTCACGGAACCGGTGGCGCGAGAGTGCGAGCGAGCCGAGTCCGCCGGTCGCGAGCAGGTCGCCCGGCGCCAGTGCCAGCGCGCGATGAAGAGCTCCGTCGGACTTCGTGTAGTAGGTCGGGTCGCCCGTCTCGCGAGCCCGTTGCTGGTACGCGAGCCCGAGCAGCGCATAGCCGTGCGCATCGCGGGGGTTCGCCTGCAGTTGCGCCTGAAGGTCGGCGACCAAGGCGGTCGTGTCGCCGACGGCGAAGCCGCTCTGCCCTGCGACGTCTCCGCTGCGAGTCGCCTGGAGCGCGGCGCGCGCGCCCCCGGAGTGGGACCCCCGGAGGATGCCGCCGAGCAGGGCGGCGGTGGCGGCGACCACCGCCACCGCCACCATCGCGATCAACCGTCGCCGTCTCACGGGTTCTGGTGCACCCGGTTGCGGCCGTCCCAGGGCGATGCCTCGAACGGGAAGACGTTCGGAAGCACCTTGTCGTTGACGCTGACGCCGTCACCTGCACCGGCGAACGCCGGCCCACCGACGACCTGAATCGCCGTGTCCGTGACGTCGTCGAACGGCTTCCGACCGTTCGGCCAGGTCGCGCCCGGCGCCGAGTTGACGTTCAGCCGGAGAAGCTCGGAGAACCTCCGGTCACTCGGGCCGTACTTGAGCAACGCGTTCTCGAGGTCGAACCGCGGAGTCGCGGGCACCGGCCCGCCGAAGACGAGCGAGAGCGCAAGTGCCAGCCTCGGGTTCTCGTAGTAGTCGAGGAACCGGGACTCCTGCGAGGGGTCGAGGGAGTTCCAGCGGTCCTTGTCCTTCGTGCCGATGATCAGCTCGTTGACGAGCGGGTTCGCGAGCCGCTGGACCTGAACCATCCTCCTGCCCTTGCCCTCACCGTCGACGGTCACCTTGGGCCTGCTGGTGCTGGCGTACGCGCCGAGCAGGGGCTGGGCCGTCTGATCGGCGCCCTGCTGGTCCTGCGTGAGCATGCTCGCAGGCAGCTCGAGCGCGATCGTGTTGACGTTGAAGCCGGACAGCATGTCGGTCGCCGGCGAACGCAGGTTGAGCGTGTCGAACGCCGCGCCGAGGTCGATGAAGAACGGATCGTCGCGCTGCCCCGCGAAGACGCGGATCCCGCCGCCCAGGTCATACATGCCCTGGGCCGCGAGCGCGTCGTAGCTCGGCATCGTCCGCGGCCCCACGTTCGACGGCACGGCGATCTTGTCCGTCATCGGCGAGAGCACGGTGCGGTGACCGTCCTTGATCATCGTGATCGTGTAGTGCTGCCGTAGCCCGAGGCCCGGCGAGTCGAGCGACGTGATCGGTGGGATCACCGCGCCCGCCGCCGGAGGCACGCCGCCGACGTACGAGAGCGGCAGCCCCAGCGCGTTGACGGCGCCGCGGATCTCGCTCTTGAAGCGGAACTCGAACTCGACGTCGTCCGCCTTGCCGTCCTTGTCGTTGTCGACATGGAACGTGTAGGCGACGCTCGGGTCGAAGTTGTAGTAGTTCGGCCCGCTGCTCGGCTCCTCGCCGGGGATGACGTCCATGATCAGTTCGACCTT
>JBKPAM010000099.1:0-3666 GCA_046726435.1 Actinomycetota bacterium
GACCCGGACGAGTTCGACGCGCTCGTCGTCTGCGGTGGAAACGCGCCGATGTTCCAGTTCCGACAGAACGAGGACCTGAAGCGGGCGATCGCCGCCTTCTACGAGGCAGAGAAGCCGACCGCAGTCCTCTGCCACGGGGTCGCCGCGCTAATCGACGTGCAGCTCTCCGATGGCTCCTACCTCGTCGAGGGCAAGACGGTGACCGGATTTGCGAACGTCGAGGAGGACTACGTCGACCGGGCGGTGGGGCAGAAGGTCATGCCCTACCGGATCGAGGATGAGTTGCGGAAACGTGGGGCAAATTACATCCAGGGCGGTCTCTTCAGGGACTTCGCCGTCCGGGACGGGCGCCTGATCACCGGCCAGCAGCAATACTCGGGCGCAAAGGTCGCTCGCCTGGTGATCGCCGCGCTCGGGATCTAGTCCGATGTCTGAGGGGACGTCCGCTAGTTTCCGTCGCACACACGTGTGCGAGAACAGCGACTAGCGAGACTATGACGTCAGAAGCCAACGAGCAGGCCGCGGCTTCCGGACAGGGAAGGCTTGCTGAGGTCATAGCCTCGCGCGGCGGGCTCGCGGCGCCTGAGGCGCCGTTCGTCATCGAGCATCGCGAGGCGTTGATCTACATGCTGTGCGAGGCGGCGGAGCTCGAGCACGGCATCATGTGTCAGTACCTGTTCGCCGCCTCCTCGCTCAAACAGGGCGAGGACGAGGGGCTCACCGCCGACGAGCTCGAGGCAGTGCTCAGGTGGCGGCAGGTCATCTCCCACGTCGCGACCGAGGAGATGCTCCACCTTGCGCTGGTGCAGAACCTGCTGTCGGCGATCGGCGCGGCTCCACACTTCGCCCGCCCAAATCTGCCCGCGCCGGCGCATCACTATCCGGCCGGCGTGAACCTCACCCTGGTGCCGTTCGGTGAGCCGGCGCTACGGCACTTCATGTTCCTCGAGCGCCCCGAGGGTATGGAGCTGGCAGGCGCGGAGGGAATCGACGCGCCTGTCCACGACGCAGTGCCGTTGATGGCCGAGGGCGACATCGTGCCGAGGGGGCAGGATTTCGCGACCGTGGGACATCTCTACCGCTCGATCGAGCAGGGGGTCGGGCATCTGGCGGAGAGATTCGGCGAGCGAAACCTGTTCGTCGGTCCTTCGCGTGCGCAAGCGACGAGCGCACACTTCCACTGGCCCGAGCTCGTAGCGGTCACGGATCTCGCGTCGGCGCAGCAAGCGATCGACACGATCCTCGAACAGGGCGAGGGGGCGCGCGGCCATTGGCAGCACGCACATTTTGGGCAGTTCGTCCGGATTCTCGACGAGTACCGGCAGCTGACCGCCACCAACCCCGACTTCCAGCCGGCTCGGCCAGTCATCTTCGCAACGGTCCGCACCTGCGAACACGACGAGTCGGTGCCGCGGATCGGCGACCGGGTCACGTCCGGCTGCGGCGATCTCTTCAACGTGAGCTACGAGATCCTGCTCCAGATGTTGGAGCGCTTCTTCGCCCACACCGATGAGACGGACGCCCAGCTCGCCACGCTCGCCAACTCGGCGCTGGCGCTGATGCTCGGAGCGATCAAACCGCTCGGCGACCTGCTCACGACGCTTCCAGTCGGTCCTGACCACGCGGGCCTGAACGCCGGCCCGAGCTTCGAGCTGTTCTACGAGAGCGACTACCTGCTGCCCCACCGCGAGGCCGCGTGGGCGCTGCTCGAAGAGCGCCTCCGCGACGCAGCCAACTACTGCACCCGCGTGGGAGAGACTGCGCCCGACCCCGTCGCGGATCAACTCACCCCGGTCGGGCAAGCGCTCACGGGCGTCGCCGACTCGCTGGCTGCGCACTTCGGCGACTGGGGTGCCGTGAGTCGCTTTGGCGCCGTGCCTTCGCCTGCCACCTCACCACCCGACCGGGAAGGAGCCACGCAGATGCAGCCGATCAGCTACGAAGAACAGATCAAGACGATGTTTCGGCCCCGCGACCGGCAGTCGATGCAGTTCGCGTTCGACCTCTGGTCGTACGACGACGTCAACGACCACGCCGACGACATCCTCGCCCGGGTTCGCGCCGGCACGATGCCCTGTGACGGCGCGTGGCCCAAAGAACAAGTCGACACCCTTCAGAGCTGGATCGACGCCGGTAAGCCGCGATGAATCGTTCTGACACCACGGCGAAGCATCGGATATGGCGGAGTACGTACAGCTCGGTGCGGTAAAGACCTGGTACGACGAGCACGGCTCCGGCGACCCGCTGGTGCTGATGCACGGCGGCCTGGTGGACGCGCGCTTCTTCGAGCCGAACCTCGAGGCGCTCGCCGAGCGGTTCCACGTCTACACGCCGGAGCGGCGCGGGCACGGCCACACCGCGGACGTGCCCGGGCCGATCAGCTACCAGCTGATGGCGGACGACACGATCGCGTTCCTCGAGGCGGTGGTCGGCCGGCCGGCCGACCTCGTAGGGCACAGCGACGGAGCATTCGTCGCGATGCTGGTGGCGATGAAGCGGCCGGAGCTGGTGAAGCGGCTCGTCCTGATCAGCGGCGGGTTCAACAAGAGCGGCGAGGCGGTTCCGGACCTGGAGTGGAACGTCGACGAGCTCGCGCAGTTCCTCGGCCCGGCCTACGGCGAGGTGTCACCCGACGGCGCGGACCACTTCAAGGTGGTGGCGACCAAGGTCGGCGAGATGGCCGCGGTCGAGCCGAACCTTCAGGCCCCCGACCTCGCCAAGGTCACGCAGCGGTCGCTCGTAGTGTTCTCCGACGATGACCTGATGACCCCTGCGCACGCTGTCGAGATGTACGACGCGCTGCCGAACGCGGAGCTTGCGATCGTGCCCGGCACGTCGCACTTCCTCACCCAGGAGAAGCCGCAGCTGGTGAACGAGCTCGTGCTGGACTTCCTGACCAACGACCCCGTGCAGACGGTGGCACCGATCAGGCGCGCCCAGCCGCCGAGCTGAGCCACGTTCTCATCGGGCACACGCCGCTAGGTCGCCCCACCAAAGAAGGAGAGTGCAGATGCCCGACCAGAAGATCGGAACCCATGAAGAGTGGCTCGCCGCCCGGCAGGAGCTGCTGGAGGCCGAGAAGAAGTACACGAGGCTCGGCGACGAGCTGGCGCGCCAGCGGCGCGAGCTGCCCTGGGTGCGGGTCGAGAAGGAGTACCGCTTCGACACCGACGACGGCACGCGCACGCTTGCGGAGCTCTTCGACGGACGTAGCCACCTGCTCGTCTACCACTTCATGTTCGGCCCCAGCTATGAGGCAGGCTGCACTACGTGCTCATCGATCGCGGACAGTGTCAATGGCGTCGTCCCGCACCTGCACGCGCGCGACCTGACCATGGTCTTCGTCTCTCAGGCCCCGCTGGGGAAGCTGCACGCGTACAAGCGTCGCATGGGGTGGGTTTTTCCCTGGGTGTCGTCGGCCCACAGCGAGTTCAACGTCGATCTCGGGTTCTCGAGCAGCGAAGAGCAGACGCGCGAGTGGGTCACGCCGATGCTCGAACAGCTGCCGCCGATCGCCGGCCGCAACGCGAGCGATAGCGGAACCGACCTCGTCGGGTACCTAACCGAGCGCCAGGGCTTCAGCGCCTTCGTCCTCGACGACGGGGCCGTCTACCAGACCTATTCGACCGGGGCCCGCGGGGTCGAGTTTCTGATGGGTTACTACGG
>JBKPAM010000100.1:0-6291 GCA_046726435.1 Actinomycetota bacterium
CGATCGGGCCCGAGCCGCTGCCCATCAGCACCCGCCCATCTCGAGTCGCGCGGAAGTAGTGCAGGAACATGCGTCCGTCGATCACCGCCTCACCGCCTCCCCAACCGATCAGCTCCGATAGCTCGGGCACCGGCTCGGTCAGCACGACGTAGCTGCCGAAGACCGTCAGGCGGCCGCGCAACGGCTTCCACCCGGCCGCGACCGCGTTCACCGCGACCACGATCTCCCTCGCCAGGACCCGCCCGCGGTCGGTCTCCACAACCCCGTCGCGCACCAGCTTCACGCGCGTGTGCTCGTGCAGCCGCACCGAGCGGAGCGCCGCCCGCCGCAGCGCCAGCGCAAGCCGGGCGGGCTGCACCGTCGCGCAGTCGCGGACGAACACGCCCTTGCGGAAGCGCGGGGACCGGATCCGCTCGGCGAGCTCCTCCGCGGACAGCCCGACCGCCTCCTCTGGGACACGGAGCTCACGTGCGGCGGCGACCTGGCGCTCGACCGAGGCGTCCTGAGCCGGCGCCGCCGAGACACGCAGGAGGCCGCCCTCGCGGAACCAGACGTCCGCGCCCTCCGCCTCGCAGAAGCCCCGCACCCCTGGAACGATCGCCTCGGACGCCCGGGCCACGGCGAGCGCCCCCGCATCGCCGAGGCGGTCACGCAACCGCGCCAGATGGCTCCAGTAGCCGTGCACAAAGCCGCCGTTGCGCCCGCTCGGCCCTCGACCACACTCGTCCGCCTCGAGCACGACGACGTCGAGCCCCGGATCGCGCTCCTTCAGCGCGAGCGCCGTCCAAAGCCCCGTGTAGCCGCCACCGACGATCGCGACGTCTGCCTCCGCATCGCCTTCCAGCCGCGGCGCGGGCTCACCGCCGAGCCCGGCGGCGAGCGCCTCCTCCTGCCACCAGACCGAACCTAGATCCGCTGCCAGGCCTCCGCGAGCACGTCGCCGAGGATCCCGGCGATCCGGTCGAACTCCGCCTGCCCGGCCACGAGCGGCGGGGAGATCTGAACGACGGCATCGCCTCGGTCGTCGGAGCGGCAGATCAGGCCCTTCTCGAAGAACCGCGGCGAGAGGAAGCCGCGCAGGAGCGTTTCGGACTCCTCATCGGAGAACCCGGCCTTCGTCTCCTTGTCGCGCACGAGCTCGAGCGCCCAGAAGTAGCCGCGGCCGCGCAGGTCGCCCACGATCGGCAGGTCGAGCAGCTGCGCCAGCGTGGAGCGGAACGCGTCCTCGCGGTCGCGCACGCCCTCGACAATCCTCTCGCGCTGCATGATCTCGAGGTTCTTGAGCGCGATCGCGGCCTGCACCGGGTGGCCGCCGAACGTGATCCCGTGCGCGTACATCTGCTTCTCGCCGAGGAACGGCTCGATCACGTGGTCGGCGGCGATCACCGCCCCGATTGCCGCGTACGCCGACGAGAGCCCTTTCGCACAGGTGACGAGGTCCGGCCGGATGTCGTAGAGGTCGGAGCCGAACCACGCGCCGAGGCGGCCAAACGCCGTGATCACCTCGTCCGCGCACAGGAGGATCTGGTAGCGGTCGCAGATCTCGCGCACGCCGCGCCAGTAGCCGGCCGGCGGCGTGAGCGCTCCGCCCGCGTTCTGCACCGGCTCCATCACCACGAGCGCGACGGTCTCGGGCCCGGCCGCGAGGATCGCCGACTCCAGGTCGTCGAGCAGGAACGCGGTGAGCCCCTCCTCGGTCTCGTCCGCCGGCCGGCGGTAGCGGTTCGTGTTCCGCACGTGCACGACGTCGGGCACCAGCGGCTCGAAGGGCGCCCGCAGCGATGCGATGCCGTTGATCGAGAGCGCGCCCATCGTCGTGCCGTGGTAGGCCGTCCGGCGGGCGATCGCCTTCCAGCGCCGCTCGCCCCGCGCCTGGTGGAACTGCCGTGCGAGCTTCCAGGCCGACTCGATCGCCTCCGAGCCACCCGAGACGAAGAAGACGCGGTTCAGGTCGCCGGGAGCGAACCTCGCCAGCTCGGCCGCGAGCTCGATCGCGCGCGGGTGCGCGTACGACCAGTTCGTGTAGAAGGGCAGCTCGCGCATCTGCGCCGCCGCGGCCTCGCCCACCTCGTCGCCGTACGAGTACCCGATCTGCACCGCGAACAGACCCGCCAGCGCGTCGAGGTAGCGCTTGCCGTTCGCGTCCTCGAGGTAACAGCCCTCGCCGCGGACGATCACCGGCACCTCCGAGCCCGCGTACGCGCCCATGCGCGTGAAGTGGAGCCAGAGGTGGTCGCGCGCGGCCCGCTGCAGCTCCGCGGGCGAGAGGCCCGGGGCGACTGTCGTCATCCCTCTCCTCGGCTCGACTTGGCGGCGCGGTACTGCCAGATGACATTCGCGAGGCCCAGGGCGATCGCCACGAGGAAGATCGCGCTTGCCACGACATTCACCTGCGGCGGCACGGCCACCCTCGCGATCCCCCAGACGAAGATCGGAAACGTCTGTACGGGCCCTGCGTTGAGGTAGGTGATCACGAAGTCGTCGATCGAGAGCGCGAAGCCCAGGAGGCCGGCGGCGAGGATCGCGGGAGCGAGGAGCGGCAGCGTCACCTTTTGGAACGTCGTCCACTCGTTCGCGCCGAGATCCATTGCCGCTTCTTCCAGGTGTCTGTCGAACCCGATCAGGCGCGCTTTCACCGTGACGACGACGAAGCTGATGATGAACATCACGTGGGCGATGAAGATCGTCCAGAACCCGAGCTGGATCGTGTTCCGATCGTTCAGGAAGAGGGTCAGGAGCGAGGAGCCCATGACGATCTCCGGCGTCGACATCGGGAGGAAGACCAGGACGTTCGTCGTCCCCCGGCCGACGAAGCGGTGGCGCACGATCGCGAGCGCGATCATCGTCCCGAGCGCGGTCGCGACAAGGGTCGCGAGCGTTGCGACCTCGAGCGACTTCTCGAGGGCACCCTGGATTCCGAGGACGGAGTTCCAGTGGAGCCAGTTGTCGAACGTGAACTTGTTCCAGACGTAGTTGAACCGACCGGTCGGGTGATTGAACGAGAAGAGGATCACGACCACGATCGGGAGCATCAGGTACGCGACCATGAGGAGTGCGTACGCGGTCAGCGAATGCCGCGCGACGAATCGCCACGCGCGGCTCGCGAAGCTCGCGCGCGCCGGGCGCGGCAGCGTCTCGGCCGCCGTCGTCATCCCGTCAGCTTCTCCGAGCCGACGATCCAGGCGTAGACGAGCAACACGACCATGATCGTTCCCATGAGGATGAAGGACAGCGAGGCAGCGGTCGGGTAGTCGAGCGACTCCAGGAACTTCGCCTGGATGACGTTCCCGATCATCGCCTGGTTGGGCGTCCCGAGCAGCGCGGCGTTGATGAAGTCTCCGGCGGCCGGGATGAACGTCAGCAGCGTGCCCGCAACGATTCCGGGCATCGAAAGCGGCACTGTCACTCTCAGGAAGGCCTGCATCGAGGACGCGTAGAGGTCCTTCGACGCCTCGAGGAGCCGAGGGTCGATCTGCTCGAGCGAGACGTAGAGCGGCAGCGCCATGAAGGGGAAGAAGTTGTAGGTGATGCCCGCGACGACGGCGAAGGTCGTCGCCAGCAGCCTGCCGTCCGGCCCGAGCACGTGGACGTCGCGCAGGATGCGGACGACCGGCCCCTCGTCGGCGAGGATGTTGAGCCAGGCGAGCGTCCGTACGAGGTAGGTGACGAAGAACGGGGCGACGATGAAGAGCAGGAAGAGGTTCCGCCATGGTCCGGCCCGGAACGCGATCCAGTACGCAAGCGGGTAGGCGAGAACGAGGCACGCGAGCGTCGCGATGCCCGCGTAGATGAAGGAGCGGATGAGCTGCGTGTGGTAGCCCGAGAGGGCGGACGAGAAGTTCGACCACTCCCACGTGAACTGGAAGTGGGGGAAGAGGCCCGACTGGAGCGATTGGTAGCCCAGGAAGACCATCGGCACGACGAAGAAGATCGCGAGCCACAGCATCCCCGGGGCTAGGAGCAGGTAGGGCGTGAGGCCCTTGTGTCGATGGAGGAAAGCGCCCAAGAAGCTCTACTGCCCCTGAACCGCGAGCCACTTCTTGTTGTAGTTGGGGTTCGTCAGCATCGCCGGGTCGTTCTGATGCATCTGCGAGAGGGTCTTGTCGCTCGGGAAGGTCAGGTCGTTCGAAGCGGCCTTGGGATCGAGCTTCACCGCATCTTGCTTCACGTCTTTCACCGACGAGATGTAGTTCGCCCCGAGGGCCCACTGCGCGGAGATCATCGGGCCGTACATGAAGTTCATGTACGTCGACGCCGTCGGCACGCTCCCTCCGAGCGGGATGATCATGTTGTCGGTCCAGATGATCCCGCCGTGCGGGGTGACGGCCCAGTGGCAGTGCGGGTCGGCGAGATTGGCGATATCGCCGGACCACGCCATGGTCGCCGCGAGGTCCCCTTTTGCCAGGACCGGTGCGTAGTCGTTGCCGTAGAACCTGCGGATCTGGCCCGAGTTGACAGCCTTCTGGACCCGCGCGATGGCCCGGTTGAACGACGCGTCGGTCACCTTGGCGGGATCGTCGCCGTTCTCGAGCATGACGAGCCCGAGGGTGTCGCCCATCGAGTTCCAGACGCCGACCCTGCCCTTCAGCTTCGGATCCTCGAAGAGCTGCCTGACGGAGGTGACCGGGTCGGTGACCTTGTCGTTCCAGGCGATGCCGTCCATGCCGGAGGCCCAGGGGAGCGAGTAGTCGCGGGTGGGATCGAACGGAGGATGCTGCTGCGCCGGGATGAGGTTCTTGATGTTCGGGATCAGGTTCTTGTCGAGCTTCTGCGCCCATTTGTTGTCGATGTATTCGGCGAGGAAGCGGTCGTTGTCGGTCGAGACGATGATGTCGCGGCCGATTCCCTGGCCCTTCGAGAGCCGTCCCTGCACCTTGGCGAAGTACCCGGGGTTGTCGTTGACCTCCTCGTAGTAGTTGACCTTGATCCCGGTCTTCTTCTCGAACTGCTTCAGTGTCGTCGGCTTGTTAATGCCGGCGGCTTTGAGCGTCTGCGGCGTGTCGATGTAGTACGGCCAGTTCGCGAAGTTCATGACCTTCTTCAACTCTTCGGTCGACGTGCCGCCGGCGCCGCCGCCGCCTCCGCCTCCGCCTCCGCCGCAGGCCGCGAGCAGACCCGGCACCGACAGCATTGCGGCCCCCGCCGCTCCACGGCGCAGGAGCTCAGCGCGGGTAATCTCCTCGTTCATTCCGACATCTCCTCTCCTCGCTCGACGACGAAGGTCGACTCGGGACTCCAGCTCAATGTGACGTTCGAGCCCGCCACCGGAATCCGGTTGCCGGAGTCGATGTTTTGCGCAAACACTTGCACCGTGCCTGCCGGCGTATCGACGACGAGCTGCGTAGCGACGCCGATGTAGGCGGTCTCGGCGACCTTGCCCGGAAGCCGGTTCTGTCCGCCGCCTTCGCCAAGGGTGATCTTCTCGGGCCGAACTCCGGCCGCCACCGGCCCGCTCTTCCCGTCTACCTGCGCCTGCACGAGCGTCCCCTCGGCGAGGCGGACAGCATCGGGACCCTCGACGATTCCGAAGAGCAGGTTCGAGACGCCGAGAAAGCCGGCCACGAACGCCGTGGCAGGCCGCTCGTACAGCTCCTCCGGCGGTCCGAGCTGCTCGACGTGGCCCTGGTCCATGACGGCGATCCGGTCGGCCATCGTCATGGCCTCTTCCTGGTCGTGCGTGACGTGGACGAAGGTGATGCCGACGTCGTGCTGGATCGCCTTCAGCTCGAGCTGCATCTGCTTGCGGAGCTTGAGGTCGAGGGCGCCGAGCGGCTCGTCGAGCAGGAGGACGCGTGGCTTGTTCACGAGCGCGCGCGCGAGGGCGACCCGCTGCTGCTGGCCGCCCGAGAGCTGCCGCGGCTTGCGCTTCTCCATGCCTGAGAGGCCGACCAGCCTGAGGATCTCCGTCACGCGGCCGCGAACATCGCCCTTGCGCACGCCCTTGCGGCGGAGGCCGAAGGCGACGTTCTCGAAGATGCTCAGGTGCGGAAAGAGCGCGTAGGACTGGAAGACAGTGTTGACGTCGCGCTTGTACGGCGGCTTCCCAGTGACTGGCTCGTCGCCGAGGTAGATCGTCCCCGCGGTCGGCTCCTCGAAGCCGCCGATCATGCGCAGCGTCGTCGTCTTGCCGCAGCCGGACGGCCCGAGCAGCGCGAAGAAGCTGCCATGCTCGATTTCGAGCGAGACGTTGTCGACCGCGGTGACGTCGTCGAAGCGCTTCGTCACGCGGTCCAGCCGCACGTCGGTGTTCGGCCGCGTCGCGGGCTCGGAGGTCCGGGTCTCTTCGCGACT
>JBKPAM010000101.1:0-22220 GCA_046726435.1 Actinomycetota bacterium
CGACCTGCTCCGGGTCCTCGCGACGGTCCCGCCCACCCCGGAACGGACGCACGAGGAGATCATGCTGCGCACGAGCCTCGCGCGGGGCCTGATGGCGATCCGGGGCTACACCGAAGAGGTGGAGCAGGCATACGCGCGCGCCCTCGAGTTGTCCGATGCGGTGGGAGAGGTGCCGAACCGCTTCCCCGTGCTGCGCAGTCTCGCCACGTTCCACCTCTACCGGGGCGAGTTCGATCGCGCAGCGGCCGTGGGTCGCGAGCTGCTCGAGATCGCCGATCACGAGAACGACCGAGGCCTCGAAGTGGAAGGGCACGTCGTGCTCGGCTCGAGCCTCGCCTTCCTCGGAGACGTTCCCGGGGGACTCGACCACCTCGAGCTGGCGCTCGCCCGATTCGATCCCCAGGAGCATGGATCCGGTGGCCTTCACGTCGGCGCGAGCCCCGGAGTGGTGGCGCACACGGCGTCGGCGGTTCTGCGGTGGCTCCAGGGCTACCCCGACAGCTCTCGTGAGCTCGCGACGGACGGCATCGACCTGGCACGCCGCCTGAACCACCCCTTCACGCTCGCCTACGCGCTCTTTCACGTCGCCTTGCTCGATCTCTGGCGGCGCGACTTCGAGCTCGCCCACGACCGGTCGAGCGGCGCCCTCGAGGTGGCCGAGGAGCACGACTACCAGGTATGGAAGGCACTTGCGTGCGCGCTCCAGGGCGCCGCAATGGTCGGCCTCGGCCGTGTCGCGGAAGGCCTCGAGCGGACCGACCTCGGCATCGCGCGCTATCAAGGGCTCGACACTCCGCCGGTCTTCTGGCCGATTCTCCACTCCGTCAAGGCCGGAGCGGCCGCGCTCGCCGGCCGGGCGGCGGAGGGCCTGGATGCCGTCGACCTGGCAATCGAGTTGGGCGGCGAGGCCAACATCGCCTATCCGGAGTTCGCGGTTCTGAAGGGCGACCTGCTCCTCGGCCTTGGACGGAAGGACGGCGCCGAGCACTCCTTCCGCAGCGCATTGGACGTCGCTCGAGGATTCGGACTGCGCATGCCCCAGCTCCACGCGGCGGTGAGGTTGGCCCGCAGCTCGGGAACGTCGGAGACGCGCGCCGATGGCGATCTGCTGCGTGAGGTCTACGAGACGTTCACAGAGGGCTTCGACGCGCTGGATCTCATCGAGGCCAGGGCCGTCCTCGACGAGCTCGGAGACCGGGTCACCTGATCCGTCCGACTGACGGGTCGCCATAGACTGTTGGCGGCAGGCAGGCGAATGAACAGCGTCTCGGAGAACCGCGGCGACCAGCTCGAGACGGCGCCGCTTCCATTACCTCCCGACCTCCTGGAACGGGACGACGAGCTCGCGGCCGTCGAGCGGCTGATCGGCGCCTCCGACCGCGAGCGATTGCTCGCGATCGAGGGGCCGCCCGGGATCGGCAAGACGTCTCTCATCCTCGAAGCTCGAGCCCGGGCGCGGGACGCGGGGATGGAGGTCCTCGGCGCGCGAGGCTCCGAGCTCGAGCGGACGTTCGCCTTCGGGGTCGTCCGGCAGCTCTTCGAGCCGTTCGTCTTCAACTCCAGGGACGATCAGCGAGCGGAGCTGTTGTCCGGAGCCGCAAAGCTGGCGTCACCGTTGTTCGAGCCGGCCAAGTTCGACGCCGAGGCTCCTCCCGACGTCTCGTTGGCCATGCTGCACGGCCTCTACTGGCTCGCGGCGAACGTGGCAGTTCGCCGCCCACTCCTGATCGTGATCGACGACCTGCACTGGTGCGACCTGCCGTCCCTGCGCTGGCTCGCCTACCTCCTGCCCCGGGCGGAGACCCTCGAGCTCCTGATCGTGGTCGGTGTACGCTCGGGAGAGCAAGGAGCCGACGCCGCCGTCCTCGGGCAAGTCATCGCAGATCCCCTGGCGACCGTCGTTCGGCCCGCGCCTTTGAGCGTCGATGCGGTCGCGCGGCTCCTCCGGGAGACCCTCTCCCGGGACGCCGACGACGGGTTCTGCGCAGCCTGCCACCAGATCACCGGAGGTAATCCACTGCTGTTGCGAGAGCTTCGAAACGGCGTGCTCGCCGAGAACCTCGCTCCGGTCGGCGACAGCATCCCGCGCCTCCACGAGCTCGCGGCACATGCAGGCTCCCGTACGCTTTCGGCCCGCCTCTCTCGCCTTCCTCCTGAGGCGACCAGGCTGGCACAGGCGGTCGCGATTCTCGGCGACGATGTCGACCCTCGCCATGCGGCCGCACTCGCCGAGCTCGACGAGCAAGCGGTTTCGCAGGCAATGACCGACCTCACTCGAGTCGACGTCCTGCGCGCGAAGCTACCGCTCGGGTTCGTCCACCCGCTCCTGCACGCGGCTCTAGTCGACACGCTCCCTCCTCACGAGCGAGACGCCGCCCACGCGCGCGCCGCTCGCATTCTGGCCGAGACGCACGCGGAGCCGGAGCGAATCGCCGCGCACCTGCTACTCGTCCCACCGCCCCTCGACGCAGAGGCCGTCGCGGCGCTCCGCGACGCGGCCCGGAGCGCATCGAGTCGAGGTGCGGCTGGGAGCGCGGTCGCCTATCTCCGGCGCGCGCTCGCCGAGCCTCCTCCCGATCCCGAGCGCGTCGACTTGCTGCTCGAGCTCGGCCGGGCCGAGGCACTCACCGACGGCGAGTCGGCCGCGGAGCATCTCGCGGAGGCACACGCGCTGACCGAGGATCGCCTCCTGAAGGCCGAGGCAGCCCTCCTCCTCGGAAACCAGCTCTTCCACCTCCATCGCCTCGACGAGTCCGACGGCGTCTTCATCGAAGGGATCGACCAGCTCGGCGGCTTCGATCCAGAGCTCGAGCGCCTCCTCGATGCAGGACTGATCAGCAATGGGCTCTTCCATCCGCCGTTCCACGAGAGAGCCGCGCTACGCCTCGAGCAGGTACGCGAGAGCGGCGGTGACGAGAGCCTCGGCGAGAAGATGCTGCTGGCGCTCCTTGCCTTCCACGACGCACGCGCCGGCACACCCGCGGCTGTCGTCGTGCCACTTGCCCGCCGTGCCCTGGCCGGTGGGATGCTGATGACCGCCGGGACCCGGGGGGGCTCTTTCATCCGCGGGGTGATCGTGCTCGCGATGGCCAGCGAAGACGAAGCGCTCGACGTGTACGACGCCGCGCTCGCGGAGGCTCATCGCAGCGGATCGATAGTCGAGTTCGCCGCGGTGAAAGCCTTTCGCTCACAAGCGCTGTTGTTCCGTGGAGACCTCGCCGAAGCGGAAGCCGAGGCGCGCGAAGCTCTCAATGCTCGTCGCGAGTACGGGCTGCGTCTGCTGGATGTGTACATCTACCTCCTAGCCGAGGCTCTCATGGAGCAGGGCAGGCTCGACGAGGCCGCGGACGCGCTTCCGGCCGCGGTCGAAGGAGAGGCACCGCCCGAGGACGCACCCATCCACGCCCTGCGCCGCACCCGCGCACGCCTCCGCATCCGGCGCGGCGACGTCAGGGGCGGGCTCGAGGCGCTGCTTGCCGCCGGCGGTGATTTCGAGGCCACCGGTGGGCGGAATCCTGCCTTCATGCCCTGGCGTTCGGATGCCGCGCTTACGCTGCAGCAGCTCGGGCGCCGGGCCGAGGCGCGACCACTGGCCCAGGAGGAGCTGGAGCTGGCGCGCACCTGGGGTGCGCCGCGGGCGCTGGGCGCGGCACTGCGGGCGGCGGGACTGATCGAGGGCGGCAACGAGGGGCTTGCGCTCCTGCGGGAGGCAGTCGAGGTGCTCTGCGAGTCGCCGGCCAAGCTCGAGCACGCCAAGGCCCGCACCGAGCTCGGGGTGGCCCTGCGCCGTGCCAATCGCAACGCACAGGCGCGCGAGCACCTGCGCAGGGCGGTCGAGCTGGCGACGATCTGTGGTGCGAGCCCCGTGGCCGCACGGGCCGAGGCCGAGTTGCTTGCGACCGGAGCTCGTCCGCGCCGGATCGCCCTGAGCGGGGTCGAGTCACTGACCCCGAGCGAGCGCCGCGTGGCAGAGATGGCGGCCGAAGGTCCCACCAACCGCGAGATCGCGCAGGCTCTTTTCGTCACGCCGAAGACGGTCGAAGTCCACCTTTCGCACGTGTACCGCAAGCTGGGCATCAGCTCACGCTCGCAGCTCGCCGGAGCGCTCGTGGACTAGGGACCGCTGCGAGCCCAAGGAAGTTCTAGGGGCAGGCGTCCAAAAGATTAGGCATCGGTTTCGGGTACGACCACGACGCCGAGCGCGGCCGGCTGGCCCAGCATGCAGGCGATGTCCCTCTCGTCTCAGCAGGAGCGAGCGTACTCGCGGTTCGGGCAGGCCCTGCTCGCGTTCTCGGACGATCCCAGCACGATCAACTGGGCGCGCTACCTGGCGGCGAGCCAGGCACTCGACGACGCACGGGCAGCAGAGGAAGGGCAGCTGGCGATGTCCGCGGTCTCAGACGACCCGTCGGGGAATCAGAAGGGGGAGGCATGAAGCTCACGAGGCTCCAGAGGCTCGCGCTTGCCTGCGCGAGAAACCCGTGGAAGGCGATCGGGGCATGGCTCGCCGCGATGCTGGTCGCCGTGGTCGCGATCGGCGCGCTGCTGGGCGGCGCTCTGACCACC
This sequence comes from Actinomycetota bacterium, assembly GCA_046726435.1. Lineage (GTDB taxonomy): Bacteria > Actinomycetota > Thermoleophilia > Gaiellales > Gaiellaceae > AC-32. The sequence continues at coordinate 4,567 of JBKPAM010000101.1, forward strand.
GAGGGCAACCCGACGAACAACCCCCAGTCGATGAGGGCGAAGGATGTGCGCGAAGCCGCGTTCCCGGCCGCCTCGAACGCCGCGATGACGGACGTCGTAGTCATCCGTTCCGAGCGCTACACGGTCGACGCGCCGCGATACCGGGCCTTCGTCCGCAACCTGGCCGGCCAGGTGGGCGAAGCCAAGAACGTCGAGAGCGTCCACACGTACCTCGGTGTCCAGGGTGCTGCGCTCGTCTCGAAGGATCGCCACGCGACGCTGGTGCAGTTCGCGATGCCGGACGAGTCCACCTCGGGGATCGACGACGTCATCAGCGCGGTGAAGAGTGGCAACGCAACCCCGGACTTCGCGGCCACGGTCACCGGCCAGCGGACGGTCAACCACGACTTCAACAAGCTCTCCGAGGAAGACCTTCAGTCAGGCGAGCTTCAGTTCGGCCTCCCGGCCGCGCTGATCGTCCTCCTCCTCGTGTTCGGAGCGGTCGTCGCGGGGCTCGTCCCGCTGCTGATCGCATTGCCGTCGATCGTCGTCGCGCTGTCCTTTGTCGCCGTCCTCGGGCACGCGTTCAGCCTCTCGATCTTCGTGGTCAACATGCTCACCGGCATGGGGCTCGCGCTCGGGATCGACTACGCGCTCTTCGTGGTCTCGCGCTTTCGCGAGGAGCGAGGCCGAGGCCGCGAGAAGCTCGATGCGATCTCGGCGTCCGCAATGACCGCGAACCGCGCCGTGCTCTTCAGCGGCACGACGTTCGTCATCGCGATGTTCGGCATGTTCATCGTGCCGAGCTCGATCATGCGCAGCCTCGCTGTCGGCGCGATTCTCGTCGGGATCGTCTCCGTCGTCGCCTCGGCCACGCTGCTGCCGGCCATCCTTGGGCTGCTCGGCGACGGAATCGACCGGCTGCGAATCCCGATTGTCGGCAGGCGCTCGCTCGAAGCCGCCAATCCCGAGGGCCGCCTCTGGGGCGCGATCGTTCGCGCCGTCCTCCGGCGGCCGGTGGTCGCCGCCGGCGCCGCCGTGGCCCTGCTGCTCGCGGCCGCATCGCCGATCTTCGGCATGCACATCGGTACGAGCGGCCCGACACTGCTCCCCACTCGTTTCGAAGCACGCCAGGGGTTCGAGGCACTTCAGCGCAACTTCCCCGGCGCGACTGCGGACCCCGTGGAGATCGTCGTGGCTTCCGCCACGAATCAACCGTCCGCCGAGCGCGCGCTCGTGCGACTGCGCACGACGCTCGCGTCCAACCCGCAATTCGGGCCGGGCCGGATCGAACGCTCGCCGAACAGCAATGTCGCGATGCTCTCGGTTCCCGTCCGGGGCGACCCGGCCGGCGATGAGGCGGTCTCCGCGGTTCGGCATCTGCGGTCGACGACAGTGCCGGCGGCGTTCGAGGGAACGGAAGCTCAGGTGCTCGTCGGCGGGACGACCTCCGAGGACATCGACTACTTCGACTCGGTCATCGGGCCGGCTCCGTGGGTGATCGCGTTCGTGCTCGGACTGACGCTCGTCTTCCTCACCGTGGTGTTCCGCTCGGTCGTCGTGGCCGGGACGGCCGTCGTCTTGAACCTGCTCTCGGTCAGCGCCGCGTACGGCCTGCTCGTCCTCGTCTTCCAGGACGGCTTCGCCTCCGGGTTGCTGGGCTTCAACCACGTCGACACGATCGAGGCCTGGGTTCCGCTGTTCCTCTTCTCGGTCCTCTTCGGGCTCTCGATGGACTACCAGGTGTTCCTGCTCAGCCGGATCAGGGAGCGCTTCGACGAGACCGGAGACACGACCGATGCGGTCACGTTCGGCGTCGCTTCGACGGCGCGGATCATCACCGGCGCCGCGCTGATCATCGTCGCGGTCTTCGCCGGCTTCGCTGCGGGCGAGCTCGTCATGTTCCAGCAGATGGGCTTCGGCGTCGCCGTCGCGCTGCTGATCGACGCCACGATCATCCGCTCGGTGCTGCTTCCCGCCACGATGCACATGCTCGGGCGCTGGAACTGGTACCTGCCCCGCTGGCTCGACTGGCTGCCCCGGCTCCAGGTCGAGGGCGCCGCTGCCCCCCGGCCTGCGCACTAACCAGCTCGAGGGCAACGAATCCACTCGAGCCCGATCGTGGATCGGCTCGAGTGTGGTGCGCCGACTTGCACGAGCTGCATACTCAGTATAATACCCAGTATGGAGACATCGGAAAACCATCCATGAGCGTCCCCCACGCCCTCCTTGCGCTGCTCAGCGAAGGGCCGAAGTACGGCCTGCGGCTGCAGAGCGAGTTCGAAGCCAAGACCGGCGAGGTCTGGCCGCTCAACGTCGGCCAGGTCTACACGACCCTCCAGCGCCTCGAACGCGACGGGCTCGTGCAGACAGACGGCGAGGAAGGCGAGCGCTCCCAGAAGCGCTACCGGATCACGTCCACCGGCGAGCGCGAGCTCGGCGAGTGGCTGCGCACCCCGCCCGAGCTCGTTCCTCCCCCGCGCGACGAGCTCGTGATCAAGGTGCTAGTCGCCCTGGAAGTCCCGGGCGCGGACATCCACGAGATCCTGCAAGCGCACCGCCGCCACGTGGTCGAGGTCATGCAACGCTACACGCAGATCAAGGCTGGGGCCGCGGAGCACGACGTCCCGCTGGCGCTCGTGGCCGACGCCGAGCTCTTCCGGCTCGAAGGAATCGTCCGCTGGCTCGATGCCGCAGAGGTCCGATTGAAGCAGCTGCCACCACCAGCACCGACCCCGGCAGGCGACGTGCCTGTCGAACCAACACGCACGATGGAGGTCGCGCCATGACGAGCGCACTCGAACTACACCAGGTATCAAAGGTCTACGGCTCCGGGCCGAGCGAGGTGCACGCGCTCGACGCGGTCGACCTCGTGGTCGAGCGGGGCGAGCTGGCGGCGATCATGGGCCCGAGCGGCTCCGGCAAGAGCACGCTCTTGACGATCGCGGGCAGCCTCGAGGAGCCGACAAGCGGTCAGGTGCTCGTAGACGGGTTCGACCTCGCGACCACGTCGCGCTCGGATCGGGCGAAGCTGCGTCGCCGATCGATCGGCTACGTGTTCCAGGACTTCAACCTCCTCCCCGGGTTGAATGCACTCGAGAACGTGAGCCTTCCGCTCGAGCTCGACGGCGTTTCCTCGAGAGCCGCGCGCAGGACGGCTGTCGCGGCGATGAGGGAGCTCGACGTCGCAGACCGGGCGGATCACTACCCCGACGAGCTGTCGGGCGGCCAGCGTCAGCGGGTCGCGATCGCCCGCGCGATCGTCGGCGAGCGCGGGTTGCTGCTCGCCGACGAGCCGACGGGGGCGCTCGACTCCGTGAACGGCGAGGGTGTGATGCGGCTGTTGCGCGCCGCCACGCACCGAGGAGTGGCCGGCGTCGTCGTCACCCACGAGGCACAGCTCGCCTCCTGGGCCGACCGAGTCGTGTTCATCCGCGATGGTCAGATCGTCGACCAGACGGCCGCGCTTGCGGGCCCCGAGTCGCTGCTGGTGGCGGGAGGTGACCGGTCATGAGCTCGGTCGCTCACACCCCGGCGCTGAGCGGCTCGAGCAACGGCGGCATCGCCGCCCGCCGTGCAGTGATCCGGTGGGCCCGGCGCATGTTCCGGCGCGACTGGCGGCAGCAGGTACTGATCGTCGTGCTCCTCACGATCGCCGTGGCGGCCGCGGTCGCGAGCATCACGATCGTCTACAACACCGCGCCGGCCGACAACGCCGAGCACGGCTCGGCCTCATACATCCTGCGGTTCGACGGAACCCATCCGCAACGGCTCTGGGCCGAGGTTGCCTCCGCCAGGAAGTTCTTCGGGACGATCGAGGTCATCCGGCACCGCTCGCTGCTCGTCCCCGGCACCGTCGAGTCGTTGGACTTCCGCGCACAAGACCCGAACGGCCCCTACGCCAGCGGGCTGCTCGGGCTCCGCCGGGGCAGCTATCCGAAGGGGCCCAACCAGGTTGCACTGACCGACGGGGCTGCGGAGCTCCTCCGGGTCGGGATGGGAGACACGGTGGCCCTCGACGGTCACAAGCGGACGGTCGTGGGGATCGTCGAGAACCCACGCAAGCTGAGCGACGAGTTCGCTCTGGTCTCGCCGAGCTCCGCGGGAACGCCAGACCACGTGACGGTTCTGGTCGACGCGAGCAAGGACTCGATCGACTCCTGGCTTATGGGCTCGGCGCCTGGAGGGAAAAGCACAAGTCCCTCCGCGTTCACCGGGTCCGAGAGTCGGTCGGGGAATCAGTCCGCGGAGACGCTGGCGATGTTCTCGGTCGGCACCGTCTTCCTCCTGTTGGCCTCCCTGATCGCAGCCGCGGCCTTCGCGGTCGTCGCTCAACGGCGGCTCCGCCAGCTCGGCATGCTCGCCGCCGTCGGCGCCACCCAGAAGCACCTCCGCCTCGTACTCGTGATCCACGGCGCCGCCGTCGGATCGATCGCCGCGGTGCTCGGGGCGATCGCCGGTCTTGCGGTCTGGCTCTTCGCCGCACCGATCCTGGAGTCGGGCATCGACCATCGTGTCGACCGCCTCAGCCTGCCGTGGACGTGGATCGCGCTGACCGTGGTCCTTGCGATCGTCGGCGGGACCGCAGCGGCCTGGTGGCCGGGACGCGCGGTTGCCCGCCTTCCGGTGGTGCTCGCGCTCTCTGGACGTCCGCCGAAGCCGAGGCCCGCTCGCCATGCGGCGATCCTCGCCGCGGCGCTGATCGCGGTCGGCATCGCATCGCTCGTGCTGTCCGGGCGAGACACGCCGGTGTTCATCATCGTCGGGATCGTGGCGACCATCCTCGGCGGCCTCCTGCTCGGGCCGCCGACGATCCGCATCCTGTCGCGGGTGGCCGGACGCCTCTCGGTCGCGCCCCGACTGGCGTTGCGAGACCTCGTTCGGTATCAGGCTCGTTCCGGAGCAGCACTCGCGGCGGTCACCCTGGCTCTCGGAATCGCGGCGACTGTCGCCGTGGTCGCGTCGGCGGAAGCGGCGCAGCGCACGTCGGCGCCTCCCAACCTGTCCAACCGGCAGATCCGGGTCTACCTGGGCCCACCGCGCGCGAAGGAGGTCATCTCGGTGACGGCCCTGAACCGGGTCGACAGCCTGGCCGCGTCAGTGCGAAAGCTCAGCGAGCAGCTGGGCGGTGCGGCCGTGACTCCGCTCCAGAAGATCATCCAGCCCGGCACGCGCTCCATGTTCGATTCCCATCTCAACACCAGAGTCCTCCCCACTGTCGAGCTCGCCAGGCGCTTCCCTGGACCGTCGTACCGCCCCGCCGCGCAGCTCTACGTCGCGACGCCTGCAGTGCTCCGTTATCTGGGAATCGATCCGGCCACGATCAAGCCGGGCACGGACTTCCTCGCGGCCCGGAGCGCCAGGGTCGACAACCTCGTCATCCCGAGCTTCACGGATCGGAGGGAGTTCAGGGTCACGAACGTCCAGCGAATCGACCTGGGCGGACATCTTTTCGGGGCCCCCTTCCCCGCTGACTCGGTGGAAGCGCGCACGCCGCCCGCCTTCATCACCCTCAACGGTCTCCGCCGCCTCGGCTGGAGACACATTCCCGGAGGCTGGCTCGTCGAGTCTCACCGGCCGTTGACGAGCGACCAGATCGCGGGGGCCCGCGACCTCGCGGCGGAAGCCGGCTTGACGATCGAGGTCCGCCGCGAGGCCCCCTCTTACGCAAAGGTGATCGCCCTCGCGATCGGCGCGGGCGGCCTGCTCGCACTCGCCATCCTGGCGATGACGGTCGGGCTGATTCGCGGAGAGAGCGCGGGCGACCTCCGCACCCTGACGGCAACCGGAGCGACCTCGCGGATCCGCCGAACGCTGACGGCCACGACCGCAGGAGCACTCGCGCTGCTCGGCGCGCTCCTCGGTGTGGCTGGAGCGTACGCCGTCCTCGTGGCGATGTTCTACGACGACCTCGGTTACCTGAGCCACGTGCCGGTCCGGTACCTCGCGTTCGCGATCCTCGGCGTGCCGCTGGCGGCCGCGGCGGCCGGATGGCTCCTCGCCGGCCGGGAGCCCTCCAGCATCGCCAGGCCCGTCATCGAGTGAGCGATCGAGCTGTGTGCGCGAAGATCCTGCCGTAGCCGCTGACCTCGGCTGTGGCCCCCGTCCGTCCGAGAGCACTCCAGAGGAGGACTTGGTTCGACGTGAGGACCGGGCAGTCGAGGCTTGCTTCCAACGCACCGACTGCGCCGGCCGCTCGGAAGCCGTTCCCTCCAATGAAGACCGCCTCGGTGTCGCCGCCCACATCCCGGGACGTCCAGTCGTAGACGGCAGCGGCGTCGATCCGGTCAGGATCTCGAGAGAGATCGGCCGCCGCCGACGAAACGACCTCGAATCCCTTCCGTTGGAAATAGGCCACGCCGAGCTCGTTCAACTCGGGGTCCGTCCACGGTGGATGGACGAGCGCCACCCGCTCGGCTCCGAGGGCCCGCAACGCAAGCACCGCCGAGGCGCACGTGCCCACGGCCGGAGCGCCCGACTCCTCTGAGAGCTTCGAAACGAGAGCCGACTCGGCGTCGGGCCCGATCGCATAGGCGGACGTCGTCGACGCGTAGGCGATGACGTCGAGCGAGCCCTGCGCGAGCATCGCGGCCGCCTCCGCGAACACCGGCGCGGCAATCAGCGAGCGGAGCCCGGACGCGGTAGTCGAGTCGGCTCCGGTCGCAGGGTCGACCGGCACGCGGGAAACACACGTGACGACCTGCCCAGGAGCCATCGCGGGGAACTCCGCCTCCGGCCCGATGGCGGCGTGTGGAGTCAGTACACCGACGCGAATCACGGGTAGTCAATCCTGCCCGCGTCTGCGGAGGCCCGCCAGGGATTCGCTGGTCCGCGAATCAGTCGCCGCGCTGCATCAGGGCGAGAAGCGGGACGCCCAGCTCGCGTCAGTAGAGTCCTTGTGTGGAGGCTCCACCGTGAGGCTCTCCGGCAAGAGGATCCTGATCACCGGAGGAGGTTCCGGGATCGGGCTCGAGCTTGCCCGCCGGCTCGCGCAGGACAACCAGGTCGTGATCGCGGGCCGCGACGAGGAGCGCCTCGCACGAGCCGGCACTCCCGGGCTCTCCGTGCGGAGGCTGGATGTGACCTCCGAGCGCGAGGCGGGCGAAGCACTTGCGTGGGTCGAGGGCGAGCTCGGCGGGCTCGACGTCCTCGTCAACAACGTTGGTCTCCTCCGGGGCTACTCGCTAACGGACGCCGACGCGGCCGCGAAGAGTCTTCAGGACGTCGAGGCCAACCTCCTCGGAACACTCCGGATGACGCGCCTCGCCCTGCCTGCGCTCCGAGCCTCGGGGAACAGCGCTGTCGTCTTCATCTCGTCCGCTGTCGCGCTCGGCGCCGTGCCGGGCTTCAGCGTCTACGCGGCCACCAAGGCCGCGGTGCACTCGCTGGCCCGCTCGCTCCGGCTGGAGCTGAAGCCGAGCGGCATACGCGTCTTCGAGGTGATGCCGCCGGTCGTCGACACCGGACCGGTGAACGACCTCGAGGTGCCGAAGCTCTCTCCCGGGGCCGTCGCAGAGGCGATCGTGTCCGGCATCGGCCGCGACCGCGAGGAGATCCGCGTGGGGCGCGTACGGCAGCTCGCGGTAGTGGCCCGCATCAAACCGAGCCTCGCCGACCGCCTCGTCACCCAGGCCTTCACCCCAGGGGAGGAATCGTGATCGCGCGGATCTGGCGCGGCGCAGTTCGCACCGACGACGCTGCGGAGTACATCGAATACATCCGTCGCACCGGGATCGAGCACTACCGCGCTACGCACGGAAACCTGGGCGCGTGGATCCTTCACCGGGCGGTTGACGGAGCAACCGAGATCGTCACGTTTTCCCTCTGGGAGAGCATGGCTTCGGTGCGCAGCTTCGCGGGCGACGACCCGTCACAAGCCGTGTACTACCCGGAAGACGACCGCTTCCTGATCGAGCGCGGCCCCACCGTCGAGCACTACGAGGTCGACTGAGCTCGCGACGACGGCCTGGTCGCCGGTCCGCGGGGACGCCGGCTCAACGCTCGAGCGCGATCGCGCTCAGGCCGAGGCGGTCGCGAGTCCGAGTTGTGTCGCGACCGGCTCGATGCTGAGCTCCATCAAGAAGAGCAACTCGTCGGTCGGCAGGAACCGCTTCATCTCCGCGACGATCTCGGTGTGCGCCTGTTCGGGGCGCGACCAGTCGCCCGCCCTGAGCGCGTCGAGGAAGGTCTCGATGTAGCTCCGCTGCCAGTCCCAGTCGGCCGGGCTCGCCGGGCCGCCGTGCCCGATGTGAAAGACGGCATCGCTCGGGAAGCGGTCGCGCAGGATCTCGATGTTCTCGAGCCACTGCTCGTGGAAGCCATCCGCGAGGAAGCAGTGCTTGTGGTCATAGATCTGGTCGCCGAGGAACACGATCCGCTCGTCTCGGCCCAGCACCCAGGGGCTGTCGTGCGGAGACTCGCTCGGGCCGAGATCGATCACGGTGAAGGTTGCCTCGTCGAAGGTGAGGCTCTCACCGTCGCGGATCGGCGTGTTCGGAAACGTCCGCTCTGGGGCCCATTCGTCGCCGAACATCGGCCGCAAGATCTCTTCCTTTGCCTCGTCGTCTCGCGCGATCACGTCGATGACACCTTGCGGCGCCACTATTGGGACGTCATCGGCGGCGACCAGCTCGGTCAGGCCCCCGTAGTGGTCCGGATGGGATTGGGTCAGCAGCACGGCGCGCAGAGGCTTTCCGAGCTGCTCCAGCCCGGCCCTCAGCGCCTTGCTCTCCGAGACCGTCAGCAGGCTGTCGACCGCAACCACGCTCGATTCCGTCTCGACCAGGTAGGCGTTCACGAACGCCCCTTCGTGCTCGAGTGGGTAGCGATGAATCGTCGGCTCGCCGGCCATCCTGTTCCTTTCGTCGATGTCCTCTGTCGCGAGCCTAGGTGGCGCCACAGTGCCGTCGAAACACCGATTCGGTCTCGCGCTGTACCGATGGCGTATCGCCCCGAGTAGGCTCACGGCATGCCCGAGCTCCGCCATCTGCGCTACTTCGTCGCGGTGGCCGAGGAGCTGAACTTCAGCCGGGCGGCGAAGCGGCTGCACATGGCGCAGCCGCCCCTCAGCGTCGCGATCCGAAAGCTCGAGGAGGAGATCGGGGCGAGCCTGTTCGTCCGCAGCAGCCACGAGGTCAGGCTCACCGAGGCCGGCCGGGCGTTCCTCCCCGGCGCCCGGCGCGCACTCGCCGATGCGGACGCCGCGGTGGCCGCCGCGCAACGCGCCTCGACCGGCGAGGTCGGCACGCTTCGCGTCGGCTACAACTGGAGCGCCCGCTTCGAGACTCTCCCTGCGCTCGGACAGGCATTCGCGCGTCATCGGCCCGACCTCGAGCTTCTGACCGAGGAGATGCGGCCCAGTCAGATGCCGGAGGCCCTTCGTTCAGGGGCGATCGACGTGGCGATCGCGCTCTACCCGGACATCTCCGGCGACCTCTCGTTCGAGCTCGTGCGGCGCGAGCCGATCGTGGCGGTCCTTTCCTCGAGCCATCCGCTCGCGAACGAGGAAGCGATCGACCTCGCCGAGCTGGCCGGGGAGTTTCTGCTGTTCCCCCGTGACTTCGCTCCTCGGCTCCACGACTTCTACGTGAACCTCTGCCGGAAGGCCGGCTTCGAGCCCAAGATGGGAAGCGAGTCCTCCCGCACCCGCTGGACGCTCGGCACCTGGGACGCCTCGACCACGGCGCTCCTCCCGCGATCCGTTTCGAGTGACCTTCCTGATGGCACCGTCGCCATACCGATCAGCGAGCCCGCCGACACCCTCGAGACCGAGGTCGTCTGGCTCGACGAGAACGAAAGCCCAACCGTCGCCGCCTTCGTCGAGGTGGCCGGAGGCGTCTTCGGTGTGGCCGCTCGAGCCTGACGGTCCGGGCTAGGGGTGTCGGCTGGGCGCCCGGCTCAGAGCTGGTCGACCTGGCGAAGCTCTCCGGGCTGGGACGCTCGACCGCGAAGGCTCCTTCGCGGCGGGCCCGGCTCAAGACGGCGCTGTACCGGGCGAGCCGCTGCCCCTGGTAGCGGGCGACCGCAAGGGCCTGCTCGTCGGGACCGGTGACAGTGTGGCCGGTCACGAACGAGGCTCCGTAGGGGTTCCCGCCGGCGGCGAACACCTCGCCCACCGTGTAGCCGAGAGGCAGGATGAGCATCCCCCAGTGGTAGAGCGTGGTGTTGATGGCGAGGATGGTCGTCTCTTGGCCGCCGTGCGCAGTCTGCGAGGCGGTGAAGGCGGTCCCGACCTTGTCCGCGAGCTTTCCCTGCTGCCAGAGGGCGCCCGCCTGGTCGATGAACTGCTTCAGCTGGGCTGCGACGTTGCCGAAGCGCGTCGGCGTCCCGAACGCGACCCCGTCCGCCCACTCGAGATCGTCGAGTGTTGCGACCGGCGCCTCGGCGACTTCGGAGCGGTGTCGGCCCCAGTACTGGTTCTGCGAGATGAGCAGCTCCGAGGCGAGCTCCTCGACGTGCCGCAGCCGAACCTCTGCGCCGGCGCCCTCGGCACCCTCGGCCAGCGCGCTGGCGAGCCCGTGCACGTTGCCGGTAGCGCTGTAGTAGATGACCGCGATGCGGGCAGGCTCGTCCATCGCGCTGCCGCAGCCTAACGCCCGCCGAGTGAGGCCGAATCACCCCGTACGGTCAGGTCTGCCAGGTGCCTGGTTCGAGCGACGAGCTCGGCGTTCTTCAGGTCGCTTTCGTCGACGTGACGGACCGCGTCCTCCTCGGAGCGCCCGCCGACCAGCTGGCGATTGATCAGCCGCCGGCGCAGAACGTCGACGGGTGCGTCGACGTACCAGATCCGGTCGAGCAACGGCCGCACCTCACGCCACTGGGGTTGCTCCAGGAGCAGGTAGTTCCCCTCGGTGATCACGAGCTTCGCCCGGGGACCGACCGGGATCGCGCCGGGCACCGTCCGCTCGGCCGCGCGGTCGAAGTCTGGCCAGAGGACGACGCCAGCCTCGTCGCGAAGACGCCGCAGCGAGGCGACGAAGGCGGCGGCGTCGAAGGTCTGCGGCGCGCCCTTGACCGACCGGAGCCCGAGCGAATCGAGGGTCTCGTTCGAAAGGTGGAACCCGTCGAGCGGCGCAACGACCGCAAAGCCTGGGCCACGCCGCTCGGCCAGCGCCGCCGCCAGCCCGCAGGCCAGCGTCGACTTGCCCGCGCCCGGCGGCCCGGTGATCCCGAGCAGGAACCGGCCGGCCCGCGCGTCGACCGCAGCGAGCAGCTCACCCGCCAGGCTCCCAGCGACGCACACGCGCCGCTATTCGCTGCTCGAGGCGGCCCAGAGATTGATGCCGCTCTCCGTTGCGTGCCCGTCGATCTCCGCGAGCTCCTCGTCCGTGAAGTCGAGGCGCTCGACCGCGGCGACGTTCTCCTCGAGCTGCTGAACGCTGCTCGCACCGGCGAGCGCCGAGGTGACGCGCGGATCGCGCAGCGTCCAAGCAAGGGCCATCTGCGCGAGGCTCTGGCCCCGCCCGCTCGCGATTTCGTTCAGCGCGCGGATCTTCTCGACCGCTTCCTCGGTGATCAGGTCCGGCGACAGCGTCCCGGGGCGGCTAGCGCGGCTCCCCTCCGGGATTCCGCCCAGGTACTTGTCGCTCAGCATCCCCTGCGCGAGAGGCGAGAAGACGATGCAGCCGATCCCCTCCTCGCCGAGCACGTCGAGCAGCTCAGGCTCGATCCAGCGGTTCAGCATCGAGTACGAAGGCTGGTGGATAAGCAGCGGCGTGCCGAGCTCGCGAAGAAGCGCGGCCGCGTCCCGCGTCTTCGCCGCCGCGTACGAGGAGATGCCCACGTAGAGCGCCTTGCCCTGCCGCACCGCGGAGTCGAGCGCGCCCATCGTCTCCTCCAGCGGCGTCTCGGGATCGAAGCGATGCGAGTAGAAGATGTCGACGTACTCGAGCCCCATGCGCCGAAGACTCTGGTCGAGGCTCGAGAGCAGGTACTTCCGCGAGCCCCACTCGCCGTACGGCCCCGGCCACATGTCGTAGCCGGCCTTCGTCGAGATCACCAGCTCGTCCCGATAGAAGCCGAGGTCGTGGGCGAGCATGCGCCCGAAGTTCTCCTCCGCCGAGCCGTACGGGGGCCCGTAGTTGTTCGCCAGGTCGAAGTGGGTGATCCCGAGGTCGAAGGCGCGGCGGACGATCGCGCGGCCAGATTCGAACGGGAAGTCGCCGCCGAAGTTGTTCCAGAGGCCGAGCGAGAGCACGGGCAGCTGGAGGCCGCTTCGCCCCGACCTGCGGTACTGCATGCGCTCGTAGCGATCGGATGCGGGAACGTAGCTCACACGGCACCTCCGGGCTGAGCGCTGACGACAGGTTCCAGGGCGACCGTCGTGCCGATGGCGCCCGCACGGTGCAGCGCCTCGAGCGCCCGCGCCTGCCCGATTGCGTCGGCACGGCCGAGCAGCAGCTCGGTCTCGCCGCGAATCGCGCCGGAGACGTTGTCCAGCTCGAGCACGTACGAGTCGGCCTGCTCGACGGGGATCAGCTCGCGCTCCACCGTGTCGTGCTCGGTGCGCCGCCCGAGCTCGACCGCCGGCGTGCGCGGCTGCCAGGGATCGGCCACGACCGTCCCCTGCTCCCCGACTACCTCGAGCGCGGTCCGCCGAGGCAGGACGAAGCCGGCGTCGAAGTGGGCGATGACCTCTCGAGGAAGCGCGAGCGTCGCCGCAAAGGTCACGTCGACGCCCGTCGGGCCGAGCGCCTGCATCGCCTGAACCCGCTCCGGCTCGCCGGCGAGCAGGCGGATCGCGTTGACGCAGTAGGCGCCGACGTCCATCAGCGAGCCGCCGTCCAGCGCTGGGTCGAGCCGCGCGTCACCTGCCCCGTGCACCGAGGCGACGTCGAAGCTGAATGCGGCGCGGACGATCCGCAGGCGTCCGATCACGTCCTCGGCGGCCAGCTCGACCAGCTTGGCCGTCTGTGGATGGTGCCGCCACATGAAGCCCTCCGAGACGACCAGCCCGCGCTCCTCGGCGCGGTCGAACACCTGCTCGACCGCCTGCAGGTCGCGCGAGAACGGCTTCTCGCAGAGCACGTGCTTGCCGGCATCGAGCGCCCGCAGCGTCCACTCGACGTGCAGCGAGTTCGGGAGCGAGACGTAGACGGCATCGACCGCGTCGTCCTCGAGCAGCGCCTCGTAGCTTCCGTGTGCGCGCTCGATTCCGTGCTCGCGCGCGTAGGCCTCGGCGCGGGCGGGCGTGCGGCTCGCGACGGCGACGACCTCGGCGCGGTCGGTCTTGGGCGCGGCGTCGAGGATGTAGCGGTTGACCCGCGCCGTCGAGAGCAGTCCCCAGGCGACGGTCATGCACCCTCCTCCGCGGGCAGGCTCACAGGCGGGCCCTCCTTGACCAGCGCCTGCTCGAGCTCGCCTCGCGTGGCGCCGGTCATGATCGCCACGGCCTCCGGCATCGTGTGAGTCTGTGGCGTCACGACCGCAACGCGCTTGCCGAGCCGCATGATCTGGATCCGGTCCGCGAGCTCGAACACGTGAGGCATGTCGTGACTGATGAGGATCACGGGCAGGCCGCGCTCGCGCACGCGGAGGATCAGGTCGAGCACTTGGCGAGTCTCTTTGACTCCGAGCGCGGCCGTCGGCTCGTCCATGATCGCCACCCGCTGCGCCCACTTCGCCGCGCGCGCGACGGCGACACCCTGCCGCTGCCCGCCGGAGAGATCCTCGACCGGCTGGCGCATGGACTGGACCCCGATCTTCAACTCCTGCAGGTGGCGCGCGGCCTCCCGGCGCATCGGGCGCTTCGCGAGCATCCGCAGGGCAAGGCCGAACGGGCCGCGCATCCGGGCCTCCCGGCCGAGGAAGATGTTCGAGGCGATGTCGAGTGACGGCGCCACGGCGAGGTCCTGGTACACGGTTTCGATCCCGGCGCGCCGCGCGTCGCCCGGAGACCGGAACCGGATGGACTCCCCGTCGAGTCGGATCTCTCCGCGGTCGGCCTGCAAGGCTCCCGAGAGCGCCTTGATCAGCGTCGACTTCCCGGCGCCGTTGTCGCCGATCACGGCGGTTATCTCGTCCGGGTAGAGCTCGAAGTCGGCGTCGTCGAGCGCGACGACGTGCCCGTACCGCTTCACGAGCCCGCGTGCCTCGAGGATCGGCCGCCGCTCGCTCAGAGCCGCCTCCGGTGCGTGAGCTGGTCGACTGACACCGCGAGGATCACGAGGACGCCCGTGACCAGGTACTGGTAGATCACGTCGACGCCGATCAAGGTCAGGCCGTTGCGGAAGACCCCGACGATGATCGCCCCGATCAGCGTGCCGATCACCGTTCCGCGGCCGCCGAAGAGGCTGGTGCCGCCGAGGACGACGGCAGTGATGGAGTCGAGGTTCTCGGTCGTCTGCCCCGCGTTGGGATCGCCGAGCTCCGTGCGCGAGACGAGGAGCCAGGCGGCGATGCCGTACATGAGCCCGGCGACCGTGTAGACGCTCAGGAGGACCCGGCCCGTCCTGATGCCGGTGAGCCGGGCCGCCTCGGCGTCGTCTCCCGTGGCGTAGACGTGGCGGCCCCAGGCAGTCTGCGTGAGGACGAACCACGCCAGGCCGAAAAGGACGAACATGAACACGACCCCGTACGTGATGTCGGTGTGGCCGATTGTGAAGGTCCGCCCGAAGAAGAGCAGCGCGCTCGGCAGCGTCGACGCTCCGGAGTTCCCCGGCGGGTAGGTCAGGTCGTTGGAGTAGATGTGGGTCAGCGCGAAGGCGATGTTGAGCGTGCCCAGCGTGACGATGAAGGCCGGCAGCCTGACCACCGCCACGAGTCCTCCGTTGAGGACGCCGAACGCGACGCAGGCGAGGATCCCCAGCAGGATCGCGGTGGCGGGGCTGTAGCCGGAGTCGATGGCGAGCTTCGTCATCACGATCTGCCCGAACGCCATCACCGTGCCGACCGAGAGGTCGATGCCCGCGGTCAGGATGATCAGCGTCTGGCCGATCGCGAGCACGCCGACGACCATCACCTGCTGTAGCACGAGCGAGAGGTTCGGCCCCTGGAGGAAGCGGTCGCTCTTCAGCGAGAAGAACGCCATCGTCAGGAGGAGGGCCAAGAGGGGCCCGACGGCGGGCGCCGCCAGGACCCGGCGAGCCCCCTCGAGCACGGATCGTGCGGTCGGCAGGTGGGCTGAGGTTTCCGTTGCGCTCAAGGTCGAACTCGTCCCGAAGCGGCGATCCTAGGACGCGGGATCCCACTGCGACCGGAGAGCCGCCGGGCGGCGCTCCGGTCGCCGTGGGTGGGGGTCTACCTCTCTAGCCCCAGCAGTTCGCGAGGCCGTACTTGACGCTCTTCGACTTGACGCCCTTGAGGGGCTTCTTCGCGATCAGGTTCACGCCGGTGTCCGTGTAGCCGTGAGGCTTGGTCCCGGTCTTCGCGTACTTGACGACCGCCGCGACGCCTCGAGACGCCATCAGCAGCGGGTACTGCTGCGAGGTCGCATCGATGATCCCGGCCTTGACGTTCCGCACGCCGGCGCAACCGCCGTCGACCGAGACGATCGTCGTGCCGGCTTTCGTCTTGCCGGCCTTCTTCAACGCGTTCCAGGCGCCCGCGGCGCTCGGCTCGTTGATCGTGTAGACGACGTTGATCTTCGGGCTCTTCTGCAGGCAGTTCTCCATCGCCGTCTGCGAAGGGGCCGTCTGACCCTCGCCGTTTCCGACGCAGGCGATCTGCTTGTTGTTGTTCTTGATCCCGAATCCTTTCAGGAAGCCGTTGTGACGCAACGCCCCGACGGACGAGCCGACGTGCTCGTCGATCATCCCGATCGTCACCTTCTTGCCCTTCGTGGCTGCACGGGCGTACTTGCCGATCAGCACTCCCGCGTTGAAGTTGTTGGTCGCGAAGAGAGCGTTGGTCGCGCTCTTCGGAACCGTGGGCGTGTCCAGAGCGATGACGATGACGCCTGCCTTGCGCGCCTTCGCGATCGCGGCGTTCTCGGCCTTGCCGTCGGCAACGGTGATCAGAATCCCCTTCACACCCGCCGTCGTCATGTTCTCGATGGCCGCGATCTGGCTGGCGTTATCGGAACTGCTCTTCCCTGCCGCATACGTGAGGCTCGCACCGAGCCTCTTCGCAGCCTTCGTCGCTCCCGCGCGCATCTTGACGAAGAACGGGTTCGTGGCGTCCTTCGTGATCAGGCCGACCTTGACGGTCGCGCTCTTCGACGCTGTCGTGGCGGACGCGGCGGCGACGATCGCCGACGTGGCGACCACTACGACGAGGAGCGCTGCCGCGAGACCCAGCCTGCGCCATGATGGCGTGAGCTGCCTCTGCGGATCGCGCATCTGCTACCTCCTTGCCTGTGGTTGTGGTACCGATAACACGTTTCCGCCCTTTTAGTCAAGCCGTCCAGTCTTGGTTCGGGCAGGCGTCCACGGTAATCTGTGGTATCGCTACCAGGAATTCGCCGTGACGACGAAGGCCGCAAACGTGACGATCAAGGACGTCGCCTCCCTGGCGGGGGTCTCGCCGATGACCGTGTCGCGGGTGATCAACGGGAGCGACCGCGTCAGCACGGAGACCCAGCGGCGGGTCCAGGACGCGATCGAACAGCTCGGCTACATTCCGAGCCGGCTCGCACGCGGGCTGAGCGCGCGCAAGACGGGCACGCTCGCTGTGATCGTCCCCGACGTCGCGAACCCGTTCTTCACGCTGATCGTCCGCGCGGCCGAGGACGTGGCGCGGCGATCCACCTACCGCGTCATCCTCTGCGACACCCGCGCGGACCTCGCCGTCGAGCGGGACGTGATCGAGGAGCTGATCGCCCATCGCGTCGAAGGGATCGCGATCGCGCCGGTCAGCGACCGCTCGAAGCCCCAGCTCGAGCGGCTGACGAGGTTCGGTGTCCCCTTCGTGCTGATCGACCGAACGGTCGCCGGGATGGACTGCGACGCGGTCGTCGGCGACAGCGTCGGCGGCGCCGAGCAGCTGGTCGAGCACCTGATCGGCCTCGGCCACCGGCGCATCGGGATGATCGTCGAGCACGACGAGGTCTCGAGCGCGCGAGAGCGGCGCCGTGGCTACGAGACCGCGCTCAGGGCGGCGGGCCTCGGGGTCGACCCGGAGCTCGTCGAGCGGCATGCGCCCGATCCCGACGGTGGGTTCGCAGGGATGACCGGCCTCCTCTCGCTCGAGGAGCCGCCGTCGGCGGTGTTCGCGGTCAACAACCTCGTCGCCCTCGGCGCGATCGAGGCCGTCCGTGGCGCCGGCCTCGAAGTCCCCGACGACGTCGCCCTCGTCTGCTTCGACGACATCGAGTACGCGTCGCGGCTCTACCCCTTCCTGACTGCGCTCGAGCAGCCGGCCGAGACGTTCGGGACGCTCGGGACCCAGCTGCTGCTCGAGCGGATCCAGGGCCGGGGGCCGGCGCGCAATCGCGTCGTCGTGCTGCCGGGCCGTTTGACCGTCCGTCAGTCGTGCGGAGCCCGGGCGGTCGAGACCGCTTGACCGTCTACGGCGGGATCGAGGCCGGGGGCTCGAAGTGGGAGTGCGCGATCGGCACCGGCCCTGACGACCTCCGGGCAACCGCGACGCTGCCGACGACGACTCCCGTGGAGACGATCGACCGCGCGGTTGCCTTCTTCGAGCGTGCGGGCCCAGTCGACGCGATCGGGATCGGCTCCTTCGGGCCGCTCGACGGAAATCCCTCCTCCCCGACCTGGGGGTACATCACGACCACGCCC
>JBKPAM010000102.1:0-22770 GCA_046726435.1 Actinomycetota bacterium
CCGCTCCGCCTCGCTCGCACGCGACTCGGCAAGCTCCGACTCGCGGCCCAGACGCGCGAGCAGCCAGCCGATCGCGAGGCCGGCCAGGAGCCCGATTCCCACCTGCAGGATGATGTAGTTGACGTGGTACGGGCGGTCGAGCCGGTGCGACCGCATCAGTTCGAACACGGCAAGCACCGGGACGGTCGCCGCGGACGCCAAGACTGCGCCGGGGATCCCGAACCGCAGCGAGGCCTCCACGAGCGGGAGGAACATGAGCTGGCGGATGGCCGACCCGGTCTGGAAGTAGTAGACGAGGACGTAACCGGACACGACGGCGAAGTCGAAGGCCGTCGCCGCGACGCCGAGACGCACCAGTGTCGCCCGTGGCCAGTCTCGACGGCTGAGCCAGAACAGGACCGCGGCGCCAACCGTCAGCACCGCGGTGATCGTCCAGCCACGAACCTGGAAGCCGCGCGGGTAGTTGCTGGCGAAAGCCACGTTGACGATCGCAAACGGGACCGCGGCGAGGCGAACCCAGGCGATCCACCGCTCCGTCTCGCGCAGGCGCCGCAGGTTGCTCACGAGCGCTCGTCCATGCGTGCCAGCGCCCACGCCGCGTGCTCGCGCAGCAACTCGTCGTCGCCCTCCGCGTACCGCCGGGCGAGCGCCGCGTCCCCGCTCGAGTTCCCGAGCGCCACGAGGGCATTGCGGCGCAGGAAGCGCGGGTCGTTGCGAGGGACGAACAGCCGGTCGTAACGGCTCGCGAGCTCGTCGTCGCCCGCCTCGAGCCAGTCGACGAGCGAGACATGCGGCTCTGCACCGGGCGGCGGCGCCTCGCCGGCACGCCGCTTCTCGACGCCGCGGTTCCACGGGCAGACGTCCTGGCAGATGTCGCAGCCGTAGACGCGGTCGCCGAGAGCCTCCCGGTGCTCCTCGGGGAACGGGTCCGCCGACTGCGTCAGGTACGAGAGGCAGCGCGTCGCGTCGAGCACCCCGGGCTCGTCGAGCGCGCCGGTCGGGCACGCCTCGATGCAGAGCGTGCACGAGCCGCAGTCGGCGTCCAGCGGCGGCGTGGGCTCGAGCTCGGCGGTCGTGATCAGCGTGCCGAGCACGACCCACGAGCCGAACCGCCGTGTGATCAGCATCGTGTTCTTGCCGTAGAAGCCCACCCCGGAGCGCGCCGCGGCCTCGCGGTCGACGTGCTGGTTCGCGTCGACGAGCACCCGGTAGTCGCCCTGAGGCGTCACTTGCGATGCTGTTCCAGAGGTCTCGGCGGCTTTGCCGGCGAGACCGCTAATCCTCCGCCCCAGCTCGTCGAGCCGCTCGCGCAGTGCCGTGTACGCGTCCCACCACGTGTAGCGCGGCAGGCGCCCGTGACCCGGCGGCGGCTCCTCCCCGTCGGCCCAGTAGCAGAGCGCGGCGGAGATCACAGTGCGAGCTCCTACGAGCAACGCCTCGGGGTGGCACGACTCTTCCGGCCGCGCCATCGTGAACCGCATGTCCGCGAAGAGCCCGCGCTCGCGGCGCTCGCGGATGTGCCGCTCGGTCTCCTCGTAGGGCGCGACAGGAGCCGCCCCGATCGCGTCGAGGCCCAGCTCCGCTGCCAGTGAGGCGAGCGTATCTGCCCGCATATGGGAGATTGTGCCCTCGTGAAAGCGATTCGGATACACGAGGACGGCGGACCCGAGGTTCTGCGCTACGAGGACGCGCCGGAGCCCGAGCCGGTGCCGGGCGAGGTCCTCGTCCGTCTGCGAGCCGCGTCCCTCAACCATCTTGACCTCTGGATCCGCAAGGGACTTCCTTCGGTGCCCAAGCCCCGGATCCTCGGCGCCGACGGCGCCGGCGTCCGCGAGGACACCGGCGAGCGAGTCGTGATCAACCCGGGCATCGAGCATGGCGACCGGATCACCGTGGTCGGCGAGCACATGGACGGAACGCACGCGGAGCTGGTCGCGGTCCCGGAGGGGAACGTCTATCCGCTCCCCGAGTCCCTGTCGTTCGAGGACGCGGCTGCCTTCCCGCTCGTCTTCGAGACCGCGTACCGGCTGCTGGTGACGAAGGCGCAGCTGCGCAAGGGCGAGTGGGTGCTGCTCTGGGGGATCGGCAGCGGGGTCGCGAGCGCCGGCCTGGTGATCTCGAAGGCGCTCGGCGCCAGGACACTCGTCACCTCGGCGAGCGACGAGAAGCTCGAGCGGGCGCGGGAGCTCGGCGCCGACGCGACGGTCAACCATGCGACGGGAGACGTGCGTGCTGCGGTGAAAGAGGCCACGGAGGGAACGGGAGTCGACGTCGTGCTCGAGCACGTCGGCGAGGCGACCTGGCAGACGTCCTTGCAGGCCGCCCGTCCCGGCGGCCGCGTCGCGGTGTGCGGCGCGACCTCGGGTCCCAACCCGCCGGCCGCGCTGCACCGGATCTGGTGGAAGCAGCTGACGATCTACGGCTCGACGATGGGGATGCGCGGAGACTTCGAGGCCGCCTACGACCTCGTCCGCAGCGGGCGCGCCAGGCCGGTCGTCGACTCCGTCTACCCGCTGGCCGACGCCCGCGCAGCGCACGAGCGCCTCGAGGCAGGCGAGCAGTTCGGCAAGATCGTGCTGACGATCCCCTAGTGCCTACGTCAACTGGAACGGCACGCTGGTGAGGATCACCCGCGGCTCGAAGAGAAGCAGGCGCTTGAGGTAGAGCGCCCGCTGGTTGTGGAGAAGCCGATCGGTCCCGCGCACGACGAGCTCGGGCATCACGACCACGGCGACGGCTTCCGGATCAGCCGTGATCCGGCGCAGGTACGTGAGCAGCGGCTGCCCGAAATCGCGGAAGGGCGCCTCGACCACGTCGAGCGGGATCCCGGTCGGGAACTGCCGCCAGTCGCGTCGCATCGCCTCGGCCTCGTCGTCGTGATCCGCGAAGTAGACCGCCTTCGTGTCGGAGAACCCCAGTGACCGCGCGTACTGCAACGCGCGCAGCGACGCGGCGTGCAGCTCCGAGACGGGCACCACGACCTCCGCGCGCCGCGGCAGCTCGTCGTCGCCGCCGAGCTTCGGCACGTCGGTGACGGCGACACCGGGCTCTCGCAGCAGGCCCAGCTTGAGCGAGAAGGTCGAGCGGTGTAGCACGGCCGAGACCAGTGAGGGCTTTCGGAAGAGCTCCGGCACGACGACCGTGACGAAACGGCTCTCGCCCTGGGGCACCGCCCAGACCTCCTCGAGCACGGCGTCGAGCGGCTCGCCGTCGCTCGGGAGGATCTCGAGCCGCGGGTTGCCGTCGGTCCAGTGGAAGAAGCGCGGGCCGATGCCGGGATCGCTGCCCGGAAACGGCACGTGGATCGCACGGAAGCTGTCCTTCGAGATCGACTGCGCGTACCAGAGTGCCTCGCGGGTAGCCGCGTCCAGCCGCTCGACGTAGAGCACGACGTTGTTCTCGACCTCGCGGCTGGCCAGCACGGCACGAGCCTTCGCCCGCAGGCGCCGGCCTACCGTGCGGTAGTGCCGCCGCACGCCGTAGAAGGCGAGGATCAACACCGGGATCGCGATGATCACCATCCACGCTCCGTCGAGGAACTTGGTGGTCACGACGACCACCGTCACGACCAGCGTCGTCGCCGCGCCGAGCGCATTGAGCCCGGCGCGCCAGCGCCACCCCGGCTCTTTCGACTTGTGCCAGTGCCGCACCATCCCCGCCTGCGCGAGGGTGAAGGCGGTGAACACGCCGATCACATACAGGTGGATCAGCGAGTTCACGTTGGCGCGGAAGGCGACCAGGAGGCCCGTTGCCAGCCCGGCGAGGACGAGGATGCCGTTCGAGTAGGCGAGCCGGTCGCCGAGGTTCACGAACTGGCTCGGAAGAAAGCGATCGTGGGAGAGCAGCGCTGCGAGCCGCGGGAAGCCCTGGTAGGACGTGT
Organism: Actinomycetota bacterium; assembly: GCA_046726435.1. Lineage (GTDB taxonomy): Bacteria > Actinomycetota > Thermoleophilia > Gaiellales > Gaiellaceae > AC-32. The sequence continues at coordinate 3,881 of JBKPAM010000102.1, forward strand.
TCGCGGCGAGCACGAGGATTGCCAGCGTGAAGGCCTGCACCAGGTAGTAGCCGAGCGAGCCCGGCGAGCCGGCCGGGAACGCGCCGCGCGCGATCTGCGAAAGCACCGACTCCGTCGAGCTCGGCCTCGCGTGCATGTGTACTGCGAGCCACGACGTCGCGACGAAGAAGCTGATCGCGATCCCCCCCATCACGTAGAGCGTGCGCGCTGCGTTCTGGGCCTGAGGCCGGCGGAAAGCGGTGACGCCGTTCGAGATCGACTCGACACCGGTCAGTGCGACGGCCCCGGACGAGAACGCCTTGAGCAGGACGAAGAGGCCGATCGTCCCCGTGCCCGCGGCGAGCGGATGCGGGACCTCCGCGACCGGGCAGCTGCCGACGGTGCACTTCGCGACGCCGATCGTGAGCGTGAGATAGAGCATCACGATGAAGCCGTAGGTCGGGAATGCGAACAGCAATCCCGACTCGCGCACGCCGCGGAGGTTGCCCACCGTCAGGATTGCGACGCAGACGAGCGAGAGCGCGAGCTGGTGCGGAGCGAGGCTCGGGGCCGCCGAGGTGATCGCGAAGACCCCGGCCGCCACCGACACCGCCACCGTGAGCACGTAGTCGGTCAGCAGCGCCGCGCCGGCCACGAGGGCCGGAAGCGTGCCCAGGTTCTCGCGCGCGAACACGTACGAGCCGCCGCTCGACTGGTAGGCGCGCACGCCCTGGCTGTATGAGAGTACGACGATCGCGAGCAGCGCGGCGATCGCCAGCGAGATCGGGAAGACGAAGTGGAGCGCGGAGAGCGAAACGCCCACGAGCACCGTCATCGCGGCCTCGCTCGCGTAGGCGACGGACGAGATCGGGTCCGACGAGAAGATCGGCAGCGCCAGCGTCTTCGACAGCAGCGTGTCTTCGATTTCCTCCGTCGCTCGCGGCCTGCCGATCAGCAGGCGCTTCGTGCGTCCGACGAGCGGCGCGCCGGTGGGCGGGCGCTCGTGGACTCGCTCTGCGCTCACGGCTTGCGCGGAGCCGTGACGAGCACGCGGCAGTCCGCGTGCCGGAGCACGTAGTCGGCCGTCCTCCCGAAGAGCCGCTTCCGGTTCCTCGGTGCGGCGCGCATGACGATCAGGTCGGCGCCCGCAGCCTCGGCCTCGGCGATGATCGCCTCGCCGCGCGCGCGGGCGCGAACGATCCGCTCGCGTAGACGCACACCGCGGCTCGCTGCAATCGCGTGCGCCTTCTCCAGCGCTACCCGTGCCGCCTGCTCCTCGTCGTCCATGTGGGCATCGAGCGGGAGCTCCGCCGGGACCTCGATGACGAAGACCGCGGTGATCGACGCCCCGCCTTCCGGCGCCAGCTCGGCGGCCAGGGCTACGCCGAGCTCCGAGTCGTCGTCTCCCGCAATCGGCACGACGATCCGCCGGTACGCGACACGGTGGAAGACGGCATCGGCGACCGGGTGGGTGGCCACTACGCCGACGCTAGCCCGGAGCCGCTCAGGCCGGCCTCAAACTGCGCGGTGCGGGCCTCAGGAGTTGCTCAAGAACGCGCGACCGGGTTCACGAGGCGATAACCCGCGCCCGGCTCGGTCAGCAGGTAGCGCGGCCGCGACGGATCGTCCTCGAGCTTGCGCCGGAGCTGCGAGATGTACACGTGGAGGTAGTGCGACTCGGTGCCGTACGCGGGCCCCCAGACCTCGCGCAGGATGGCCGGATGCGTCATCAGCTTGCCCTCGTTCTGGGCGAGCACGCGCAGGAGCTCGAATTCGTTGGGCGTCAGCTGTACCCGCCGGCCGCCGACGGTCACGAGCCGTTTGTCGAGGTCGATCACGAGCTCGCCGACCTCGAGCACAGGGTCGGTCGAGGGGCCGGCGCGCCGTAGCAGTGCTCGCAGCCGCGCGAGCAGCTCGTCGATCCCGAACGGCTTCTCCACGTAGTCGTCCGCCCCGGCGTCGAGCGCGGCCACCTTCTCGGCCTCGTCGCCTACCACCGAGAGCACGAGGATCGGCGCGGCGCTCCACGAGCGCAGCTGGCGGGCCACCTCGATCCCGCTCCCGTCGGGAAGCACGAGATCGAGGATCACGGCGTCGGGCGGCCGCATCGCGGCGACGGCCAAGGCCTCCTCCGCCGAGGCCGCGGTCGTGACGTCGTAGCCGGCGCCGCGCAGGTTCGTCTGCAGCGCGCGCAGGATCTGACGCTCGTCGTCGACGACGAGCACCATGGCTTCGCTCATCGAACGAGCGTGGGCCGCGCGGCCGCAGACGGCATCGCCAACGTGAACGCGGCGCCGGCGCCGGGCCGCGCCTCGGCCCACAGGCGGGCGCCGTTCGCTTGCGCAAACCCGCGCGCGATCGCGAGCCCGAGCCCGGTGCCCTCGCCACCCGTGCGCCCGTGCTCGAACGGCTCGAAGATCCGCTCCAGGTCGGCCTCGTCGAGACCGGGCCCGTGGTCGGAGATCTGCACGAGCACGTCGTCGCCCGTGCTGCTGACGACCAGCTCGACGGGGTCGGCCGGAGACGAGAAACGGAGCGCGTTCTCGAGCACGTTCACGAGCACCCGCTCGAGCTGGGCGGCGTCGACCCTGACGAGCGGCGCATCGCCGTCGAGCGCGACCTCGACTCGCGAGGCATCAGCGCCAAGCGACTCGAGCGCGCGGGCGACGAGCTCGTCGACGGGCCAGAGCTCCCGCCGCGCCGGCGCCGCACCCGCCTCGAGCCGCGAGAGGTCGAGCAGGTTCGCCACCAGCCGCTCCAGCCGCACCGTCTCGAGGCGGATCGTCTCCAGCAGCTCGGCGCGGTCTTCCTCGCCGAGCTCGACCGAGCCGCTCTCGAGCCCGCCGGCCGCGACGCGGATCGCCGTCAGCGGCGAGCGCAGGTCATGGCTGACCGCGTGCAGGACGGCGGTCTTCGCCGCGTCGCTTCGGCGCAGAGTCTCGGCTTCTGCAGCCGCCAGCGTGCGCCTTCTCGCGCGTGTCGCCAGCTCGCTGACGACCACCGCGGTCACGACGAAGACACCCAGCGCGACCCAGTTCTCCGAGTCGGTCAGCGCGAGCGTGTGCAGCGGTGGTAGGAAGAAGAAGTTGAAGGCGAGCATGCTCGCGATCGAGACCGCGAGCGCGTAGCCGAGCCCGTAGAGGACGGCCACGGGCAATACGGCCAGGAGGTAGAGGATCGCGAGTCCGAGAACTGGCGCGACGGTCTTGAGCCCGAAAATCGCCCCAGTGACCGCGGCGACGGCTGCGGCGCTGACCGCGAGTCGCTCGGCATGTCGTCTCATGCTCCGAGGATACGCTCGTGCTCTGGCGCTACGGGTGCGCCGGGGCGACGGGACTCGAGGCGCTCCTCGAAACAGCGGCGCAGGTAGTCGCCTCCGAGCCGCGGCAGAACGCGCGGCGTCGGCTTCGGCACGGGCGTGACCTGGATCTCCCCCCTCCGCCCGCCGTGGCAGCGCTCGTACGCCTCGCGCTCGCTCAGCACCGGCTGCTGCGGCGTGCGCCGGAGCCATCCGAAGAGCCGGGCGAGCAGGCCCATGCCGAGGTCCTACCACGTCGGCCTCGTGACCGAAAGCGCTCAGGCCAGCTCGAAGAGAAGCTCCTCGACGGGCTCGCCGAGCCACCCGTCGTGCTCGGTGCGCGAGCCGGCCGCGACGAAGCCGCACTTCTCGAGGACGCGGATCGACCCGATGTTGCTGCTCGCCACCCACGCGTGCAAGGGCCGGGCCCTTACCTCGTCGAGCAGCTCCGCGAGTGCCTGGGTCGCGAGCCCTCGGCCCCAGAACTCCCGGCCGAGCCAGTAGCCGACGAGTCGCCTTCCGTCCTGCTCCCAGCAGCCGATGTTTCCCGCAACCTGCCCGTCGGCGACGATCGTCCGATTCGTCACGGCGTCGTTCGCCAATAGCCGCTGCCAGTGAGCGTAGAAGGCCTCGCGGTCTCGTGACGGGAAGAGCGCCATCTGCACCGCCTCCGGGTCGAGCTGCTGCTCGTAGAACGTGTCGAGGTCGCTCTCGACGACATCGCGGAGAACCGTCACGACCGCCGCTCGGCCAGCTCGATCGGGTTGCCGTCGGGGTCGGCGACCCAGGCGAGGCGCAGTGTGCCGAGCCAGTCGTGAGGCTCGGAAAGGGGTCGTGCGCCGGCCGCGACGAGCCGCGCGAACGCGGCGTCGGTGTCGTCCGTCCACAACAGGATCTCCATCCCGCGGCCGGGATTCGTCAGGTCGACCTCGAGCCCGTGGTCGCCCACGGCCGACTCCACCGCGGCGACCCCGACCTTGAACCCGTCGAGCACGAGCTCAACGTGGATCGGGTCGCCTTCTTTAGGCGTCCGGAAGGACTCCTCGAACCCGAAGGCTCGATAGAACTCGACCGAGCGGGGAACGTCCTCGGAGTAGATGTTGACCTGCGGCGTCGAGAACATGCGCCCGGCCGACGCTACCAGCGCCCGGCGCACGCCCGTCGCACGCACCTGAAACGTGAGCCGGGCGACGCCTTCCACCCCCCTGGGACGGGCAGTCCCCCGGATGAAGGGGACGCCCGGCTCATTACCAGGTGACGCTGTGGGACGGTAAGACTTGCGCTCCGGCTTTGATCCGAACACGCGAAGGAGGGCGACTGTGAGCGACACGCAAGAGTGGCCTGGAGGCATCGCCGCGATCACGTTGTTCGTGGAAGACCTCGACTCCGCCAAGAGCTTCTACCAGGAGGTGTTTGGGCTACCCATCCATTACGAAGACGACCACTCGGCCGTGTTCAAGTTCGGGGACACGCTGGTCAATCTCCTGAAGGCCACGGAAGCGCCAGAACTAATCGAACCTGCGCCGGTGGCGGGCCGCGATGCCGGCGTGCGGTTCCAGTTCACGCTCGGCGTCGATGACGTCGACTCGATGTCCGAGGAGCTCGAGCGGCGCGGCGTGGAGCTGTTGAACGGACCGATGGACCGACCCTGGGGCATCCGGACCGCAAGCTTTCGAGACCCCGGTGGCCACATCTGGGAGATCGCCCAGTAGACCGAGGGCTCCCAGCACGGCATTAGGAAGAATCGTGCCGCCTCAAGGAGGGCCGAACCGCACTGAACCGCCAGCCCGAGAACGAACCGCAGCTCACGCGTGACGAGCTCGTCAGGCGCCTCGCCGAGGTCTCGCACAAGACCTGGATCAGGCAGAAGGTGCGGGACCAGGGCGCGGACGAGGCCTCGCTCTCGGTCGAGGTCGGCCCGCACGACCTCGAACGTGCTGAGGAGACCGTGCAGGAGATAGAGCGACTCGGAATCTGGCCCATGGGCGCCGAGGGGGAGGTCGGCGACGGAGCCTAGGCGCGCGGTCTCTACCGGCCCCTTCCCGAATTGATCGTCCTCCTTGCGAATGGCTCTGTGCAGCGAGCGGCGGCGGGCCCATGGGAGCCCGCCGCCCCTTGATGCTCCTACTTGTGCGCTGCCTCGAGCCTTGCTGGACTGCTCGCCGAGTGGGACCGGCGATGCTGGTCGGCTGGGTGCAGATCGCATCGACCACGAAGGTGATGTCAGCCGTGCTCCCGTTGTTCACGGTGCAAACCAAACGTCCGGAGGACCGTCCGTAGTAGACGAAGTCCAGTCCGAGTCGGTGATGTTCACCGCGGTGTCGGTCGAGTCGGTGAACGCACCTCCACCCGTTACCACCAATCCGGGCGCCAGGACCCGGCAGACATGCTCTTCACGCGCCAGATCGTCGCGAACGCGCGCGGAGCGCCCACCGGTCCTCACCGTTTTAGACTTGAGGCCGTCTCGGCCCCGGGAGGAGCAGGTCGACCTCGCAGGCCGCCTTAATCGCACACAGGAACTGGCGACGAAGGATTGACGGGCGCCTCGCGATAGCCTCCAGCCGTGAGCGTCAGGCTGCGACCAATAGGCGACGACGAATTCGCCCGATGGCTTCCCGAAGTGCGAGACGGCTATGTCAGGGACATGGTCGTCAACGGGGGCGTGTCCGAGGAACGCGCGCGCGCCAAGGCCTTCAAGGACGTAGAGCAGCTCTTCCCCGGCGAAAAACCATCGGCGGACCAGGTGGTGCTCGTGATTGAGGCCGATGGCTCGACGGTCGGCGACCTTTGGCTGGCAGAACGCGAAGTGAACCTCGAGCGCAGCCTCTGGATCTACGGCGTCCGTGTCGACGAGGAGTACAGGGGTCGCGGCTACGGAAAGGCGGCCATGCTCCATGCCGAGGCTGAGGCGCGCCGCAGAGGCTTAGACCACGTGGCGTTCATGGTCTTCGGAGGGAACGAGGTCGCCCGCAGCCTCTACCGGTCACTCGGCTACGTAGAGACGGCCGTCTTCATGAGCAAGCAAGTCTGACAACGGAGTCCTCCTCCGGCCGCCGCGGATCCGCTACTGCTAGTTCTCGCCGTGCAGCGCCGAGGGCAGGCGCGACGAGCCCGACCGCGAGCGCCAGGACGAGAAGCATTGCGGTCCGTTGCATGCTGCGCGTTCACGCCAGCGTGTCAAGCGAACGCGCCTCGACGCCGGTTCCGGCGCCCTGCTGGAGGCGGTCTCGCCGCTCCGGCTGAGGAAACGGAGCAGCTCGGCGACAAGAAGGGCGACCAAACCGACTGCTGCCCCGATGCCGGAGTGAGTGGCGAAGACCACGGAGACCAAGGTCGCCCACACGACGACGCGAGAAAGACGCGCCCGCCAGAGCGCCACCGCCGCGGCGATGGCAAGGACGACCCAGGCGCCGTGACCGATGTTGCCTAGGACGGAGAATTCGCTGCCGGCGAGCTGACTGTCGTGGAAGAGGAAATCGATTGCCCTTCCCACCGTCTCCCGCTCCTGACCAGCGAGGCTGTTCGCGTAACGCGTGAGCACGCCCGCGGCGATACCTGCCACCGCGTCGAAGGCGCTGAAGAACACCATCCAGACGACGAGAACTGCGCGGGCCACCTGCGCGGCCACCGATTGAACCCCGCCCAGCAGCATCCAGACACCGGCGGCGATGAATGGTGTGAGGACGAGTTGGGCTACGTGCACGAAGATCCACTTGTTTGCCTGGTCCGCGATCCCTTCGAAGAGGTCGCCCGCTTCGTTCGGATGGATAAAGACCGGCACTAACCACAAGAGTGGGGCCGCGAGCACGACCAACTCCAGCGGGCTCAAGCGTCTTGCGCGGGCTGCTGTAGAGCTCGCCATCCCAACCTGCCTTCCTTGTGGGCTACTCAGCCACTGTGCGCTTCGGCTTATAGGCGGTCACGCAAGGGGCCGAGCGGCCGAAGTGAACGCCCCGCGAGGCTCGTGGCGACGATCGCCGCTTCGTCGATAGCCACATCGACAACCCGATCGACCGAGAGTTCGTGGCCGACCCTGAACGGATCGTGGAACGCACACGCGGCGAACTCAGGCACTTCCGCGAACCCGACTAGTTCGAGCTAGCCGTCGTGTACGAACAGCTTCTCCACGAACGCAGCCTCTTCGTCTTGCTCGAGCAGGAACGTCCCCACGAGCTCGTGACCGGACGTGATCACGTAGCGATGCGGATGCGACCGCATCTGCTCGTACTCCTCGAGCAGAAGTTCGATCCGTGCAAAGCAGTGCGTGTCGCTGCACTCGCACAAGAACGGGACCGGAAACCGCCATTGAAGCTCTCTCGCCTTCTCGGCAATCCGCTCGTTTGCGCTCCGGAAGACTTCTTCGGTCTGCAGGAGTTGGCTCCCTTCGTGTGAGAGGTCGCCTTCCCATCCGGAGTTCTTCTAACCGTTTGCCCGCCGAGCGGCAGTGCTAGAGAATTGCCGTATGGGAGCGCGGGAGGAACGCCTCGCCGGGAACGAAGCACTGTTCCGCGAGGTCAACGAGCGCGTGGCCGAGGTTGCGGAGAACTTCGTCCAGGTCGAGACGCATAGCGAACCCGTCGAGTTCAGCTGCGAGTGCGGCAGAGCCGACTGTATGGAGCAAATAGCCATGACCCTCGTCGAGTACGAGGCGGTCCGGCACGCACCCACTCGCTTCGCCGTGGTTCCCGGGCACGAAGTACCCGATATCGAGCGCGTCGTCGACCGCCATTCGAACTACCTCGTGGTCGAGAAGCAAGACGACGATGCCGCGGAGGTCGCGCGCGAGACGGATCCACGGACGTAGGCGGCGCTGCTAGGCAAGGGAAAGAAGAGCCTCACGCAATCGGTGTGTACGCGGTCGGCCCGCTCCCTGGCGGCCGCAAACCCTCAGCCGAAGCCGAGGATGAACTTTGCGTCGTCGGACATCTTGTCCGGCGTCCACGGCGGGTCCCACGTCAGCTCCGTCTCGACGTCCTCGACCTCGGGGAGCGCCCACAGGACCTCCTCGATGCTCTGCTGGATCAGCGGCCCTGCGGGGCAGCCCATCGAGGTCAGGCTGTAGAGAACCTTCACCCTTGGCCCGTTGACCTCGGCGTCGTAGAGCAGGCCGAGCTCGACGATGTCCATCCCGAGCTCGGGATCCTCGACGGAGCGCAGGGCCTCGATTACGTCGTCTCGCGTCACGGTGCCCCAGGGTACCGGGGCAGCCCATCCTCTGGGAGCTCGTCCCCTGCCGCCCGCGAATCGGCCATCAGTAGCCGAGCAGGCGGACCTCTTCGCGGCGCTCGCGCGCGAAGAAGTGGATGCCGTCGACGAACCGCACCCAGTTGCAGCGCGTGCACATCACGAGCGAATGGGTGCGGGCGCTGTCGGCCAGGAACCGCACGCCGCGGAGCAGGTCGCCGTTCGAGACGCCGGTCGCGACCACGATCACCTCGCCCGGCGCGAGGTCGTCGATCGTGAAGAGCCGCTCGAGGTCGTCCACCCCGGCCTCCCTCGCCGCCTCGACCTCGCTGCGAGAGGTCGGCCAGAGCTGAGCCTGGAGCTCGCCGCCGAGACAGCGAAGAGCCGCCGCGGTCAGCACGGCCTGCCGGGTGCCGCCGATCCCGATCGCCAGATGGTCGTTCGTGCCGCGGATGGCGGCCGAGATCGAGGCCGTCACGTCGCCGTCCTGAATCAGCTTGATCCGGGCCCCGGCCGCACGAATCTCCTCGATCAGGTCGTGGTGGCGGGGGCGGTCGAGGACGATCGTCGTCACGTCGTTGACCATGCGGCCGAACGCCTCGGCGATGGCGCGGATGTTGTCGCCGACCGGCTTGCCCAGGTCGATCGCTCCACGCGCCTTCGGCCCGACGGCCATCTTGCGCATATACATGTCGGGCAGTTGCTGGAACGTGCCGGGATCGCCGACCGCGACCATCGACATCGCGCCGTAGCCGCCGCGGGCGACCACACCGCGGCCTTCGAGCGGCTCGATCGCGAGGTCGACCTCGAGCCCGCCCGCGCCGACGAGCGCGCCCGCGGCGAGCTGTCCGCCCTCGTCACCCGCGCCGATGACCACGCGGCCGTCGATCGGCAGCTGCTCGAGGGCCAGGCGCATGGCGGTGGCCGCGTCCTCCTCGGCCGTCCCCTGCTCGGCCCGGCCGAGCCACCGCGCGCCCGCGAGCGCCGCCCGTTCGGTCGCGCGCGCGTAGCTCTCGCAGAGACAGAAGCGCGCCTCCGCGCCCCCCGTCCCGGCCTGGCGGGCCTCGGGCTCGGTCTGAGTCATCTGCGCGCCTGCAGCGGCTCGGCCGCGGTGAGCACGAGCTCCATCACGTTGCCCATCGCCTCCTCGATGTCGCCGTTCTCGATCACCGGCACGTCGTGCTTCCGTGCGCGACCGAGGATGTAGGCCTGCACGAGCCTGATGTCGTCGAAGGCGTCGAGGTACTTCTCGTACGCACGCATGCCTTGCGAGTCCGAGTCGCGAATCCAGAAATGGCCGGCGTGCGCCTCGGCATCCGAGATCGCGAGCACGCACTGGACGACGAGCGCGCCCTCGATCTCACGCGGGAGCATCCCCGGGACGAGGTGGACGCCCTCCAGCACCATCGACCAGCCCTCCTGCAGCGCCCGCTCGATGGCGGCCTGGACGCCCACGAGCACGTCGCGCGTCTGCTCGAGGAAGCCGTCGAGCACGGCTTCGCTCGAATCCGCGTCCTCGTCGGCGGTGGCGCGGCCTGCCTCGAAGCTCGAGTGGTGGATCGCCGGCATGAACTCGCGCGAGAAGAACGCCCGCATCGTCTGCCGAACGAAGTCGGTCGACGTCACGCGGGTGATCCCGAGGCGGTAGGCGACGTCGGTGGCGACGGATGACTTCCCGGTCCCGGTCGCCCCGCCGACGAGCAGGATGATCGGGAGGTCGAGCTCGTAGAGGTCCTGGATCCTCCGCAGGCGCCGCATCGCCGTTGCGCCGTCGTCGGACCCGAGCGTTTGCTGCGCGAGCTGGTCCAAACGCTCCATCGAGATCGCCTCGCGCTTGCTCTGCACGAGGTCGGCCTCGACCGCCATGGCGAGCTCGTACGCGCGGTCGGTCGAGATCCCCGCTCCCATCAGCGCGCGCGCCATCAAGCCTTTTGAGAACGGCAGTCCGTCCTCGCCGCCGAGGGGCAGCGGCTTCCCGTAGCGGCGATCGGTCACGGCGCCACCACCTCCTTGGCGATTGTCTGCTCGGCGAGCCTGATCAGCTCCGTGTCGAGGTCGTGGACGCCGACCGGGACGAGCTCGTTGTCGGCGAACACCAGCTCGACGCCTCGCTCGAGCGCGGCCTCCGCGACGACGTCGATCGCGGCGGCCTTGATCTCGACGAGGAACATCTCGGCGTCGGCGCGCGCAAGCTCCCGGCGCAAGACCTCGCGCCGCGCCAGGTTGCCGGACACCAGCATGACCTCGGCGCCGTGCTCCTCGCGCAGGTGCCGCTCGATCGCCTCGTGCGCGTAAGCGGGCGCGGTCGAGAAATACGCCACGCGCCTCCCCACCACCGGCTCGACCGGCCTCGGCCGCAGCTCGACGGGGACGACCGGAAGCTCCTTCACGTGGTGGATCGCCTCGACCAGCGCCTCGCCAACCCCTCCCGTCACCACTACGAGGTCGGAGATCAGGATCCGGTAGGCGTTGAGGTAGCCGGTCACGACCTCGAGCGGCTGCCCGGTGCTCGTCACCAGCACCCGGCCGCCGGTCTCGACCGGCGGGATTGCCGCGCCGCTGCCGTCGAAGATGACGAGGTCGGGGCCGCGCTCCGCAGCCATCGCCGCGCCCGCGAGGAGATTCGTCTCGCCCGGCGAGCCCGCAAGGCCGCCGCCACAGCGCCTGCAGCCGATCGTGGGAACCCCGGCGAGGGCAGCCGTCTCGAGGTAGTCCGAGGCCGCGTGCCTACCCTCGCGCGAAAGCTCGAGCAACCGCTCCAGGGTCGGCCGCACCTCGGCGACCTCCGGCTCCGGCGGCCCGCCGCGCCCCATCGCCACGACGACCACGTCACGGTCCTGCGCGAGCAGCCGCGCGAGGTGGCCGGTGACAGCGGTCTTGCCGACGCGCTTCCCGGTCCCGATCACCGACAGGGCGGGCCGGGGGAAGCGTGCGAGCTCAGGTGGGTCGAGCCGGAAGTCGGGGCCGACGTACGGCAGCCCGTGCGCGAGCACCCGGCTCGCGACGCGGAAGCGCTCACGCGGCCCGAGCACCGGCTCGTCGGAGAGGTCGACCACGAGCTCGGGCTCGAGCTCTGCGATCGCCGCCTCCAGCTCGTCCACGACCGGCACGCCGTAGTCGTCCCCGCCGCGCAGCTTCTCCATGCCGCCCGCGAGCCAAACGCCCACGAACTCGTACGGCAGCTCTGCCAGCGCGTCGCGCACCACCGGCGCGTAGTGCTCCCCGTCCGCAATCGCCAGGGCGCGCATTACGTCCTCGCCGTGACCTCGTCCTCGATCCGCGTCGTGTACTTCTCGAACGCGCGCGTCTCGGTCGAGAACTGGATGATCCGCTCCTGCCCGTGGAAGGGGTACTTCCGCCACACGTCGACGTGGCGGTCGCTCACTTCGATCACGTTGTAACAGGGGCGCGTCTTTCCGCGGAGCCGCTGGGAAGAGACCGTCCCCGCGTTGACGACGAAGAGGTTCTCGAGCCGCCACGCGTAGGGCACGTGCTTGTGGCCCGACAGCACCAGATCGACCCCGGCTCGCTGGAGGCACTCGATGCAGTCGCCCGCGTCGTAGACCACGTTGCGCTCGCGTCCGGTGCCGGGGACCGGCAGAAGGTGGTGATGGAGAACGAAGATCCGCAGGTCGGAGGGCCCGTCGAACTGCTCCTCGATCCAGCGGTAGCGGCCGCGCCCGATCTGGCCGTTGTCGAGGTCCGGCTCGGTCGAGTCGACTGCAACTACCGTGACTCCGTTCAGACGAAGCACCGAGTTGCGCTCGCCGAACATGTCCTCGAAGTGGACGTAGCCGACGTTGCGCGAGTCGTGGTTGCCGGGGATCACGACGAGCGAGTCGCACTCGATCCGGTCGAGGTAGCTCTTGGCCAGCGCGTACTCGTGCTTGAAGCCGAAGGTGGTGAGATCACCCGAGCAGACGACGATGTCCGGGTCGAGCTCGTTGATCTCCGACACCGCGCGCTCCAGCAGGTTCGGGACGAAGTCTGTTCCGCCGCAGTGCATGTCGGAGATCTGCGCGATCGTGAGCGTTCCGCCATTTCGACCCTGCGGCATGGCGGAAGTCTAGAGCCGGTAGTGCCTTGCCTAGTAGCAGCAGGTTTTCGGTGCTACCTTCGCCCCCAGGAGTCATCGGAGGGCAACGATGGAGTACCGGGTCCTGGGGTCGCTCGAGGTGCTCGACGGCAGCGGGCAACCGGTCCCGCTCGGCGGCACCAGGCAGCAGAGCGTGCTGGGATCCCTGCTGCTGCACGCCGGTCGCACGGTCTCGCTCGAGCGGCTCGTCGACGAGCTCTGGGAGACGCCGCCGGAGACCGCCGCCAAGACGGTTCAGGTGTACGTCTCGCGTCTTCGCCGGCTCCTCGCCCCGGGCGCGATCGAGAGCAGAGGCGGCGGCTACGCGCTCGTCCTGAACGGCTCCGCTCTCGACCTCGACCGCTTCGAGCAGCTCGCCGGCGAAGGCCACAGGGCGCTAGGCGAGGGCGACCACGAGCGTGCGGCGGGGCTCCTGCAAGACGCCCTTGCGCTCTGGCGGGGCCCGGCGCTCGCCGGCCTGGCGACGGAGGCGTTACGCCGCGAGGCCGAGCGGCTCGAAGAGCTAAGACTCCAAGCGCTCGAGGACCGGCTCGAGGCCGACCTCGGCCGCGGCCGCCAGCGCGAGATCGTGCCCGAGCTCCGGGCGCTCGTCGGGGAGCATCCGTTCCGCGAGCGCCTGCGCGGACAGCTGATGCTCGCGCTCTACCGCACGGGACGGCAGACGGATGCGCTCGAGGCCTACCGCGACTACCGGGCGCTCCTGACCGACGAGCTCGGGCTCGAGCCGAGCGCGGAGCTTCGAAGCCTCGAGCAGCGGATGCTCGTGCACGACCCCGAGCTCCGGACGACTCCGACGAGCGAGCTCCCGGCTGCGCCCGCAGCGCCTGTTGCTGCGCCGTCTCTACAACATGCGGTCCGCGGCCGACGCCCCGCGACGGTGGTCTTCGCAGACGTCGTCGACTCCACCGCCCTCGGAGAGCTCCTCGACCCGGAGTCGGTGCACAGGCTCCTGGAGCGGTACTCGGAGATCGCGAGGGAGATCCTCGAGCGGCACGGAGGCGAGATCGAGAAGTTCATCGGCGACGCCGTCGTCGCGTTCTTCGGTCTGACCGAGCTCCACGAGGACGACGCGCTGAGAGCCGTGCGAGCCGCAGTCGAGTTGCGCGACGCGGTCACGGTCCTCCGCGACGATCTGAAGCGGTCGAGCGGGATCGAGCTCGGGATCAGGATCGCCGTGAACTCCGGGGACGTCTTCGTCGGCGCAGGTGCGGGGCGAGAGGTCTTCGCCACCGGCGATTCCGTCAACGTCGCGGCCCGGCTGGAGCAGTTCGCCGAGGCGTGGGAGATCCTGCTCGGAGACCGAACCTACCGGCTAGTCGAGCCCTGTGTCCGTGCGGAGCCGCTCGAGCCGCTCACGGTCAAGGGTCGCGCCGCACCGGTGCAGGCGTGGAGGCTGCTGGAGCTGGCAACGCGAGACGCGGTCGTGGCGCGGCCCGGAACGCCCTTCGTCGGCCGGGAGCGCGAGTGGAACGAGGTTCGAGACGCGTTCGCGCTGACGCGCGACGAGCAGACCTGCGGGCTCTGCACGATCGTCGGGCCGGCGGGGATCGGCAAGACGCGCCTCGCCCGCGAGCTGGTGACCGAGGTCGGCGCCCACGCCACGGTCGCCGTCGGACAATGCCGCTCCTACGGGGAAGGGATCACGTACCACCCCCTGATCGAGATCGTGCAGCAGCTGGCGGGAGATGACCCGGGCGAGGGCATCCCGGAGCTGTTGGGCTCCGGCGAGGAGCCCGAGCTTGTCGCGCGGCGTATACGAGGCCTGGTCGGCTTGTCTGACGAGACCGCTCCGGCGGAGGAGACCTTCTGGGCGGTTCGGAGGCTGTTCGAGGCGGCGGCCGCAGAGCGCCCGTTGATCGTCGGCTTCGAAGATGTTCATTGGGCCGAGCCTCTGCTGCTCGACCTGATCGAGTACCTCGTCGGCTTCTCGGCTGGTTCGCCGATCTTCGTGCTCTGCCTCGCCCGGCCGGAGCTCCTCGAGATCCGACCGTCGTGGGCGGCCGGCGGACGAAATCGATCCATGGTGGCCGTGGATGCCCTCTCCCAGGCGGACGCACGGAGGCTCGTCGGATCGCTGGCACCGGGCGGGCTGGACTCGCTCGAGACGGCCAGGATCGTCCGGATCGCCGAGGGCAACCCGCTGTTCCTCGAACAGCTCGTCGCGACCGACGAAGAGCGCGGTGAGACGACGGCGCTGCCCCCGAGCATCCAGGCCGTGCTCGCCGCCCGTATCGCCGGGCTCGACCCCGCCGAGCGCACGGTGCTCGAACGGGCTTCCGTGGAAGGCCGGAACTTCAGGTGGAGCTCGGTCGGCGCGCTTCTCTCCGAGAGCGACCGCGACGCTCTCGGGCAGCACCTGATGGCGCTCGTGCGCAGAGGCCTGATCCAGCCGGATCCGTCCGCCTCCTCGGTCGAGGACGCCTTCAGGTTCAAGCACGCGCTCATTCAGGAGGCGGCCTACGACGGGCTGTCGAAGGAAGTGCGGGCGGACTTGCACGAGCGCCTGGCGAGCCGGCTCAGCGCGGCACCAGACGGCGAGGACGAGATCATTGGCTTCCATCTCGAGCAGTCGTACCACTGCAGGCTCGAGCTCGGGCTCGTCGGCGAGCGCGAGCTGATGCTCGCCCGCGAGGCCATGACGAGGCTCGAGACGGCCGGCCGGAAGGCGTTCGTGCTAGGAGATCCGGCAGCCTGCGCCGACCTGCTCGGGCGGGCGACGTCGCTCCTCCCGCCCGACGACCCGGCTCGCCTCGCAGTGCTACCAACGCTCGGGGCGGCGCTCTTCGAAGCCGGCCGCCTCATGGATGCCGACCACGTCCTCACCGAGGCAATCGAGCGTTCGAGCGAGGACGAACTCCTGCAGGCGCGCGCTCGCGTCGAGCAGCAGTTCGTTCGACTCCAGGCGGAGGCGGCCGGCTCGGTCGCAGAGGCGGAGGACGTGGTTGGCGCCGCGCTTCGAGTCTTCGAGCGGTTCGAAGACGAGCTCGGCCAGTGCCGGGCGTGGTCCCTGAGAGCACTGTCCGAGTGGATCCAGGGACAGGTCGCGAACGCCGACGAGGCGTGGCGCTGCGCCGCCGAACACGCGCGACACGCGGGTGACGAGCGGGAGCTGTTCGAAATTCTCGACTGGCGGGCCTCGGCGGCGCTGATCGGCCCGACACCCGTCCCAGACGCGATCAGGCGCTGCGACGACATTCGAGAGCAAGTTCAGAGCAGCCCGGTTGCCGTCGCCCAGATGCTCCATCCGCTGGCGGCCCTCCACGCCATGCAAGGTGAGTTCGACGTGGCTCGCTCACTCACGGGCGAGGCCAATGCGATCGTCGACAAGCTCGGTCACATGTACGGCGCGGGTGTCGAACAACACGAAGCGTCGGTGGACCTGCTGGCGGGTGAGCCGGCCCGCGCGGAGGAACGGCTGCGTTGGGCCTACGAGCGCCTGGACGAGATGGGCGAGAAAGCACTGCTCGCCACGACTGCCGCGATGTTGGCTCAGGCGCTCTATGCGCAAGGCCGGTTTGACGACGCTGAGGGCTTCTGCCGGACGAGCCGCGACGCCGCCGCAGCCGACGACCTCTCGGCGCAGGTCGAATGCAAGAGCGCCAGTGCGAAGATCCTCGCGCGCCACGGAAGAGGCGAGGAGGCGGAAGCCCTTGCCAGGGACGCCGTGGCGCTCGTCGCGGCGACGGACTTGCTCACGCACCACGGAGACGCGATGCTCGACCTGGCCGAGGTACTCGAGCTGGGCGGGAAGACGGCAGAGGCTCAAGCAGCCAATCGAGAGGCGCTCGAGCTCTACGAGCGCAAAGGAAACCTGGTCTCGGCCAAGCGGGCTGAGTCACGACTCGCGCGGTGAGATCGGTGCGACCCGGGAGGTGGAGATGCACGGAAAGTTCGACAAGAAATTGACGTTGCCGGCCGACCCGGACGGCCAGATCGAGGTCAAGGGACCGTTCGAGGGAGATGGCGACGAACGAGACGACGCGGTGATCCACTTTCTGATCGTGCAGGGCGGCGAGGACCGCCAGGCTCCTGCTGACCAGACAGTGACCGTGATCGGTCTCGGCTCGTGGAAGAAGGGACAGAAGGAGTGGTCCGGCACCGCGCCCCGCAAGGGCCGGCTGCCGTCAGGTGGCGACGGGTGGCTTCAGACCGGGCTTGCGCGGGGCATCGGTCTGGCGATTGGGCTCAAGCCGGAGAGCCTGACGAAGGACGATCCTCCCAAGTTCGATCCTCCCTCCTACCAGACCCTTACCTGGTGCGCGGACTTTCAACTCGTAGACGGATCGAGAACGGCCGTGTGAACGACGAGGGGAGGTGTGCGAAGTGAACGGTATGTTCCATAGGATCTTGCCGCTCGGATCGGCCGGCAAGGTGGCCATCGCGGGGAAGTTCACGCCCGACCGGAACGAAAAGGCACAGGTCGCGAAGGTCCTGTTCCTGGTCGTCCAGGGCAATGGCCCAAACGCGGTTACCGTCGAGGGCGAAGGGCAGTGGGTAGCGGGAGGCCCGAACGAGTGGACGGGCAAGGTGAGCCGTACCGGCCCTCTGGCAGGAGGAGGGACCGGGTCGCTCGTCCAGGGATTTGCGCGGGGCATTGCGCTGGCGATCGTCGTGAAGCCCGGCAAGCTGACGGGCTCGAGATTCGATCCTCCGACGATCCAGGCGCTTACGTGGTGTTCTGACTTCGAGTTCGTGTAGCACGCTGCGGTACCGGCAGGCGCGACGGACCAGAGCATCGGCCGCGCGCCGGGAGATCCTCGTTCTCGATCTCCGCGGCGCGCGGCCGTGCCCTCTCCCGACTAGGCGTGATATGCCGGAATGTGGCGGCCCTTGATGTGGCGTAGCCGGCCGACGCGGGCGAACAGCTGGGTGGAGAACCCTTCACGAGGCGCCTCGGCTTCGTCGAGCCGCGGGCCGCGGGCGCTTCGCATCTCCTCTGCCAGCCGGTCGGCATGCTCGCGGGCGAGTCTGTTTCGGCTGGGGGTGTCGTAGTAGATCATCGTTTCTCCTTTCGTCTTGGCCTGGCGACGAGCGGGCCCCTGTCGGCGGGCCCGCTCGTCGTGCAGCGATGGAGCGACCTACGAGGTCCTGAGGTTGTGACCGCGGTGGCGCAAGGCGACGACGCCGGTTCCGATGAGCGCCATCAGCCCGAGGAGCGCGCCTGCACCGATGCCGGCGTCACTCCACTGGAAGTCCGTCCCCGTCGAGGTCGACGGCGAGCTGACGAGCTCGTTCCTGACGGGGTTGTCGACGGCGAACCGCTCGTCGATCCCGCGCTCCAGCGTCAGCGACGCGAGTCCGTAGCTCGGCTTGACCGGCTTCTGCCGCAGCGGATTGCCCGTGACGAACCGCTCGTGATTCCCGCGCTCGAGCGTCAGCTGCTTGTAGTCGCCGAGGCCGTACAGCTGATTCATGCCTTGGCTGCGAAGCAGCTCCGCCCGGAACGCCTGGTACTCGGGCGTGATGCCCGTCGACTTGGCGGCTGCTCCTTGAACGACTGCCAGCGACGTCGCCAGCGCGACGACCGCCGTTCCGATGATTGCGAGCTTCTTCATGATCGGCTCCTTTCGCTTGCTCGCTCCATCCCTGACTGCCAACTCGACGGGATGGAGGCAGCAGCGCGGTAGCAACCGGGTTGCAACCGCGAAGAAGCGCTAGAAGAGCCCCTGAACCGGCCAGTAGAGGGCCGCCGCAACCACGGCCGCGGCCGGGATCGTGAGGAGCCACGCGGTGACGATGTTGCCCGCGACGCCCCAGCGCACCGCCGAGAGCCGCCTCGTGGCGCCCACGCCCATCACCGAGCCCGAGATGACATGCGTCGTCGAGAGCGGGTAGCCCAGCCGCGTCGCGGTGTAGATGGTCACGCCCGCCGTCACCTGGGCGGCAAACCCGCTCTCGGGCTCCATCTTGAAGACCCGCTGCCCGAGGGTGCGCATGATCCGCCAACCGCCGACGTAGGTGCCCGCCGCGATCGCCAGGCCCGCGGCGACGATCACCCAGGTCGGGATGTAGAAGTGCGAGATATGCCCGCTCTCGAAGAGCGCGAGCGCGATCACGCCCATCGTCTTCTGCGCGTCGTTCGCGCCGTGGGTGAAGGCGACCCAGGTCCCCGATGCGAGCTGACCGAGCCTGAAGCTTCGGTTCGCCATCCCCGGGTTCATCCAGACGAAGAGCCAGTAGATGAGCAGCAGCAGCGCGAAGGCGCCGGCGAAAGCGATCGCCGGCGCGGCAATCGCGGGAATGGCGACGCTGTGGACGACCCCGTGCCACTCGACGCCTTCGAGGCCCGACTGCGCGATCGCCGCCCCCACGAGACCGCCGATCAGCGCGTGC
>JBKPAM010000103.1:0-8688 GCA_046726435.1 Actinomycetota bacterium
GGCCGCGGGCGGTTCGGGCGCCGGCGCGAGCGTCGTCCTGAGCGGCACCTCCCTGAGCAGCCAGGAAAGGATGAAGGGCACCGTCGCCAGCGCCATGCCCCAGAGGAACACGCCGTGGAGCGCGTGCGCGAACGCCTGCAGGAAGTCCACGTGCACGGCGGCGGGCAGGTGCCTGGCCTGCTCGGGGTTGAGGTGCACTCCGCTGCCGAGCCGGTCAGTGACGCCGCGCGGCAGCTGCGAGAGCTGGCCGGCGAGGCGCGAGGCGAAGATCGTCCCGAAGAGCGCCACACCGAACGAGCCGCCCACCGAGCGGAAGAAGGTCGCGGTCGAGGTGGCGACGCCGATCTCCTGCGGCCGCACGTCGTTCTGGACGACGAGCACCAGCACCTGCATCACGAGCCCGATCCCGACCCCCACGACGAGCATGTAGACCGAGGCGAGCCAGGGCGCGGTGCCGACCCCGAGCCGCGAGAGCAGGTACATGCCGACGACCAGAACCGCGGTTCCGGCGATCGGAAACGGCTTGTAACGGCCGATGCGGCTGATCACACGGCCCGAGGCGATCGCCGCCACGAGCAGCCCGGCCATCAGGGGTAGCAGTCGCAGCCCCGAGCTTGTCGGGCTCGCGCCGTAGACGAGCTGGAGGTAGAGCGGGATGAACACGATCGCGCCGAACATCGCCATCCCGATCGTGAAGCCCATCGCATTCGCGACGCTGAACACGCGCGAGCGGAAGAGCTCGAGCGGCACGATCGGCTCGGCCGCGCGGCCCTCCCACCAGATGAAGGTCGCGAGCAGC
This sequence comes from Actinomycetota bacterium, assembly GCA_046726435.1. GTDB lineage: Bacteria > Actinomycetota > Thermoleophilia > Gaiellales > Gaiellaceae > AC-32. The sequence goes on from JBKPAM010000103.1 coordinate 800, forward strand.
GCGCAACCGGCGACGCCGAGCCCGATGATCGTCGGCGAGCCCCAGGCGTACTCCGTCCCGCCCCAGGTCGCGAGCAGGATCAGGGCGCCGACCGCACCGGTGAGCAGGCCCGCTCCGAGGTAGTCGACCCGGTGGCGGGTGTGCGGCGTGTGCAGATGCAGGCGCGTGACGACGATCAGGACGGCGAGCCCGCCGACAGGCATGTTCACGTAGAAGACCCAGCGCCAGGAGAGGTTGTCGACGAGGAAGCCGCCCAGCAGCGGGCCCGCAACCGAGGCCACCGCGAACACCGAGCCGATCAGCCCCATGTAGCGGCCGCGCTCCCTCGGCGGGACGATGTCGGCGATGATCGCCTGCGCGCCGACCATCAGGCCGCCGGCGCCGATCCCCTGCAGCGCGCGGAAGCCGATCAGCTCGCCCATCGACTGGGAGAGGCCGGCGAGCATCGACCCGGCGAGAAAGATAAGGATTGCCGTGAGGAAGACAGGCTTGCGCCCGAGCATGTCGCCGAGCTTGCCGTAGAGCGGGGTCGAAACCGTGGACGCGAGCAGGTACGAGGTGACCACCCACGACAGGTGGTTGAGCCCGCCGAGGTCGCCCACGATCGTCGGCAGCGCCGTCGAGACGATGGTCTGGTCGAGCGCGGCCAGGAACATGCCCAGCATCAGCGCGCCGAAGATCGTCCACAGCGCCCGCCCGGTCGGCCGTTCCGTCACGCCGCCCGCCTCCCTGCCGTGCGTGCGAGCTGGGCCCTGGTCAGCGGCGGCTGAGGAAGCGGGGTCGCCGCCCCGGCCCGCAGGCCGTCCAGCATGAGACCCAGGAAGCGGCGCCAGTGGTCGGGCGCCACCGAGGTGGTCATCTCGATCACTCGGGTGGCCGTCGAGAAGACGAGCGGGAGATCCTCAACCGTGAAGTCGGGCCGCAGGTCGCCCTGCTCCTGGGCGCGCCTGATCAGCCGGCGCAGGGGCGGCCGGATCCGCGCCCGCATCGCGTCCGCCCGCTCCCGGCCACGCTCGCTGCTCGCGAGCATGTCCTTCAGGCCGCGGTTCGCAGCGTGCTGGGCGATCGCCTGCTCGAGAAAGTTTGTGAAGCCGAGCCAGGCGTCCGTTTCGGCGGAGCAGCGCTCGGCCAGGTCGATCAGCTCCGCGAAGGAGTCCTCGAGCACCGCGTCGATCAACTCCTCCTTGGTCGGGAAGTGGCGGTAGAGGGTTCCCATGCCGAGGCCCGCGTGGTGGGTGATCTCCTCGACCGAGGCCTCGACGCCTTCTCGCGCGAAGATCTCGCGCGCGCTGGCGACGAGCCGCTCGCGGTTACGGCGCGCGTCGCGGCGCAGGGGCTTCGTCTGGGCGTGCACCTCGGAAGTGTAGCTGAAAGCGGAGTGGGCGCTCCGCTTAGCGCACCGGGGCTGCGAACAGCGCGATCTTGGGCGCTTCCGCAGTACCGAGCAGGTCTTCCGCTGCCGCTTCGCTCGAGTCGAGCCGCTCGACCGGCGCGTCCAGCGCGTCGAGGAACTCGTCGGGTGGCTCGAGAAAGTTGACCGCGGGCGTCTCGAAGTGCATCGGGACGACCAGCCGCGGCGCAAGCGAGCGGACGAGCTCCGCCGCTTCGTTCCCGCCGATCGTCGGGCCGCCGCCGACGGGAACGAACATCACGTCGGCCCCGCCGATCGCCTCGCGCTGCTCCGGCCGCAGTGCCGCCTGCCCGAAGTCGCCGAAGTGGGCGACGCGCAGGCCGTCGAGCGAGAAGCAGAAGATCGTGTTCGGCCCGCGCGCGGTGCCCGCGGCGGCGTCGTGCTCGGAGGCGATTGCCACCACCTCGCCGAGCGGCGACTCCAAGCGGCCGGCCGTCGAGCGCAGCACGACCGGCGAGCCGCCGATGACTTCGGCCGCGTTGTGGTCGCCGTGCTCGTGCGTGACGAGCACGAGGTCTGCCGACACGCCCTCGATCGGCGGGTAGTCGAACTGCAGCCCCTGCGAGACCAGCCGGCTCACGTCGCCGAAGGGATCCACGAACACCGACCGCTCGCCGCTGAGCAGGTACGCCGACTGACCGAACCAGCGGATCCGCACAGCCGGACGTTACCCCGCGTTGGTCAGTCTCCGGCGACGTCGCGGCGGAGGAAGACCAGGTAGGCCGTGCACAGCGGGATCCCGATGTACAACGCACAGACCCAGAGCGCGCGGCTCACGGGAGCCCAGTCGGCCGGCACTCGCAGGAAGCCGTGCCACGCCTCGAACTGGGTCCCGAGCAGGTAGGGCCGGAAGCTCTCGGTCCCCGGCAGTACGCCGAGAAGCTGCATGAAGAGCGCCCACATCAGGGCGCCGACGACCGAGGCGGCGCTGTTGCGCGTCACCGTGGAGAGCATCAGCCCGAACGCGGCGATCCCGGCCAGCGGCAGCGTGTAGACCGCGAGGCTCGCGAGCAGCAGGAGGAGGCCGTGGCCCGCGGAGACCTGCGTCCCCGAGAGCGAGGTCAGCGGGTGGAAGCCCCAGGCGATGCTGCCTGCGACGAGACCGACGAGGCCCATCGCGAGCACAAGCGCGAGCGTGTAGGTCGCGGTCGCGAGCGTCTTCCCGGCGAAGACCTCGCCGCGCTGGCGCGAGCGGGTGAGGATCGTCTTCATGGTCCCGTTCTGCCTCTCGGAGGCGACGATGTCGCCGGCGACGAGAGCGGTGATCAGGGGCAGGCCCCAGATCGACATGAAGAACAGGACGACGAACGGCACTGCGAGCCCGGTGTCCCGGATGTAGCGCCCGAGCGGCACGTCGTTCGGGCCGCCGGTCTGCAGCACGAGCACGACGACGAAGATGATCGGGACGAGCGTCGCCGCGCCGAGGCCGAGGTAGGTGCGCTTCTGCGCGAGCAGCTTCGCGACCTCCCAGCGGTAGACGCGGGCAACTGCGGTCATACGGCTACCGCCGCCGCGACGCGGTCGTGGTCCGACGATTCGCCGTCGGTCATGCCGAGGAACAGCTCCTCCAGGCTGGCCGCCTCGGGGACCAGGGCCGTGAACGCGATCCGAGCCTGGCCGAGCGCGAGCGTGAGGGCGGCGACGGCCTCCTCGTCCGCGGTGAAGCGCAGCTCGCCGTCGGCGACGCGAACGTCCTCGATCCCGGGCTGGGCGAGCAGGATCGTCCTCGTCCGCTCCGCTTCGACGGCTCGCAGGCGGTAGCCGCTGGCCGCGGTCGCGAGCAGGTCGCGCAGGGCGCCCTGGTAGATGATCCGGCCCCTGCGGATGATCGCCACGCGGGTGCAGAGCTCCTCGACCTCGTAGAGCAGGTGGCTGGAGAGCAGGATCGTGATTCCCTCGCCCGCGAGGCGCCGGACGAGATCCCGCATGTCGCGCATTCCGGCCGGATCGAGACCCGTAGTGGGCTCGTCCAGGAGAAGCAGCCGCGGCTGCCGCAGCAGCGAGGCCGCGATCCCGAGGCGCTGGCGCATCCCGTGCGAGTAGCCGCCGACGCGGTCCTTGGCGCGGTCGCGCAGCTCGACGAGCTCGAGCACCTCCTCGACGCGCGAGCTCGAGACGGGCTCGTCGTAATCGGCCAGCAGCCGCAGGTTGCGCCGGCCGGAGAGGTACGGGTAGAAGCGCGGCTCCTCGACGAAGCCGGCGACGCCGTCGAGCGCCCTGGCTCCGTCGACCAGCGGCTCGCGGCCGAACAGGCGCGCAGTCCCCGCGGTCGGGCGGATCAGGCCGAGCAGCATCCGTAGTGAAGTGGTCTTGCCGGCGCCGTTCGGCCCGAGGTAGCCGAAGATGTCGCCGCGGTCGACGGTCAGGTCGACGTGGTCGACGGCGACGAGCTCGCCGTAGCGCTTGACGAGCCCGCGCGTCTCGACGGGTGGAGCGTCGCTCACCTGACGGCCCGGGCGGCGGCCTCGGCTGCGGCCGGTGGGAGCGATCCCGCCAGCACGAAGCTCGTACCGCCACGGTGCCACTCGAGCACGGTGCCCAGCTGGGTTGCGAGCTCGTGGGCGGTCAGGCCGTCGAGCGAGACCGTCGGCAGCGCCGAGAGCGCGCGTTGCGCCGGGCCGGCTGAGCCCGCCTCGTGCTCGACGAGCACGATCCCGCCGAGCCCGCGCCCGTAGAGCACGAGCGCGGTGTCGCCGCCGACCAGGCGTACGTCGCGGCGCGGCAGGCCGACGAGCGAGCTCGGCGCGGTTACCGGGAAGTGGGCTGCGGCCCTGACCTTGTCGAGACCCGTGACCGGGGGCGTGCTCCGTTCGTGGTCGGCGGGAGAAGGCGTGCCGAGGTCGACGACCTTCGCGCCGGCGGGGGGTGAGATGTCGACGTCGCTCGAAGGCACACGGCCATACGAGATGCTCGTCACCGTCAGCTCCAGGACCGGGGAGCTGCTGCCCTGGGCGTAGATGCCGGCGCGCAGCGGCGTCCCGTGAACGGCGTCCCAGGCGAGCCCGAGGGAGCCGAGCAGACCACCGTCGTGCTTCGGGGAGGCGGACACGCTGTAGGCGGGCTGCCCGGCTACGTCCGTCGGCTTCGCAGACGAGAGCTTCCAGTGCGTACCGAGCGCGGCGAGAGCCTTGTGGATCTCCGCGAGCGCCGGCACGGCGTTCTTCGCGTGGTCACTCCGGACCTGCGCCGGCAGGGTCGCGCGATAGACGGTGTTCGAGGACGCGTCGTAGATCCTGACCCGGTCGCCCCTCCAGACGACCTGCACGTCGCCGGCGTCCGACTGCAGCTCGAGGCGGCCGTGGCCGTCACCGGTCAGCCACAGCCGGCCGGAGGCGCCCGACATCAGCGCGGAGCCGACCTGGCCCAGCAGCGACCCCGACGGGAAGAGCTTGTTCGTGAAGCGGATGCGCGCCGCGATGCCCTCCGGCTGCTTGGCCGCGAGCGCGGCAGCGACCGCGCGGTCGAGCGGCTTCGGCTGCGGCTTCGGGCCTCCACCCTTCGCGGCCATCGCGATCGCCGCTCCCCCGGCGGTGAGCGCGCACACTGCGGCGACAACGAGTACGAGGCTGCGGGTTGAGAGGCGGCGGAGATAGCTCACGACGAATCCTCGTGGCCTGTTGTAGCCGGAGTCTCTGAGAGATCTCTGAGAGCAGGTAACTCCATCGTGAAGCGCGAGCCCTTGACGTAGGCGCGGCCGCCGTGGCGTTCGGCGGTCGCCCTCACGATGGCGAGGCCCAGTCCCGAGCCCGGCTCGTTGCTCCGGCCGCGCCAGAAGCGCTCGAACGCATGCCTCGCATCCGTGATGCCCAGGCCCGGCCCCTCGTCCGCGACGGTGAGCAGCGCCGAGCCGTCGCGCACTCCGGTCTCGACCGTGATCCGGCCACGCCCGTGCAGGCGCGCGTTCTCGACGAGGTTCGCCAGGGCTCGCTCGAGCGCGGCCCGGTCGCCGCGGACGCTGACCGCCTCGCCCTCGACCTCGACACCGTCTCCTTCGACACCGCGCGCGAGCTCGTCCAGCCGGACGACGTCGCCCGGAGGAGCCGCCGCCTCCTCGCGTGAGAGGGCGAGCAGGTCGTCCGCGAGCTGCGCGAGCCGGTGAGTGTCCTGCTCGAGCTCGGCGACGAGCTCCTTGCTCGCCCCGTGCCGGGCGAGGTAGTCGACGTTGCCGACGAGCGCCGTCAGCGGCGTCCGCAGCTCGTGCGAGGCGTCGGCCACGAAGCGCCGCTCCCCCTCACTGGCGCGCTCGAGGGTCGCGAGCATCCGGTTCAGCGTCGCGGCCAGCTGACCCACCTCGTCGTCGCTGTCGGGTTGCGGCAAGCGGCGGCTCGAGTCGCCGGTTTGCTCGATCTCCGTGGCCGCGCTGGTGAGGCGCCCGAGAGGCGCCAGCGCCCGGCGCATCAGGACGGCCAGCGCCAGTGCGGCCACCGCTGCCGCGACGAGGGCTGCGATCAGCACGAACAGGTGCACGTTGTTCAGCGTCTTGTCGAGGTCGTTCGTCGAGGCGGCAACCGCCACGGCACCACCAGCGGCGACCCCGCCTGCTTCGGCGAGCGGAGCCACGTAGACGCGGATGTGATCCTGGGCGAGACGTGCGTCGAGGTAGCGACCCCGGCCGTCGGCGATCACCTGCCGTGCGGTTGCCTGAACCGGTAGCACGCGCCCGCCGAGCGCGAGTGACCGGACCACGATCCGGCCGCGGCGGTCGACCACCTGGGTCAGGAGCTGCGTCCCACCGACCGGCGCATCCAGCGAGCCGGGCGAGACGAGGAGCGAAGGAGCGGTCGCGCTCAGCTGGGCGACCTCGACTGCGCGCTGCCGCAGCGACCGGTCGAGCGAGCGGTGAAGATCGCGCGCGACCAGTAGGTCGACTCCGGCGCCGACGATCACCAGCGCGAGCAGGATCGCGAACGCCGCGACGAGGATCGAGCGGGCTCCGAGCGAGCGCGGGATCATCGCCCCAGCGTGAAGCCGACCCCACGCACCGTGCGGATCAGCGGCGGCTCGCCGAGCTTGCGGCGCAGGTACGAGACGTAGCGGTCGACGACGTTCAGGCTCGCGGCCGCCTCACTCCCCCACACTCGCTCGAGCGCGAGCGTCCGGCTGATCACCTGGTGCGGGTTTCGGAGCAGCAGCTCGAGCAGGTCGGCCTCGCGGGCGCTCAGCTCGATCTCCTCCTCTCCCCTGCGTGCCGCGCGCGTCCTCGCGTCGAAGACCAGGTCGCCGAACGCGAGCAGATCGCCGGGCTCGGTGCCGCGCCGCAGCAGTGCCCGCACGCGCGCAAGCAGCTCCTCGGCCGCGAACGGCTTGACCAGGTAGTCGTCCGCGCCCGCGTCGAGGCCGGAGACCCGGTCCGGGACGGCGTCGTGCGCGGTCAGCAGCAAGATCGGCAAAGCCGAGCCGCTACGACGGAGTCGGCGGCACACCGCGAGGCCGTCCAGCCCGGGCATCGCCACGTCGAGCACGACCAGGTCGGGAGCGGAGCGCTCCACCGCCGCGAGCGCCGAGCCACCGTCCGGAGCCGTCTCCACCGCATAGCCCTCAGCTGCGAGCGTGCGCTCGAGCATCCGCCTGATCGGCGGGTCGTCGTCCACGACCAGAACGTGCAGCATCTCCGACAGCGTAGGAGCCGCGAGCCGGCGGGCGGCACGCGAACCGGCGTGGCAGAGTGCGCTCATGGCGACGATGGCCGACCTCGACGAGCTCGCGCTCGCGCTGCCCGAGACGACGAAGGTCGTGTCCGACGACGGCCGGCCGGCGTATCACGCAAACGGCAAGCTGTACTGCTTCCACCGCGGCCGCCGGCCAGACGCGGTCGACCCCGAGACGGGCGAGCGCCTGCACGACGTCCTGATGTTCCGGGTCGCAGACCTCGACGTGAAGGAGCTCCTGCTCGCCGACGACCGCGGCGTCTACTTCACGACGCCGCACTTCAGAGGCTACCCGGCAGTCCTGATGCGGATCCCCGATCTGGCGCGCATCGACCGGGGCGAGCTGCAGGAGATGCTTGTCGAAGCCTGGCTCACGCGCGCGCACAAGCGCGTCGCCAAGGCGTGGCTCGCCGAGCACGCGGCCCGCGAGGTCGACGACGGGCGATAAGTCCGTCGCGACCGGGATCGGACCTGTTCGCGTCGAAGCCCGAGGTGTGAATCGGGCCGCGTTGACCCTGCTCGCCGCCCTCGCGGCGCTCATGCTCGCGCCGGCCGGGGCCGCGGACCTGTCGCAAGAGCAGACGCTCGCCGAGCGCTATGCACCGGTCGTGCGGCTGGTCGCACGCAACAGCTGCGAGCCGGGCAAGCCGTACCTGCCGATCAATGTGAACCTGCTCTTCGGCGAGCGCACGGTGGCGCTGCGAGGGCCGTGGAGCCCCGGCGACCTGGTCAAGATCGGCCCGACTGCGAACGACCTCTCGAAAGGCCTCTTCCAGTACCACCTCGACTTTCCGGGACGCGCGCTCGAGCCGGGCTGCGACTACCTGAAC
>JBKPAM010000104.1:0-42048 GCA_046726435.1 Actinomycetota bacterium
GAGTCGCCGACGTCGCCGCCGAGGACGACCGGGCCTTCGTCGGTCTCCACGACGACGATCTGATGTCCGGCCGTGTGTCCCGGCGCCGGCAGGAGCCTGACGCCCGGCAGGATCTCCGCCTCGCCGTCGTGCTCGACGTACGTCACGCCCGGAAAGTCGACCCACTCCCGCACCGTGTAGTCGTCCTTCGTCCGCGCGTCCGCGAGCTCCCGTCGCTGCACGTGGATCGGGATGCCCGGGAAGAGCCGGTTGCCGCCGCAGTGGTCGAAGTGGAGGTGCGTGTTGACGACGACCGCGACGCGACTCACGAGCTCATCCGGGAGCGGGTACGGGTGCCACTCCTCGCCGTCCTCGTTGATTGCCGGCGTCGTGTCGATCATCCCCGTGTCGACGAGGACGAGCCCGTCGGGATGCTCGATCGTGTCGGAGAAGCCGGGCAAGCTGTCACCGGAAAAAACGACTTCGCTCGTCAGGTGCCGACCGATGTCGTCACGGCTGAGCACGGCCGAAGCATATGGCGACGACGACCGACGCGCACAAGCTGCTCCTTTGACGGAGCGTGGATGAGACCCGGGAGTCGATCGAGGTCCGCTCGCCGTACTCCGGTGACGTCGTCGGCCGCGCGGGCACGCCGATCACACCAGCCTGCCCAGGGGTCATTCCGGAACACTGGCGCAGATCAGCGACGTGACGTTCGTCTGGCTAGATTGAGCGGCGCGACGCAGCGGTGAGCGCGTTGCGGTTAAGACTCCGCCCCTTCTGGAAGCGTCTTGCGACCATCACGCCGCGCGGACCAGATGATCGGCGCGCGTCTGCGGCCTCGGATCCGGGAGACGCTCCGACATGTCCCTCCTGGGCCACGGTTCCCTAATCGGCGTCGAGAGGAGCGACCCCCTATTGGAGGTCGCTCCTCTCGTTCGATAGTGGTTTGGGCGATCGCTACCCGGTCGTCGGGCAGGGATTCGACTGGTCGCCGCTATTGAAGTTGTTCCAGCGGGTGAACGGTGCGTTGTCCGGTCCCGGATAGATCGTCGCAAGCGGGACGGTTCCGTATTCGGTGGCGGAGCTGCCGCCGAAGTCGTTGATCGTGCCCGGGATGAAGTCGCCTCCCTCCTGCCAAGCGCACGCGCCCTGGTCCAACCGCGTCGAGTAGAACGGATAGAACTGCGCCCCTGCCGGCGGGTTCGTGCAGCCGACGCCGGTGAATCGGCATGGGCTCACCTGATCCTCGATCCGCGGTAGGTCGGCTTCGAACGCGATCGTCGAGTAGTCCCTTCCCCCGACGGTCGTCGGGCTCGTGAAGATCACCGGCTCCGGATGCGTCCGCTGGTCGGTCCTTGGATCCGGATTCGTCCCGGGCCAGTCGTTCTGGTAGGACAGCCCGTCGAAGTCTCCGTCGCCGGCGCCGTTGAAGCATCCGATGATGTGCACGATCCACGCATCCTTGCCGGGAACGCAGCCGACGTCGTCGCTGTCGAGACCGCCCGGGTCATCGGAGCCGGCCACCGCGCAGTTGAAGTTCGCATCGAGCGCGTTGCAGTGCTCGAAGTGGCCGATCTCGTCCGAGAACGCGACGTTGTACGTGTGCGCCGACCACGTGTTCCCACGTGGATTGGCAGTGCTGTACTCCGGGTGGAACGCGTAGGGCGCCGAGTGGCACGCGTTCGAATTCGGCTCGTACAGCACGTGCGCGAACCCGTTCGCGACCGACGCCGTCATCGAGCCGGACTGGTGGGTTGTCAGATCGGTGAGGTCGGCGCGGAACCCCGCCGGTGTGTCGTGGAGGTGGATCCTGATTCGGTCTCCCGGCTTCATCATTAGGTCCTTGTTGAAGTCCGGGTTGACGGCCGAGAAGTTCGGATTGTCGAAGGTTCCCGTGAACAGCGGATCCGCCGGCGCCTGCGAGACACCGCTCTTCGTGATGTAGGCCCAGTTGATCGGCTCCGGGCCGCCGAGGATGTAGTTGTTGCAGTCGGCGTTATTGAACTGTCCAGTGTTCTGGTTCTGGTTGAAGCTGTCGATCGTCATCGCGGCGCAATAGCGAGTCGCCGCGCAACCGAAGCCCTCGAACTGCGGCACGTAGCCGGGCTCGTAGAACTGCAGCTCCATGAACGCGTTGCCCGGGTGGTGGCCGATGTAGTCCGGCGCAGTCGGATCGGCGTTGACCAGGTCGTTCGCATCCGAATCCGGCGTGCATGTCTTAGTGAACTCGGGTGCCGACTCCGAGTCACAGAGCGTCAGCCCGAACCAGAAGGTCGGCCGGAGCTCGAAGTTCCACGTCCCGCCCGAGCCATCCTGCTTGGGCTTCATCACCGGGTCGTCCGGGAGACGCACCGTGTACGTCATGTCGTTGCCCGAGCCGGGCTGCGAGGACTTGAACTCGATCGACGGCTCGTCGTGTCCGACGTACTCGTTCCGGGGTTGTCATAGGTGTCGGCGCAGAGCGACCTGCCGCTTACGCAGAGCGGCTCGTCATAGCCCGAGGTGGCGCCGGCCTGCGGCGCAGTGGAGCGGCTTGGCGGCCGCCGCCTGCAGGACTATTACGAAGGCGGAAACTGTTAGACAAAGGACGCCAAGACGCACCAGCCCCGAGCGAGCGAGACTCCGTCTGGGGCGAGCGAAGGCCGATCGGCTCATCGCTTCTCCTTTCCCCCATGGCGCCTGCCAGCCGCGGGAAGCGAAGGTCGAGAGGGGTATATGTCCACTCCTCTCCTTCTGACAGCGGCGAGTTTTCCCGGCCTTTCGAGGCGTGTCAAGCAGGTGCGGCCGTTACGCTCCGCTCGTCGGCCGTTCTTGCGCATATCGTCACCGCCTGGGTGACCAACCCGGCGGCGCCCGATGCCGAGACCCATCGCTCCCGCCCCGGCTGGCGTGCGTCGACCACGACCGAGGCCGAGAAGCTCCGCTCGACGTTCTTCGCCTTCCAGCTTCCGGACGACGACGCGAAGTAGAAGCGCGCGCGAGCAGCATACTCGCCGTATGCGATTCGAAATCGCGCTTTCGATCGAGATTCGGCCGCTCCGAGACAGCGATCTCGATGGCCTTCAGTGGGACAGCCAACAGGCGATCCAGGCCGACTACGTGCGAAAGACCTTGGCCGAACGAGGCGACGATGTCGTCTTCCTTCTGGCGTTGGCGAACGCGCAAGCCGTCGGACTGCTCGGGCTCGACTTCGGTCGGAAGGCTGAGGAAGGGATCGTCCATCTCTGGGCCTTCGGCGTTCTTCCATCCCTTCAACGTCTCGGCATCGGTACCGCGATGATTCGAGAGGCCGAGTCGCTGATCGCGGCCGCTCCAAGGGGCGCGAACGCGGTCGAGGTCGGCGTCGACGAGTGGAATCAGGACGCGGCGAAGCTCTACCGGCGGCTGGGGTATCGCGATCACGGCGTTGAACCCGGCTCGAACGACGAAGTCATCCTGCTTCTGCGCCGTTCGATCGCCGAGATTCGAGGGGGCCCCTAAGTGGAAGCGGATGGCTCCCGCCGTGAAGCGCGAGATCCACCGGCACGTGGGCGCCCTCGCGCGCTAACGCCGTGGCGAGCGAGGGCCACGCGCAGGCGGGACGATCTCGGCTCTACCTCCGTAATCCGCGACCGCGTCCGCGACGTTGAAAAGCGCCCCGAAGCGGCGCTCGGCTCGATGGCCCGCATCGAAGATGCCCACTTGCTCGGTGTCTGGATAGACGCTGATGTTCGGGCCGTTCATCTCGCTGATCATCAGGACGCGTAGTGGGCGATCGCTGTTGTTGCGGTACCCGTGCGCGCCCCGCTCACCGCGCGGGAACGCGACGACCTCTCCCTCTGGGGGCTCCTCCCAACCATCCGCGGTGCGGAGGCCGAGACGACCCGTCAGCACAATCATGAGCTCCTCACGCTGCACGTGGTAGTGGTAGACCATCTCGTCACCGGGCTCGAGCTCGTAGACGCTCGCGCCCAGCTCTTCCGCGCCGGCGCGTTCACCGACTCTCACCGCCCGGAGCCCATCTCCGGTCGGCTCAGGCGGATCCGTGAGATTGCTGATCCGCGCAGCCTACGCCAGACTTGAAGCTCCGGCGGGTACCAGCCGACAGCTCCACGAGTAACGTCCCCCGCCATGTACCTCGTGCCTCGGATCCGAGCGGTACTGGATCGCGTGGCTGCGCGCGTGGCGCTCGTCGGCGCAGATCCCAACGACGACGAAGATCTGGGCGCACGAAAGGCGCTGCTCGTCCTGATCTCGGTGTTGATCCTGCCGGTAGCGGCGCTGTGGGCTGCGCTGTATCTCGCGTTGGGATCGCCGGTCGGTGTGGTGCCGCTCGTGTACTTCGGAGTCCTGCTCGCTGCGCTCGTCGTGTTCTCGCGCACGCGCAACTTCCCGCGGCTGCTCGTCGTGTCCCAGGTCGACATCCTGCTCGCACCAACGCTGTCGATGATCCCGCTCGGCGGGTTCGTCGAATCCAGCAGCGTGGGCCTGTGGGGGATTCTCGCCCCGCTCGGGGCGCTCGTCTTCAGCGAAGTCCGGTCGGCCGCACGCTGGTACCTAGCTTGGGTCGTCGTGTTCCTCGGGTCGGGGATCGCAGGCGAGATCGTCGGACCGATCTGGGATCCTCTGCCCGGGTGGTTCACGACCACGATGCTGGCCCTGAACATCGCGGTCGGCGGCACCATCGTGTTCACGCTGCTCGCGGTGTTCGCGGGCGAGCGCCGCGAAGCGCTGGCGGCGTTGCGGGTGGAGCAGGAGAAGGCCGAGAACCTCCTGCTCAACATCCTCCCCCGCTCGATCGCCGACCGGCTCAAGGCCCAAGACCGGCCGATCGCCGACCAGTTCGAATCGGCGTCGATCCTGTTCGCCGACGTCGTCGACTTCACGCCCTGGTCGGAGCGGCTCGCGCCCTCCGAGGTGGTCGGCTACCTCGATCACCTGTTCACGCACTTCGACGCGCTCGCCGAGCGGTACGGGCTCGAGAAGATCAAGACCATCGGCGACTGCTACATGGTCGCCGCGGGAGTTCCCACGCCACGCCCGGACCATGCTCGCGTGCTCGCGCTCATGGCGCTCGACATGCTCGAGGCGATGCGCTCGAACGACGAGCTCGGGCACCTCGGCCTCGAGCTCCGCGCCGGCATCAACTCCGGCCCGGTGGTGGCCGGTGTGATCGGCCGAAAGCGCTTCCTCTACGACCTCTGGGGCGACGTCGTCAACACGGCCAGTCGCATGGAGTCCTACGGCGCGCCAGGACGGATCCAGATAACTCGACCGACGTACGAGCTCTTGGCCGACGAGTTCGATTGCGAGCCGCGGGGGACGATCACAGTCAAGGGGAAAGGCGAAGTCGAAGCGTGGTACCTCATCGGCTTGCGGGGAGGGCGCGGATCAGCCGTCAAAGACGGGTCTCGCGAGTCCACACGCGCCGAACCGGGTTGGCGAGCCTAGGAGCAACGTTGCGCGTGCGTACATCGGGCGTCAGACTGGCCTCTCACGATTCAGCGCGTGGTAGCGGCCCAGCCGGAATGACAGATCGCGATGCTCGCCACGGGGCCGAGGGCTCGGCAGGCGGCGATGCGAGGAGCATCGAGCTGACGCACGCGCTGATCGGTAAGGCCGTCGAGCAGTCCGATCACGATGCCGCTCGCCGTGCGGCTGCACACGTCTCACTCGATCCGGGCGACGCGGGGATTCTCGCGGACGTGTTGCGACGACGCATGGAGGATTGTTGGGCGCGCTTCGATGACGCGGCGGAGGAACTGGCGGCCCTACACGAAGTCGGCGTCGACGAGCTGCTCTTTGCGGTGAGGCGCGCGGTGGTCCGCGGCAACTCCTGAGCCTCGCCTCGCCTTGCAACGAACCGCCGTGTGAGTTGAGGCGACCGAGTTCGACTTGGTTATGTACCTTGACTGTTACGTAACTGTCTTGGTACATTCACGGCATGGAAGCTGTTCTGCGGGCGTTGGCGGACGAGAGCCGGCGAACGATGCTGGAGGCTTTGACCGGCAGTCCGGCCACTGTGGGTGAGCTGGCGGCGCTGCTGCCGATTGCTCGCCCGGGGGTTTCGCGGCATCTCCGGGTGCTGCGGGAGGCCGGGCTCGTCGAGTTCCGCCAGGAAGCGCAGCGGCGCGTCTACGACGTTCGCCCCGATGCGCTCGCCGAAGTGGACGAATGGCTTGGCCGGTACCGGGCCCGGTGGGAGCAGCGGCTGGATGCCCTGCAAACCGAGGTGGCCCGGGGAAAACGCGAACGAAGGAGCACCCGATGACCAGCAGTGCACGTGGGGACACCCGCATCCTGGGCAGCCTGCGATCAGAAGACGGCATGGGCGTCGTCCGCATGGAGGACCGCTACGACACCGATATCGACGACCTATGGTCGGCACTCACGGATCCACTCCGTCTCGCCCGCTGGTACGGCGAGGTCGAGGGCGATCTTCGCCCCGGCGGTGAGTTCAACTTCCGCATTCCCAACGCATTGGAGGGCGCGGGGCGCGTGGACGCGTGCGAGCCGCCGCAGCGGCTGCTGGTCACGATGCGCGATGACGACGCTCGGCCGGGTCAGCCGGAGGAGACGGTCATCGAGGCCCAGCTAACCGCCGACGGTGCCCAGACGGTCCTGGTCGTCGAGGAGCGGGGGCTGCCCCTGAACCTGCTCCCCGCCTACGGAGCCGGGGTGCAGATCCACGTCGAGAATCTCGCCGGCCACATCGCCGGACGTGAGCGCGGCGACACCGAGGCGCGGTGGGAGGAACTCCTCCCGGCCTACCAAGCTTTGGCGGCCGACGTCAGCTAGCCGACAAACGCCTCGACTAAAGAGGCGTCGGTAGACGAATGGCTTGCGGGAATGGACAGCGAAAACGTCAAGGAGTTCCGCTGGGCGCTCGCCGGCGAGACCGTCCTCACGCGCGAGCTCGAGGCCGAGTACGAGCGGGTGAAGGAACGCGTCGCGGCCGATCCGGCGACCATCCTGGATGAGTTCGACCTGAGCGAGTCGGATCGAGCGGAGCTCACTCGTCCCGAGACGCAGCAGATCATTCGCGAGTCGACGTTCGAGTTGGCGAGGAACGGCGTCGGGGGCTGGGTAGATGACGATCTCGCGCTGATTCAGCCCTGGGGGTTCGATCTGCGATCGATCTCCGTGCCGGTGCTCATTCGCTACGGCGCGTCGGACGTTCTCGTTCCGCGTGCCCACGGCGACTGGCTTGCGGCGAACGTGCCGGATTGCCTGGTCAAGATCGACGAGGCCGGGCACCTGGGCATGGATCCCGAGGAGGAGATCGCCGAGACCGCCCGCTGGCTGAGGGAGGGTGTCGCTCCCGAAGGAAGCACCGCCTCGCGCGCCGCCGTCTGAACCTCTCTATGTCTGCGGCGACGCGCGGATCAGCGCCGCTGCGGCGAGGGCGCCGACGGCGACGATCACGCAGCCGACCACCAGGACGCTGTTCAGCCCTGCCACGAACGCGGTGGTGGCCGGATGCGCCACGTGCGGGTCTCCGGCCGCGACCCGGTTTCCGGTCGAGCTGACCGCCGCGGCCAGGTCCCGGCCGCGCGGGCCGAGCGAGCCGGCGAGCGAGCTCGAGGCGCGGTCCTCGAGCACGGCGCCGAGAGCGGCGACGCCCACTGCAACGCCGGCGAGCCGGAAGGCGTTGTTGATCCCCGACGCCATCCCTGTGCGCCCCGGGTCGACCACGCGCAGGGCCGTGCTCGCGATCGTGGGGTTGGCGAGGCCGATCCCGATCCCGCTGACGATCAGGCCGGCGAGGAGCGCGGTCCACGTCGAGCTCACTGAAATCCCGTGCATGAGAAGCAGTGAGCCTGCGACGAGCCCAAGGCTCACTCCGAGCACCACCTGCGCCGGGACACGCTGCACGAGGTTGCGCGTCAGGAGCGGGATCGCGAATACGAACACCGTCAGCGGCAGGAACCGCAGGCCGGCCCCGAGCGGCGAGTAGCCGAGCACGCCCTGGAGATAGATCGAGAGGTAGGGAATCAGCGCGAACATGCCCGCGCCGAGGCAGAACGTCGCGATCGAGATCCCGACGAACGCGCGATGACGAAACAGGCCGAGGTCGAGCATCGGGCGCTCCTGCAGCAGCTCGACCGCGACGAAGACGCCGAGCAGCACGGCCCCGCCGACGAGCGAGCCTAGGATCAGCGCGCTGCCCCAGCCGCTCGCGTTGCCGCGCAGCAGGCCGAAGACGACCAGGAAGAGTCCTCCCGAGAAGGTGAGCAGCCCGGCGACGTCCGTGTGAACCGCGCCGAGATCGCGCGACTCCTGTATGCGCGTCAGCGCGACGAAGAGCGCGAACGCCCCCACGGGCACGTTGACGAAGAAGACCCAACGCCAGCCGAAGGCGTCGGTCAGGATCCCGCCCGCGAGCGGGCCGGACGCGACCGCGGCGCCGATCGTCGCGCCCCAGATCGCGATCGCGCTCGCACGCTCCCGCCCCTGATACTCGTAGCCGATCAGCGCGAGCGAGGTTGCGAAGAGCGCCGCCCCGCCGACGCCCTGTACGGCTCGCGCGATGTCGAGCGCGCCGATGCTCCACGCGAGCCCGCAGAGCAGTGAGGCCGCGCTGAAGACGCCGACGCCGACCATGAACACGAGCCGCCGCCCGTAGCGGTCGGCGAGTGCGCCGGCGGTCAGGATCAGCGCCGCGAGGGTGAGCGCGTACGCGTCGACGACCCACTGCAGGCCCGTGAGGCCTGCGTGCAGCTGCCGCTGGATGCTCGGCAGCGCGACGTTCACGATCATGATGTCGAGCAGGAGCATGAAGGTCGTCGCGCAGACCGCGACGAGCGTCCAGCGCCGGTCGCCCCGCTCCTCCACGACGCGATCCTAGACGCCGCCGATTTGGCCCCACAAACGACGAAACGGCCCAAGGGCCGTTTCGTACGAGGGGGATGGGGAGGTGGGTCGCGATGAGTATCGGTGGTTCCTGCGCCCGCTCTCTCCCCCGTTCGAGGGAACTTCGTGACGGCTTGGAGTGAAGAGGGGCGCCATGAGCGCCCCTCTTTCCGTTCGCCATGTGCTGCGATCAGCGCGGGAAGACGCCGCCGAAGATGTCGCTGTTGCCGAAGGTCGGCGGGCAGTCCTGCTCGGGCGCCGGCGTCGGAATCGGTGTGCTCGTCGTCAGCGCCTGGCGATAGGCGTCGATCGCAGGACAGTCCGCTCCACGGCGCGCGTCGTTCCAGACTGCGGCCGCGAACGTGTTCGTGCTGACGATCTGGTTGTAATCGCCCAGGAACTCGGAGTCGAGGGCGTTCGCACTCGAGCTTCTCGCGTCTCCGGTGGCCTCTCGATCGAGGTCGCTGAAGGCGCCGATCGAGCCGCCGGCTCCGACACTCGCCGTGCGGACGACTCCCTGGAAGAGCCGCGGGTTCGCCGTCGTGCTCTGCCACGGCTGGAGGAAGTTGTCGTAGACCATGTCGACGTGCTGGCCGTTCGGGGAGATCCCGATCGCGACGAAGTCGGGCCGATCGCCGGCAGGAGAGGCCGTGACCGGACCGTTCCATGTGTCGCCGCCGTTGGTCGACCAGAGCACAAGGGCCTTCTCGTTCGGCCCCGGGCTCGTGTCGGACGGCGTCGGGCCCTGCGTCCAGGCGAGGACTATCTCGTCGCTAGCGCTGGCTCCGGTGGGCGCGCCGTTCGCGATCGAGACCGCCGGAGCGAGGCCGTCGCGTGCGCCCGCGAAGCCGTCGAAGGTCAGATCGCCCGTGTTCGGATCCACGATGCCGGTCTGGGTCACGTGCGTGACGACCCGTTGTGGCCCGGGGAAGCTCTTGCCGCCGTTCGTGGACTTGGCCATGAAGAGCGACAGCTGCTTCGTCTTGTTGTCGATCCCGTCCCAGAAGACGTAGACGTTGCCGTGACTGTCGGTGTCGACCTGGCAGTCCTGGCGACCGGTGATCCTCGAGTTGTTCACCGACGGCGAGAGCTGCACGGACCGCCACGTGTTGCCGCCGTCGTGCGAGCTGTTGAGCACGATCGGCTCCGGAAAGCCGCCCTTCTCCTGGCTCCGGAAGGCCGCGTCGCAGACGTAGACGCTCCCGAAGAACTGGCTCGTGTCCGCCGCGTCGTCGACGGCGATCGTCGGATGGTCCGAGAAGAGCGCGCCGTTCTGCTTGGAGGCGATTACCGGGGCCATCCAGGCGCCGTTGTCGCCTGCGGCCGCGGCCACGAGGTTGTCCGTCCGCGAGACCGCGATCGCCTCGAAGCCCTTGATCGTCTGCTCGCTTCGCGCAGCCGCGAAGTTCGAGGTCAGGTTGGCGTAGTAGAGACGCGTGCCGTTCGACCACGCGAAGCTGCCGTTGGAGCCGGGCTGTGGCCCGAAGGCGACCTCCGGGTCGCCGTCGGAAACGAGCCCGTTCTCGAAGTAGTTCGGCAGCGTCCCGATCGGGCCGCCGGCCACCGGCGAGCATGGCGGGTCGGCGTTGCCGGGAGCGCCTAGGCATCCCCGGGCGGAGAAGCCGGTGTAGGTTGGCTGCGTCCAACTCGAACCGCCGGTGAACGAGAAGTAGATGCCCGAGCCGCCCACGCCGGGCGTAAACGGACAGGTCGTGTCGATACCCGCGTTGCAGGCCTCCAGATCGATGTTGTCGTTCGCCCCCGCAGCCATCACGCCGGTCTGGTCGACCGGGTTCGGATTGACCGCGATCGCCGGCTCGTTCTGCTTATTCTGCGAGAACGGCGAGATCGGGCTGCCGACCGTCACGAGCGGGTCGCTCCCGCTCGCGCCGGCAATGGCGGTCAGTGTCAGCGCTGCCGCCGCGATCAGCGGAACAGCGCGAACGAGCTGCTTCATAGTCGTCCCCCTCTTCTCCCTCGGTCGAAGTTCGAACCGAGCGCGTATACCCGTCGAGTGGAACTCCTAACGCGAACGGAAGAGGGCGCCTTTCGCCGGCGGCGACGCCACCAGTTGCCTCTCGCTCCCCGATCGAAGGGACCGAGGGGCGCCACTTGGAGGCCCCTCGATTCGGGACCGCTGCTACGGGGTCGCGTACGAGCCGCCGTTGATGTCGCTGTTGCCGAACGTCGCCGGGCAGGCCGACTGCACGGCTGGCGCAGGCAGCGAGCCTCCCGTCTGGAATGACTGCCGGTACGCGTCGATTGCGGGACAGTCGGCCGCGTTGCGCACGTCGTTCCAGACGGCGGCGCCGTAGGTGTTCGTTGCCACGGCGTAGACGTAGTCGCCGAGGAACTCCATCACGAGGTTGTTCTGGCTCGAGGCTCGTGGGTCTCCGCTCGCGCCCCGGTGCACGGTCGTAAAGGCGCCCACGGTGCCGCTACCGCCGACGGAGGCCCTCTTCACGACGCCGACGAGGCCGCGCGGAGACGACGTGTCGTCTCTGAACGGGGTCGTGAACGCGTTGTAGACCACGTAGACGGTCGAGCCGTTCGGCGAGATCGCCGGTGCCGCGTAGTAGCCCCGGTCTCCGGCGGTCTCGATTGCCGTCGGCGCTGACCACGTGCCGGGATCCCCGCCCCCGGTCGAGAACGAGAACAGCACGTGCTCGTGGTTGAGCCCGTCGCGTCCGTCAGCCCAGGCGTTGACGATCTCGTCCGTCGCTCCCGCTCCCGTCGGTGCCCCGTTGGCGATGCTGACGCTCGGCGAGGCCGACAGGTCGTTGCGGGCTCCAGCGAGGCCGTCCTCGACGCAGCGGTCGCCGGCGCCGTCGTTGCTGAACGCGAAGCACGGGTCCGTGATCCGGTACAGGGCCAGCGGCCGCGTCCAGCTCCGCCCGCCGTCGAAGGACTTGACAAGCATGTGCGTCCCGCGTGGCGGCAGGAACGTGAACGGCGACTCGAACTGCTCGTAGAAGGCGTAGACGACGCCGTGGGAGTCGGTGCGAATCGTGCAGCCCGACTGGCCCCACATCTTCGGCGGGACGGCGTGCGCCGGCGTCACCTGCTTCTGGCTCCAGGTGTCGCCGCCGTCTGTCGACCTCGCGACGACGAGCGCCCCGGCTCCGTTGCCGACGAAGTTCTCCCAGCAGACGTAGACGTTGCCGAAGAAGGAGCTCGATGAGGCGTTGTCGGCCCAGATCTGCTCCTTGTCCGCGAACGTCGCGGAGGATTGCTTCGAGATCACGACCGGAGGCATCCACGCGCCCTTCGTGCCGGCAGCCGCTGCCTGGACGTTGTCCGTCCGCGAGACGCCGATGCCCTCGAAGCCCTTCAGCCCCGGCCCCGAGGTCAGGTTCGCGTAGTACAGCCGCGAGCCGTTGCTCCAGCTGAACCCACCCAAGCCCGGCGCGGGGCCGAACGCGACCGCCGGGTCGCCGTCCGAGACGAGGCCGTTCTCGAAGTACCACGGCAACGTCCCGATGGGCCCGACATGCGGTGTGCACGGAGCCGGGCCGAGGCAGTCACGCGCGGTCAGGCCCGTGTACGTCGGCTGGGTCCAAGTGGTCCCGGAGTCGAACGAGAAGTAGACCCCGGATGTCCCGATGCCGGGCGTAAACGGGCACGTGGTCGGATCGCCGGCGTTGCACGCCTCGACGTCGATCTCGTCGTTTGCCCCCGCGACTAGGACGTTCGGGTGATTCGCGTCGACAGCGAGCGCCGGCTCGTTCTGCTTGTTCTGCGCGAACGGAGACGGTGGGCTGCCGACTGAGACGAGCGTGTCCGGGTTGAAGGCCCCCGCGACCGCCGTCAGGACGAGCGCCGTCACCGCCACGAGCGGCACGACGCAAAGGATTCGCCGCATCTTTCCCCTCCCCCAGAAGGTATAGAGGCGGAGATGGTACGCCCTTGGCGCGGAGCGTGCAAAGGGACGGCGGCGGCGGCCGTCGCCCTCCAGCGATCGTTTGCCGTGTCGACTGGTGCGCCGTGCCGCATACAAACCGGCGGTACGGTGGCGGAACCTACACTGGGTGTGATGGCGATCGCCTCGCCCACGATTGTGCGTTTGCGCCGCGGTTACGTTCGGGTCGCGGGGCCCGACGCCGCGGACTTTCTCGAGCGAATGCTTTCGAACGAGGTCGTCTCGCTCGAGCCCGGGCGCGAGGCGCGGCCGGCACTGCTGCTGACGCCGAAGGGACGGATCGTCGCGCCGCTAGGGATGGTGCGCGAGGAGCCTGAGGCCTTTCTGCTGATCACCGAGCCGGAGTTGGCCGAGACCGTGGCGTCGACGCTGCTGCGCTCCCGCTTCGCGGCGAAGTGCGAGATCGCGGTGAAGCCGTACCGCGGCTACCTCCACGTCGGCGCCGACCCGGGCGAGGGCGTGGTCAACCGCGACTACGGCGTCGAGGCCTGGGAGTCGTGGAGCGAGGAGGAGCGCGACGCCGCCGATCCAGCTGAGCTCGAGGCGCTGCGAATCGAGACCGGCACGCCCGCGTGGGGCAAGGAGCTCGACGAGACCGTGCTGCCGGCCGAAGCAGGGCTCGACGAGACGCACGTCTCGTTTACGAAGGGTTGCTATCCGGGCCAGGAGCCGATCGCGCGGCTGTATTACCGCGGCCACCCGAACCGGCGCTTGCGCGTGCTCGACGTGGCCGACGCGAAGCCGGGCGACGAGATCCTGCTCGGCGAGAAGGTGGTCGGCCGGGTCACAAGCGCAGTGCCCGGACGGGCTCTCGGCTATGTCAGGCGCGAGGTGCCGGAGGACGCCGTACTGCAGATCGACGGCGCCGAGGCGCGGCTACACTTGACCGCCAGGCGCCCGTAGCTCAGGGGATAGAGCGCTGCCCTGCGGAGGCAGAGGTCGCATGTTCGAATCATGCCGGGCGCATTGGCTCAACCATCAGGATTTGCAGGCCGTTTAGGCACCTGAACTCAGCGCGCCCCGTCCGGCCTGGGCGCGCGCTCCGTCACCCCTCAGAGCAACCGGCAAGAGCCGACGGATCGTTGATGCGGTTCCCGGTCAAGGGATCGAGGGTGAGCTTGAATGTGACGCCCTGAAACATCGGTGTGTTCCGCACAGCACGTGCAAGCGCGGCTCGGCCGATCACGAGGTTGCCACTCACTATCCGCGACACCTCCTGAAGGCGACGGAGAAGCAACGAAGCGGCATCGAAGTAGAGGGCGGGAAGCGGGGAAAGGAAGGGAGTTACCCCGAACTCCGCCTCGAACTCCTGATCCCACTCCAATACGGACGGGAGCGACGCGACCTGCGAGAGCCAGATGTCGCCGGCGTCACCGGCGGCGTCACTCACCACGATCGTCCGGTTGAAGACGGTCGGCCCGAGCGGAGGCAGGGCACTGCCGCTCGCAGAGCCGGAGATCGTGACGACCCCCGCCGCCTCGTAGATCGGAAGCGCGCTCACCATCCCGCTCGTGCAGAGGTTGCCGAGCACAGCCGTGTTCTGTGCGTTGCTGACGATCGCCGTGGCGGACGCCGTGTTGTCGGCGCCGTCGCCGCATAGTGTCTCGACGTCATTCACCTGGAGCGGGAAGCCCCGGATCGCCGGGTGCTGTTCGATCGCCATCTGGATCGCGTCCTCGGCCGCGGTTGTGAACTGAGCAAAGACCGGGAACTCAGGCTGAGTCGTGTCAGCGGTAAAGGCGAACTGAACCGGCTGCCCACGGGGAACGACGACCTGCGTTGCTTGCGACGTGTCGGCCCAAGCCGCGGTCGGAACGGCGAGCGCCGCCGCTACCGCTACTGCGAGAAGTAGACGCTTCATCTTTCTTGCCTCCCTCCTAGAACTGAGCCATAGCTGCTCGGGCTAACGCTCGCGCTCGCCTCTAACGCACCGCTAACGCGGGGAACTCACGCTCACACTCCTCTCGTGTCGTCCGGCCCCTGGAAGGAGCGCCGACCTCGCAGGGCCGGCCATCCGGGATCTTCAAGCGGGCCATCCAGCGCCGCTACGTGCCGGCGGCCGTGGCCGCGGCACGGGAGCTGCCGCAGCTAACGCTCCTCGATTCGCTGAGGAGCTGGCAAGGCAGAGGTACTCGGTCGGCGCTTGCCCGGCAACGCTGGTCGGTGGCACGGCGGCAAGTCGTGGGGTGTCGTCCTCTGCCTCTCGTCGCCGGACGCAGTGCTCGGCACTTGCGCGCCTCGGCTGGACGCTAAGCGGCGGCTCGCCGCCCGGCCCTACTTTTCGTGCCCCATTTCGGCCGGCCGGCGCCGCAGAGACAACGCCGACGACCCGGCGAAAAGTCCGCTGCTACGAAGAGGCAGGCCCAGCGACCCAGTCCGGCCGCCTTTGACTAGCGGCGTCTAGTAACCACCGCCGCCACTGCCGCCGCCGCCGGTGTAGACGATGAGCAAGACGGCGATTGCTATCGCCGCTAGGACGACACCCGCGACGACCAGCCACCGTGTGCGAGTCCAAGTGCGATTCCCGCGCTGAGCTTGCTGGTCAT
Source organism: Actinomycetota bacterium (assembly GCA_046726435.1). Lineage (GTDB taxonomy): Bacteria > Actinomycetota > Thermoleophilia > Gaiellales > Gaiellaceae > AC-32. The sequence continues at coordinate 15,280 of JBKPAM010000104.1, forward strand.
GAAACGTGGTCACGGAGACCACCTCCTTGGTTCGTGGTCAGCGCTACGACGTTTACGAGTTGAAACCGGTATCGGATCGGCACTACAAGCCTCCCGAGGACGCGGCCCCCCCTTTGCGAAGCGCATGGCGGCTCCTGGTGGCGCCGCCACCGCCCTTCGTGCTGACCGGCCTAGGTGCCGTGCCGTGCCGCGTCTGCGGCTTGCGCCAGGTCCTTGAGCACGGCGAAGAACTCGGCGGACTGGCCTCGGAAGAGCCCGTTCGCGATCAGGGCCCGAAGTACGCCCATCGCGGCGCCGTCGGTCTGAGTCGGTCGGATGATCGAGCAGATTGGGAACTTGCGGTCGAGGAAGATGGTCGGCTCGGGCATGATCAGGTTGGTCTGAAGCAACTCCCCGTCGGCGTTGAGATCGGGGAAGACCAGCCCGGTTGTGGGATCGGTCAGCGGGGGTGCGTTCCCCGCCTTGTCCTGCCAGGTCTGGAAATGCATGGTCTCGGTTGGCCCGATGCTGAGCAGGATGCGAAGGACATCCGTGTGCGTGACGCGCTGGGCGAGCGAGGGGTAGAGGCTGGTACCGCCCTGTTCGATGAAGGCGAAGTGGAAGCCGGCGGTGTTGGCGATCGCCTGTAGGTGGTCGGGTGGAGTGAGGTCGGCGTCGCTGCGCGGAATCCCGGGATGCTCGCCAACGGCGAGGCCCGGGACGGCCTGCGGAAGCGTGTCGCCAAAGTCCGGGTTCTTCGAGTCGCTGCGGTAGCGCGTCCACCAGCTCGTGTCGACGGTCAGCTGCATGAGATTGGTGAGCCGGCCGATCTGCTGGGCACCCGTCGCCTTGCTGCTGGGCAGGGTGCGGAACCTGTCCAGGTTGACCGTCTGGGCGCCGTTTGCCTTCAGGAAGGCGTTGATGAAGGTGAAGTGCGTGAATTCGTCGTCGGTGTTGTCGTGGATGTACTGCGCCATGTCGGAGTCGAGCACGGCGAGCGCCGCGGTGTAGGCGGGATTCCCGCTGCCGCCCGGGACCTCGCTGTCCTGGATGCCGCCGAGCTCGTTGTACTGCTGCCAGGCGTCCGTCTCGAGGATCTCCGCGGCGGCGAGGAAGCGGAGAATCGCAGCGTCTCCGGGGGTGAGGCCGTCTTTGGCCAGGGCAAGCGGCGGATCGGTCAGCAGCCGTCCCACGCCCACGGTGGCTGCCCCGAGTGCGGCGCCCTTGACCAGGAAGGAACGGCGGCTGGTCAGATGTTCCGGGTGTTCGATTGGTTCCACTGTCTCCTCCTTTTGGATCGAGCGGGCTAACGAGAGCTCGGGACGCACGAGCGTCCCGACGCCTCCACGGAGGAGCCCGTGGGAGCGACTGCGCCTGCCGGCCCATGCAGGATCCGGCCGCGGGCATTGCGCTCGCGCCTACGCCCTGCGCGAGACCCCGGTTTCGCCTGCTGTGAGCGGGCTCACAGTTCGCTGAATCCGGCGACGCAGAGCCCTCGTAGGGCTACGAGAGGTCGACCGTGCCGTGATGTTGCACTGGGAGCGGCAGGCGCTCCGGCGGACGCTCGCCGCCTGTCCCCGGCACCGCCTGCGGCCGGGTGATGTGCACAGCGCCGACGACTTCGTCGAGGCGGCGCTGTTGATCGTCGAGAAGGGCATCGTGGTGGTCGCGTCGGGTGCCCGGTCCAAGAGGCGGATCGTGCTCGGCTTCGGCTCGCCGGGAACGCTCTTGCCTCCACCCTGCTCGGAGGAACGGCTCGTGGCTCTCGCAGACTCGATGCTGATCTCGATCAGCCCGGACGTTCAGCGGGTGCTCCTGAGGTCGCCGGCTTCAGCGGAGGCGATCGTCGACGCGTTGATGGAAGCCCTTCGCGAGCGGCAGGAGAACCTCGCCCAGTTCGCCAGCGTGGTGCACACCGAGCGCCTGCGGGAGAAGCTCCTGCAGCTCGCGCGTGCCCACGGCTCGGTGGTCGCCGACGGTGTTCGGGTCGACGTGCCGCTTACGCACGAGCTGCTCGGCCAGGCGGTCGGCTCGGCGCGGGAGACCGTCACCTGCGCGCTGCAGGCGCTCCAGCGCGAAGGCTTCCTCGTCCGCGAAGGCCGTCTCTACCGGTTGACGATCTCGCCAGAGATCCTCAGCCCCGACGAACAAGCGTTAGGGCCTCGCCCGGGCCGCTGAGCGTTTCGTGCACGCGCTTGCGATGCGCTTGGCCGAGCTCGAGCTTCACTGCGGCTCGTCTCCCCAAGACCTGCCGCGTGAGACCCCGCAGGTCCGCTCCCGCGGAGGCTGCCAGCATCTCGTTCGCCAGCAGATCGGCGCGTTCGCGGGCGAGGAGCAGTCGCGATTCGGTGTCGTGGTGCATCATCGTTCACCTCCATTCGTCGGTTACGTAAGGAGGACGAAGCACCCGGACGGAATTCGACATTTCGATCAGCGTTGCCAGCTCTCCAGATCGGGGCCTAGAGTGACCGCCGTGCGCGTCGCGGTGTTGCTGGTCACGCTCTCGGTCGCCGTTCCGGCAACCACGGCGAGCGCTTCACCGAAGGCGAGTGAGACACTTCCGCGGTCGTGTGGCGCCCTGTCGGTGGGGATCGGTTGGCATGTGCGCGCAACGAGGAACGTGCGCTGTTCGCTCGCACGGCTGCTGATCCGCACCTTTCTCGACCGCCACCTCGGGGCCGGTGACCACGGGATCAGCGAGCTCGCAACCGCGGTGGACGCCTCCACCGCCGTTCTCCGACCAACGAGACGAGACAAGACTCGCGAGGGGCCGCGTTGGCGCGGCCCCTCGTGCGGGTTGCTTTTGCTTACGGCAGCTTGAGCGACCAGGCGCCGAAGCCGTGCGTCGTGACGTACATGACGCGGTTCTCCTGGTCGATCCTCAGGTACGGGACGGTCGTCGTCGGCAGCCCCGGCATCACCGGAGTCCAGCCAGTGTTCGGACCGACGCGCCTGACGACGCCGAAGTCGGTGCCTACGTAGAGCGTGCCCTTCTTCTCATCTCGCTGGATCGTCCCCACCGGGAGGTCGCCGAGCGCGTACGGGCCCGAGCCGTCGAGGTTCGTGAACGACGCCGTGCCGGCCGACGGGTCGTACCAGACCTCGAACACGTGCCCCGGCGTCGCGGGCGTCACGGCGTTGTAGCCGCTGTACGAGATGTACGCGTGGTCGGGGTTGGTCGGGTCGACGCAGATGTCGGTCGGGTACCGCGGCGGGGCGACGCTCGAGGTCGTGTCGATCCGGTTCCAGGCGATCGTCGACGGATCGGCCGCGCCGGCGTTCGTCGTCACGAAGATCCGGCCGAAGCTGGTCGCCGCCCAGACGACGTTGCGGTCGCTCGCAGCCAGTCCGATCGTCGAGATCAGGCCGCCCGAGCGGTCGGTGCCCCATGGGTACGGCGGCGGGCACGGGACGGTCCACGGCGAGCCCGGGCTGCCCACGGGCGGGCAGAGCGCGTCGGGACCGTAGGTGAGCCGGCCGAGGTGGCCTGGGTCGCCCATCGCTTTCCAGTCGTCGCAGACGTCGATTGCCGGCTGGTAGGTGCCGTTCTCGTCGATGTCGTGGTCGCCCGTCCAGCTGTTGCAGTGTTGCTTCACCTTCGCGTACGGGAAGGCGGGATTGACACCGCCGTTCAGCGAGCGGAAGACGTGCTCGCGCCCCGTGAACAGCAGCTTCGAGACGGTCGGGTGGAACATCGTCGGAGCGCTGAACGCGGCCTGTTCGCGGTTGTACCGGAAGGGCGCGGCGCCGGTGGTCAGCAGCGTGTCGGAGATCCGGAAGACCGCCTGCTGGTTGCGCGGATCGTCAAGCGACCGGATCGAGCCGCCCTGCGACTCCGAGGTCGAGTAGTTCGGGTCAACGGCGTCGAAGCTGGCGTAGCCGCCGTCGGCGACGAACGTCTCGATCCATGTCTTCGTCCCGGGCTCCCTCATCCACGAGCCGTTGTCCTGCGCGCCGCCGGCGAGCTCACCGGGCCGGTTTGGGTTGAACGTCACCTCGTAGAAGTGCAGCGTGTTCAGCCCCTTGTTGATGGACTGGAGTCGCTCCGGGATCCTGCGGGTCAGGGTCTGGCACAGCGCGAGGTTCGAGCCGCTCAGGTGATGAACGGTGGTGCAGTCCCCCGAGTCGTCGACGAAGTTGCCGTTCGAGCGGATCACCCCGCCGTCGCTCGTCTCGAGGAACTGTCTCCAGTTCGCCGGGTTGGTGACGATCGAGTGCTGGTCCGGATGGATGCCGTGCGGCTGGAGGTCGTCGGCGTCGTCATACGTCATGTCTGTGAACGACGCGCCGGCGTCCGTCGACAGCAGCACCGCCCGTCCGTTCGATACGCCTGAGGGCGACTCGCCGTACGCGTTCGAGCCGAGCAGGTAGACGGTGTCGGCATCCCACGCCGACCCGTCCGCCTTCTTCGGCACGTACACGTAGTTGTCGTAGTTGCACTGCGGATCGCAGTAGCCCTGACTCGTGGCGTTGGTCAGGTTCGTGAACGTCGGCGTACCGGTGCGGACGCTGTCGCTCCGGTAGAACCGCGCCGCCAGACTGCCGCCGCCCCCGGCGCCGACGTACATCCGCGTGTCGCCGTTCGGAAGCGCAACGACGTCGAACTCGTCCCGCTCGACGCCGGCGCCCGACGCCGGATCGATCGGCGGCGCCAGCGGCGCGAAGATCTGCGTCCACGTTCCTGGATCGCCGTTCGAGTTCGACCGCCAGATGCCCTTGGCGAAGAACGACGCGTAGACAGTGTTCGGATCCGTCGGGTCGAACACGACACGCCGTGCGCCGCGCGGCGAACAGGCCGTCTGGCCGAGGAAGACCTCGGTCGGCGTGTGATCCATGCAGTTCGTCGCGTTGCCCTGGCTCACGAGCGTGAACGTCTCGCCGCCGTCGGTCGACCGCCAGAGGCCGAAATGCGGAGCGCCCGGGATGTTCGCGCCGCGGTCCATGCCGTTGCAGCAGGTGCTGCTCATTCCGCGTGAGCCCTGAGCCCCGGACGCGACGAAGATCGTCGAGGAGTCGCCCGGCTTCACCTGGATCGAGCCGATACCGCGACCGCTGAAGTACTGCGCGCCGAGCGGTCCCTTCCAGTGGTCGCCGCCGTCCGCCGATTTGTACATGCCGACGCCGGCGATGCAGCCGCTTCGGCAGATGTTCGGCTCACCCGTCCCGGCGTAGAGGACATTGCTCGTCGGGTCGTTCGGATCGAGCTCGAGTGCGGCTGTGTTGTTGTGCTCGAAGTCCGGCGAGAGGAACTTCCACTCGGGCTGCGGCGCGAGCACGTTGTCGGTCCGCCACACGCCGCCGCCCGCGTTCGCGATCCAGTAGCGGCAGCTTGCGGCGCTGCAGTTCGGGTCGATGACGGCGAACGGCGTCCGCCCACCGGCAACGTACTCGTTCGGGACGTACACAGTCCTGTTGCGAAACGGGTTGAGTGGATAGATGGCGTTGTCGGGCCCGAGATTCGCCCACAGGCCGTGATCGCCCAGCTTCCCCGCCGAGTTCCCCCGCGACTTGAGCGCCTTCCAGTCGTTACGGCTCCCGTTGATCGCGGCAAGCGGAATGTCGATGCCCGGAGTTGCGTGCATGGTCCAGTCGTTCGCGCCGTCGCCTCCTTCCGCGCCGCCCTCCGACTGACTCTCTCCCGGCGAGAACGTCTGCGAATTCGCAAGCGTCTGCTCGACGGGCGCGAGCCCGCGAGTCTCCGCCCCGACCTGCGCGGCCGGAGCGCGCGCGGCGGAGTCAGCAGTCGAGCTGCTCCGGAGCGCCGCGGTGACGAGCGCCGCGACGAACAGCGCGAGGACGAACGCGGCGATTGCGAGCGGCCGGCCTAGCCCACGGCCGCGAAAGTGTTTGGATGACATACCGCCTCCCCCGTTGTCAGCGAGGCCCTTACGCGAGCACGCGAAGCGCTGCCTTGGCCGAGTGCCTGCCGAAGCACCGGCTTGTCAACGCGGCGTTCGCGGACGAGCCAAATAGCGGCGCGATACTAACACCGAACCTCTATCGCGAAAGCGATTTCGGGCGAAATCATGCCGGGCGCGCCTCCCATCCGGCGGTTTCGTATGGAGGACGAAGCAGCGGCCGGAATTCGACAGTTCCGTGTGCGTTGCCGAGCGTCTCACCGGGGGCGAGTGAGACACTTCCGCGGTCGTGTGGCGCCCTGTCCATCGGGATCGGTTGGCACGTAAATCGTCACCGCGACGTCATTCGGCTACTAGCACCGGACACGCCGGCTCTCACGCCGACCGCCGATCTTGACCATCACGCTTCAAGTCCTCGTCTCCGGGCTCGCGGCCGGTGGGGTCTACGGGTTGTTCGCGGCCGGGTACTCGCTGATCTACCGGCTCACTGGGATCATCCACTTCGCCTTCGGCGACCTGGTCGGGCTCGGGGTGTTCGCGACGTTGCTGGTGCTCGCCGGGACGACGCCCGTCTCCGAGTCCGGCGCGCACGAGCCGAGGTTCCTGTTCGCGCTCATCGTCGGGCTCGCGGTCTGCATCCTCGCGGGCGCCGCCACCTACATCGGGCTCGTGCAGCCGTACCTGAGCCGCGGCTCGACGATCGGCTGGGTCGCCGGGACGGCGGCGGTCGCGTTTGCGATCCGCGCCGTGATCGGTGCGGTCTTCCAGCGCTCGAGCTACGTCTTCCCCGACCCTCTGCCCTTCCACCGCGTGGGGGATGCGGGCTTCGTGCACCTCGCCGGCGCGCAGGTTCAGGCCCGCGCCTTCTTCGTGATCGGCCTGGCGATCGCGCTCGCTCTCGGCTCCGCGTGGTTTCTCGAACGGACGCGGCCGGGGCGCGCGCTCCGCGCCGTTGCGGACGACCGTGAGGGCGCGCGCGTGGTCGGGGTCCCGGTCGAGCTGCTGATCACGCTCGCCTTCGCCCTCGTCGGTGCGCTGGCGATGGTCGCCGCGCTGGCGGCGGCGCCGGGCCAAGCGGTGAACGCGAATACGGGGACCCTGCTGGGACTGAAGGGGCTCGTCGCGGCCCTGGCCGTGCGCTTCGGGCCGCCGCTTCTCGCCTTCGCGTCCGGCCTCATGCTCGGCGTCGTCGAGGCGGCGATTGCGAACGTGCACATCGGCGGCTGGCAACTCGGGCCTTCGTATCGCGAGGTGCTGCCGATCGCCTTCGTGCTGTTGCTGATCTCGCTGCGACCTTCGCCGGAGGCGCTCGAGGAGCGCGAGTGAGCGTGTTCGAGCAGACGGCGGTCGAGCTGCGGCGTGCGGCCGGCGAGGCCCGCACGGGGTGGAGCCTGCATGCCTGGATCTCGCTCGGCGTGCTCGTCGCGGCGGCGGTCGTGCCCTTCCTTTCGCTTCCCGGTGTGCGAGTGGACGCGCTCGCCGACACGGCGTATCTCGCCCTCGCGGCGACGGCGCTCGGACTGATCGTCGGGCCGGCGGGCCTGCCATCGCTCGGGACAGGCGCGTTCATGGCGATCGGCGCGTTCACCTCCGGATTGCTCGTGGCCCGCTCCGGCTGGCCGCTCGAGCCGGCGGCGCTCGCCGGGGCGGCCGCAGCCCTCGTCGCCGGGCTCCTCTCGGGCGGGGTCGTCCGCCTCCGCCGCGCCTTCGTCGCGGTCAGCACCTGGCTGCTCGCGTGGCTCGTGTGGCTGTTCCTGCTCGCGTTCCCGTCGGTCTCGGGCGGCTCGCAGGGGCTGATCCTGCCGCCGAAGACGCTCCTCGGGCTCGACGCGACCCCCAAGGTCCATTTCGAGGTCGCGCTCGGGCTGACGGCGCTGACGGCGCTGGCAGTCGCCGCCGCCCGCCGCGGAGCTCCCGGCCTCGAGCTCTCCGCCCTGCGCCAGGAGCCCGGCCTCGCCACCTCGCTCGGGGTTCGGCTCGGTCCGCGCCGCCTCAGTGCCTTCGCCGCGAGCGCGGCGGTCGCGGGACTTGCGGGTGGGCTCTCGGTCCACCTCCAGGCGGTCGCCGACCCCGCGAGCTACGACCCGTTCCTCTCCTTCAAGCTGCTCGTCGCGGTGCTCCTAGGCGGCACGGCCGCAACCCTCGGCCCAGCGACCGGAGTCGTTCTGCTCGGGCTGATCGGATTGGTCTCCGGCCCGCTCGCGCGCCTGCTGCAGCTGCCGCTCGAGCGCTTCGACACCGCGGTCGCCGCGCTCCTACTCGTGTTCGTGCTCGCGCTCGGCGGCCGGGGCGTCCTGCCCTGGGCGCTGCGGTTCCTGCCGCGCACCGAGCGACCTCTACGCCGTGCCGCGGACACCCGTACCACCGCAGCGCCCGGCCCCCTCGAGCCGGTGCTCAGCGCGCGGGGCCTGAACAAGTCGTTCGGCGGCGTCGTCGCCGTGGACGGCCTCTCGCTCGAGCTTTCCCGCGGCGAGACCGCGGCGCTGATCGGCCCGAACGGCTCGGGCAAGACGACCGCCCTGCGCCTGATCTCGGGAGCTAGCACGCCCGATGCGGGCGCGATCGCGCTCGACGGCACGGACGTGACCGCGGTGCCCACGGCCCACCGGGTCCGACTCGGGATAGCGCGCACGCTGCAGACGACCGCGGCCTTCCCCGAGCTGACCGCGATCGAGAACGTGCAGGTCGGCCGCGCCCCGCGCCGGCGCTCCGGCGGCCTCGCCCGAACCGCGCTCGTGACGCCAAGAGCGCGGCGTGAGCACAATGCCTCCGAGACGGTCGCGCTCGAGGCCCTGGCGCTCGTCGGCCTCCAGGACGCGGCCGACGTCCCGACTCCCGAGCTCACCACCTCGCAGCGGCGGCTCGTCGCGCTCGCGGCGGCGCTGGCCACGGAGCCTCAGGTCCTGCTCGTCGACGAGCTCGCGGCCGGCGCGGGCGCCGACGAGCTCGACACCCTCGCCGCAGCGATCGAGCGGATCCGCGAACGCGGGGTTGCGGTGCTGGTCGTCGAGCACAACGTGCGGCTCGTTCGCCGCGTCGCCGACCGGGTGCTGGTGCTTGCCGCGGGAAGGGTCGTCGCCGAGGGCTCGGTGGCCGAGGTGGCCGCGAGCGGCGTCGTCCAGGAGGCGTACCTGGGAACCGCCCGGCTGTAGGCTTTTTCCCGTGCGCCGGCCAGTGCTCCTTCTCGCCGGTCTCACGTTGCTCGCTGCCGGTTGCGGCGGGAGCTCCGGCTCGGGGAGCGATGCCGGCCACCTTGTGATCGCCGTCGACGTGCCGGTCACCGGCAGCCCGTACGTCGCGCAGACGATCCGCCAAGGCGTGGAGCTCGCGGCCTCGAGTCTCAACTCCGGCGGCGGCATCCGCGTCGGTAACAAGAGCTACCGCCTGCGGGTCAAGCTCTACGACAACCACCTCTCCGCGCGGCAGGCCGTCGAGGACACCCGGCGCGCGCTCGACGCCGGCGCGATCTCGATCGTCACGGACGGGACCGGCGTCGACGCGACCTGGCAGCTCGCCGAGCACGACGGCGTCTCGATCTGCATCACCTACGACGGCGGCACGGGCCTCGTCGACGCCGAGTCGCGGCTGAACGTCTTCCGCATCGCGCCGACGAACCACGGCATCGCCTTCCGGTACGCGGAGTACCTGATCCCCAAGAAGCTGAAGGTCGCGCTGCTCTCGGACGACAGCGCCTACGGGCGTGAGGGCGCCGACGACATCGGCCGCTCGTTCGCCGAGAACCCCGAGTCCGTTGCGCTCAAGCTGACGCTGCCGGCGGGGCAATCCGACGTGACCCCTCAGATCCTGCGCGCCCGCCGTTCGGGCGCGACCGCCCTGCTCGTCTGGGGCCAGCCGCCGACGATCGCAGCCGCCCTGTCCGCGGCGCGCAGCCTCGGCTGGAACGTCCCGGTCTACACGCCGCCTACCGGCGCCGACCCGTTCATCCGCCAGCAGCTCGCCGACCACCCCGAGTGGGTCGACGGCCTGACCTTCGCCTCCGGCCGGATGACCGCCGAGGTCGGCACCGGGCCGTTCGTGAACTTCCAGTCGCAGTACGAGTCGACGTACGGGGCCGACCGCGTCGGGGTCAAGACCTCACAGGGCAAGGCGGTTATCCAGCCGCCCGAGTTCGCGATGTACTCCTACGACTTCGTCAACGTGCTCGCGGCCGCGGCCGTCCGCGCCGCCTCGACTGATCCCGAGAAGATCACCAAGGCCCTGAACGAGGTCGTGACGCAGGGCGCGAACGGCGACGAGCGTGGCTTCAACGAGCACAGCCACGAGGGCGTGGTCGACGACGACGTCTACTTCGCGCGCTTCCACGACATGACCTTCGCGCCCGTGAAGGACGATCCGCTCTCGTCGACGCTGCCCACGATCCCGCAGACTCGCTGAGGTGTTCAGCCGCATCAGCACCGCGGTCCTGTTCGTGGGCGCACTCGTGCTCGCGGCCGGAGCGCGGGCACAGCCGACCTCGCAGCAGGTCGTGCTGCCGGGGCCGGTCCCGTACCCGACGGTCAGTCCGCCGCTCGCGGCGTACGGGCCGGTGCCGCCGAATCCCACGCGGTACGTCTTCCACATCACGAACACCCAGCTCGTCCGCGTCGGCGTCGACGGGCAGGGGCGGCCCACTTCCGTTGGGGTGCGCCAGCGCCTCGGCCTTGCGGGCAGGGGGGACTACCAGTTCATCATCAGCGCGCCGATCTCCGACGTGCGCCCGGGTCCGGGCACGGACTCACAGCCCGGGCTGCGCGTGAACCAGGTGCTCTGGGCAGGGTTCTCGCCCGGGCGGAAGGTGCTCGCGGCCGATGTCAAGCTCCGCCCAGGGCCCGTGGCGCAGTTCCTCCCGGTTCGCCTCGAGCTGCAGCGCGAGAGCGGAAGCGCGACGCTCTCGGTCGTCAACGCCACGCGAACCCCGGTGCTCGAATACTCAGGGGTCGTCCGTCCCGAGGAGAGCGCGAGGCTGCTCGACGAGACGCGGCGTGCGGCCCGTGCGGGCGTCCGCGTGCCCCCCGCGCAGGCGACGTTCATCGGCCCGTTGACGGAGGTCACGCCGCGCCCGGAGATCGAGGCGCCGATCAAGGTCGAGGGTGAGCTGAGCTTCCCTGGATCCCGGCCGGTGCCGTTCGCTGCGACGCTCGGCGACGGCGGCCCGCTCGGCATCACCGTCCACGCCGAGGGCACCGGCCGCCCGCACGTCCGGCTGCGTGCCTGGCCGGTTCCCCCCGAGCGGCTGCTGACCCCGCCGCGCGCCTCGACCTGGCAGGCGGCGGTCGGGCGGCGCCGCATTCCGGCCGCGTCGTTGCTGAGCCGCCTCCTGCAGGCCCGGATGCGGATGGTGCGCGTCGACCAGTACCAGACGTTCCTCTCGAACCCCGACGCCGACGGCCGTAACCGGATCGTCTACGAGTACGAGACGGCCGCTGCCCCGCGTGCGGCTCCACCCGCGCGGAAGCAGAACTCGGGTGGCGGCGGCGGCCCGCTCGTCCTCGTGCTCGCGCTCCTGGGCTCGATCCTCGCGGCAGGCGCCGCGCTGGCGGCCTGGGCTCACAGCTAGTGCCCCTCCCAGCAATGGACGCCCGTCTCCCGCCCGCTATCACGCTGCTTGGTGCTAGCGACCGGGAGCCTGGGCACCATCACTGGAAGGGGCACTAGGCCTCCCGCTAAAGGAACCGACTCGGCGCCACCGAATGCGCGGGCGTGGCGGATGCGCCCGAAGGGATCGTCCTCAAGCGCCACCGGGACCTCGAGGGGCGGCAGTGGCATCCCTGGCTGCGCCGCGGGTTGCTGGCGCTCGTCGCGGTGGTCCTGCTGCTCGCCCTGCTCGACGTCTTCGGCCAGCGCCCGTCCACAGACCGCATCAGCGCCGGCGCCGCGCGTCTCGAGATCTCCGCCCCCGATGCCGTGCGCGGCGGCCTGCTCTTCCAATCACGGTTCACGGTCGAGGCGCTGCAAGAGCTCAAGGACGCGACGCTCGTCCTGGGACCAGGCTGGCTCAACGGCCTGACGGTGAACACGATCGAGCCGAGCCCGGTCAGCGAGGCAAGCCGTGACGGGAGCCTCTCGCTCGAGCTCGGTCACCTTCCGGCCGGCTCGAAGTACGTGCTCTGGGTCCAGTACCAGGTGAATCCGACCACGGTCGGGCGCAAGACGCAGCGGGTCGAGCTCGAGGACGGCGGCCGGTCGATCCTGTCCACCACACGGACGCTGAACGTCTTCCCGTAATGGACATCGTTCTCCGCGCTGCCCTCGCCTTCGGCTTCATCTTCTTCCTGACGCGGGTCGTCGGCCGCAGGGAGCTCTCCTCGCTCGAGCCCTTCGACCTGATCATGCTGATCGTGCTCGGTGACCTCGTGCAGCAAGGCGTTACCCAGAGCGACTACTCGGTCACCGGCCTGGTGCTCGCCGCCGGCACGATTGCGCTCCTGCAGGTGGGCGTCTCGTACCTCAACTTCCGCTTCAAGCGCCTCAAGGTCGTCCTCGAGGGCGAGCCGATGGTTCTGATCGAAGACGGCCGGGTGGTCGAGCGCAATCTCGCGCGGGAACGCTTGACGCGAGACGAGCTGCTCGAGCGGGCGCGGCAGAACCAGATCTGGTCGTTGGACGACGTCCGGCTGGCGGTCCTCGAGACCAGCGGGCAGATAAGCTTCATCCCGAGGCAGTGAGTAGCCTCAGCGCGTGCCGCTGTACCTGACCGAGGCCGACGTCGCGGACCTGCTGTCACCCGCCGACGCACTCGAGGCGGTCGAGGGCGCGTTCCGCCGCCTGGCGGCCGGAGAGGTCGAGAACGTGCCGAGGCAGCGGACCCGCTTCGAGGACGGCCACCTCGCCGTGATGTGGGCGGTCGACCGGGAGCTCGGGCTGGCCGGCGTCAAGTCGTACGCGGCCGGGCCGGAAGGCGCGTCGTTCGTCGTGCTCCTGTTCGACCTCGAGACGAAGAAGCCGGTCGCCGTGATCGAAGCCGACAAGCTCGGCCAGCTCCGCACAGGGGCCGCGAGCGGAGTCGCGGCACGGCACCTGGCGCGGGAGGGAGCGTCGTCGCTCGGCGTGATCGGCTGCGGCTGGCAGGCGCGGAGCCAGGTCGCGTGCATCCGCGAGGCGCTGCCGTCGCTCGAGAACGTCGTCGCCTTCTGCCGCAACGAGCAGCGCCTCGCGGCGTTCTGCGAGGAGGTCGGCGCCGAGCCCGGCGAGAGCCACCGAGACGCGGCCGGGAAGGACGTGGTCGTGACGATCACGACGTCCCGTGACCCCGTTCTACGCGGGGAGTGGCTGCAGCCTGGGGCGCTCGTGTGCGCCGCGGGCGCGAACGACCCGCGGCGGCGGGAGCTCGACAACGTCGTGCTCGAGCGCGCGGCCTTCGTGTGCTGCGACTCGCTCGAGGGGGCGCGCCGCGAGTCCGGCGACCTGATCGAGCCCGTCGAAGCGGGGACGCTCGACTGGCTGGAGGTGCACGAGCTGCAGGAGGTCGTGGCCGGCGAGCTGCCCGGGCGGCAGGCCGACGACGACATCGTCGTGTTCAAGTCGAACGGGCTCGCTGCGTGGGACGTGGCCGCCGCGGCCGCCGCGGTCGAGCGGGCCCGCGAGCGCGGCGTCGGTCGCGATGTCTAGGCGTCGCTTGCGATGCCGGCGCCAGGATGGACGGGCTTTGCCCGTGCATCCGTCTGAAATGACCGGTCGAACCGACGAAAGTCAGCGCGATGCGCTCTAGCTGCGTCGCTGTTGCTCGGCGGCTACCGCGCCCTCGCCGAGCGCGTGGATCACCTCGGGCCGGTCGAGCAGCCTCTCGATCTCCTGGGGCGTCGCGCGGTTCCGCACGTACGGGTCGTTGAGGATGTCGGCTAGCGACCGGCCCCGCTCGTGCTCGCGGATCACGTAGACGGACAGCCGGTCCTCGTTCGACGAACGCGCGAACAGGAACGAGAACGGGTTCCGCAGAAAGCTCGAGAGCCTCCCGGCCACGCTGCGATCCTAGCGGCGCCGCCTGGAGGCCGCGGCGGCTTTGCCGGCGCTAGAGTCATAAGCGTGAAGAAGCCGTCGGCGGTCCGCTTTGCCGAACGCGAGGTGCACGGGGTGGACGACCGCGGCGATTCCGAGCGGATCGTGATCTGGATCGAGCGGCTTCCCGGGGCGCTCTGGGCGGTCGGGCGCGCGGTGAACCCGCAGTACCGCCCGAGTGACGAGGCGCGGCGCGACGACTACGTCTTCCAGGGCTACGAGCTGGCAGACGCGCTCGTGGCGGCCAACGAGACGCTCGAGGACGACGCGCGCGTCTCCGAGCAGGACGGCAGCGGGGCGAAGGTGAAGCCCTTCGTCCGAGAGGAGCTGCTGCGCCCGCTCGAGCGGTGGTTCTTCGGGCGTTAGAACTGCGGCAGGAGCTCGCGGAGACCCTGCGACGGATGGCCGCGGCCGGGCTCGTGCGGGGCACGGCGGGCAACGCGAGCGCTAGAGCCGGCGGGCTCGTGGCCGTCTCGCCGAGCGCTCTGCCTTACGACTCCTTGGGCCCGGAGGACATCTGCCTCGTCACATCCGAAGGGGAGCTGGTCGAGGGGCCGAGGCCGAGTGTTGAGCTGCCGCTGCACCTCGCCGTGCTCGCTGTGCGGCCGGACGTGGGCGCGGTCGTGCACACGCACTCGCCGCACGCGACCGCACACCCGCCTGTGCCGGTCGCAAGCGGGGCCTCGGGAACGCGGGAACTGGGCTTCGCCGTGCTCGAAGCCGCGGGTGAGGGACATGCCGTGGTGATTCGAGACCACGGCCCGGTCTGCTTCGGAGTCGACCTCGCCGACGCATTCGCCCGAGCCCTCGCCGTGGAAGAAGCGGCTACTTAGGCCATTCCAGGTCCGCGTTGGGGATCGGATCCCCGTGCGGGTCGTGCGTCGGAAAGCCGAGCGCGCTGTCGATCCGCGCCTCGAGCTCCTCCGAGAGCACGTGCTCGAGCCGGTCCGCCTCGTCGTGCACGTCGTCGACGTGCAGGCCGAGGGTGCGCGCGAGGTACAGCTCGAGCAGCCGGTGGTGGCGGATCACCTCGACGGCGACCTTCTCGCCGGCCGGCGTGAGCTTGACCCCGCGGTAGGGCGCGTGCTCGACGAGGTCCAGCGCGGCCAGCTTCTTGACCATCGCGCTGGCGGAAGCGGGGGAGACGTTCTGCTCGCGCGCGAGGGCGGTCACGGACACGCGGCCGCCTCCCGTCTGGAGGTGGTAGAGCTCCTTCAGGTAGTCCTGGATCGCGTCGCTCAGCGCCGGCTTCGGCACCCGCCCAGTGTACGGCGCGACCCTGGTAGCCTCGGCGCCTCGATGCTGATCCGCCTCGGCCACAGCCCGGATCCCGACGACGCGTTCATGTTCTGGGGCCTCGCCTCGGGGGAGGTCGACCCGGGGCGGTTCGAGTTCGAGCACGTCCTGCGAGACATCCAGACGCTGAACGTGTGGGCGCTGGAGGGCAAGCTCGAGGTGACCGCCATCTCGCTCGCCGCGTACCCGAAGGTTCAGGACCGCTACGTGCTGCTGCCGCACGGCGCCTCGATGGGCTCCGGCTACGGGCCGATTCTCGTGGCGCGCGAGGAGCTGTCGACAGCCGACGCCCGGCAGCTGGAGATCGCCGTGCCCGGAGAGCTGACGACGGCGTTCCTCGTCCTGCAGATGTGCCTCGGGTCGTTCCGCTACCGCGAGGTTCCCTTCGACGCGATCATCGAGGAGGTGCGCGCCGGCCGGGCCGATGCGGGGCTGCTGATCCACGAGGGCCAGCTCACTTACGAGGTGCAGGGGTTGAAGAAAGTCGTCGACCTCGGCGAGTGGTGGCTCCTGGAGACCGGCCTGCCGCTGCCGCTGGGGGCGAACGTGGCCCGGCGTGACGTCGGGGCCGGGAACCTGTTCGAGCTCTCCGACGTGCTACGGGATTCGATCCAGGCCGGGCTCGACAACCGCGAGGAGGCGATGGAGTACGCGCTTCGGTTCGGCCGCGGCCTCGACACCGAGCTTGCCGACCGCTTCGTCGGGATGTACGTGAACGAGCTCACGCGCGACTACGGCGACGAGGGCCGGCAGGCCGTGCGCGAGCTGCTGAAGCGCGCCGAGGCTCTCGGCGCCTACGAGCAGCCCGTTCGCGTGGAGTTCGTGGGCTAGCGTTGGCGGCGTGAGCCGCGCGGTCGTTCTCTCGGCAGTCCGCACGCCCGTGGGGCGGTACGGCGGTGTGCTTTCCGGTGACCGGCCGGACGACCTCGCTGCGCTCGTGATCGGCGAGGCGGTCTCACGTGCCGGGGTCCCGGCCGCAGCGATCGAGGACGTCTACTTCGGGGCCGCGAACCAGGCCGGCGAGGACAACCGCAACGTTGCACGGATGGCCGCCTTGCTCGCCGGCCTGCCGGAGTCGGTTGCCGGCGTGACGGTGAACCGGCTCTGCGCATCAGGGCTCTCCGCGGTCGTGTCGGCCTGCCACGCGGTGGTGGCCGGCGATGGCGATCTCTTCCTCGCGGGCGGCGTCGAGTCGATGTCGCGCGCGCCGCTCGTGATGGCCAAGCCCGACGCGGCGTTCCCGCGCGGCAACCAGACGGTCTGGGACACGACCCTGGGCTGGCGCTTCCCGAACCCGCGGCTCGAGGAGCAATTCCCGCTCGAGTCGATGGGCGAGACCGGAGAGAACGTCGTGGAGCGCTACGGCGTCTCGCGCGAGGAGCAGGACGCGTTCGCCCTGCAGTCGCAGCGGCGCTGGGCGGAGGCCGACGGCGCCGGGCGCTTCGCGGACGAGCTCGTTCCCGTCGGCGAGGCCGTGCGCGACGAGCACCCTCGGCCCGACACGAGCGCGGAGAAGCTTGCAGCGCTGAAGCCGGCCTTTCGCGGGGGCGGGTCGGTCACCGCCGGTAACTCGAGCGGGATCAACGACGGTGCCGCCGCGCTTGTCATCGCAAGTGAGCAACGCGCCTGCCAGCTCGGCGTGGAGCCGTTGGGCCGGTTCGTCGGCTCGGCTGTCGCGGGTGTCGACCCGCGCGTGATGGGGATCGGGCCCGTGCCGGCGGTGCGCAAGCTGCTCGAGCGCGTGGGCGTCGACGCGAGCGAGCTCGACCTGGTCGAGCTGAACGAGGCCTTCGCCTCGCAGAGCCTCGTCGTGATCCGCGAGCTCGGGCTCGACCCGGAGCGCGTGAACGTGAACGGCGGCGCGATCGCACTCGGCCACCCGCTCGGCATGAGTGGCGCCCGGCTGGTGGTGACGCTGCTGCACGAGCTGCGCCGCCGTGGCGGGCGCTACGGCCTCGCCACGCTCTGCGTCGGCGTCGGACAGGGCCAGGCGGCCTTGTTCGAACGCTAGCGTGGTCTGCTGGAAGTCTTATGGGCCTGAGACCCGTTCGGTCAAACCCGGGGTCAGATCTTGCACTGCAAGATTGTGCGCCGAGTCTGCGCCGATCGATCCACATGTGGAGCAACCGTTGCGGTCTCGTCACACGGTCTAACTGCAGGTGAGCCCGGGATGTGTCAATGCAAGATCTGACCCCGGGGTGGGCGCGGCAGCCTGCCGATGAGCTTGTCGGGGCGGATCGGGAGGTCCCGCACGCGGATCCCTGTTGCGTGGTACACGGCGCCGGCGACCGCCGCGGCCGTCCCGACGATGCCGATCTCGCCGATCCCCTTCGCGCCCATCGGGTTCACGTGCGGGTCGTGCTCGTCGAGCCAGACCGCGTCGATCTCCTGGACGTCGGCGTGCACGGGGACGTGGTACATGGCCAGGTCGTGATTGACGAAGGCGCCGAGCTGGTGGTCGACGATGGTCTCCTCGAGCAGCGCCATCGAGACGCCCATCGTCATCCCGCCGATGAACTGCGAGCGAGCCGTCTTCGGGTTGAGGATGCGCCCGCACGCGAACACGCCCAACACGCGCGGGACCCGGACCTCGCCCGTGTCGACGTTGACCCGCACCTCGACGAACTGGGCCCCGAACGCGTGCCTGGCCAACGGCTCCTCGTCCTCGGCGTCCTGGCCGGTGTCGACGTGCACCTCGTCCTCGCCCGCTTGTAGGCGGCGGCACGCTTCGAGCACTGCCGTGCCCCAGGAGGATGTGCCCATCGAGCCGCCCGCGACCATCGCCTGCCCGAATGCGCTGTCGCCGATCTCGACCCGCACGCGCTCCGGCGGCACCTCGAGCGCGTCGGCTGCGATCTGCGTCAGGACGGTGCGGGCACCGGTGCCGATGTCCATCGCGCCAACCTCGATCGTATAGCTGCCGTCCGGCTCGCGCCGGCCGCGGGCGGTCGATGGGCGCCGTCGAGCCGGGTAGGTTGACGACGCGACGCCGCTCCCCACGAGCCACGGCCCGTCCCACCGCGCCGCGGGCTCCGGGTCGCGCT
Source organism: Actinomycetota bacterium (assembly GCA_046726435.1). Lineage (GTDB taxonomy): Bacteria > Actinomycetota > Thermoleophilia > Gaiellales > Gaiellaceae > AC-32. Next base: position 33,452 of record JBKPAM010000104.1, read on the forward strand.
CGCTCCAGCCGAAACGATCCGCCCCTTCCCGCAGGCACCCGACGAGGTTCCTGGTCGAGAACGGGTAACCCGTCTCGGGGTCGATGTCGGGCTCGTTCCGGATGCGCAGCTCGATCGGGTCGAGCCCGAGCCCCAGCGCCAGCTCGTCCATCGCCGACTCGAGCGCGTACATTCCTGGGCACTCGCCCGGTGCCCGCATCCACGAGGGTGTCGGCACGTCCAGCCCCACGACCCGGTGCGTCGTCCGGCGCGTTTCGGAGGCGTACATCATCCGCGTGGGCAGGGCCGTCTGCTCGGCGAACTCCTGGATGGTCGAGGTCTGCTCCACGACGTCGTGCGCGATCGCCACCAGGCGCCCGTCGCGGTCGGCTCCCAGCTGCAGGCGCTGGATCGTCGGCGTCCGGTAGCCGGTCAGCGTGAACATCTGCTGGCGCGTGACCGCGAGCTTCACAGGCCGCCCCACGAGCTTCGCGGCCATCGCCGCGACGATCACGTGGGGCCGCGGCGTTCCCTTCGAGCCGAAGCCGCCGCCCACATGCGTCGCGATCACGTGCACGTTCTCGGGCGGGAGCCCGAGCCGCGCGGCCACCGTTTGCTGGTACGAGTATGCGCCCTGGTCGGAGTCGTACAGCGTCAGCCGCTCTCCGTCCCAGACCGCGGTCGTCGCATGCGGCTCCATCGGGTTGTTGTGCTCCGTCGGCGTGGTGTAGGTCGCGTCGAGCGTGACCTCCGCAGACCGCAGCGCCGCCTCGACGTCGCCCTCCGCGGTGTCGGTCTCCAAGCCCGGGTTGACCTTCTCGGGCTTGTAGAGCCTCGGGTGGTCGACGCGCAGCTCGACGTCGTGCGGCTCCTCGTCGATTTCGAGCCGGACAAGGCGCGCCGCCTCGCGCGAGGCCTCGAGGCTCTCGGCGACGACCGCCCCCACGATCTGGCCGCGGTACGCGATGCGCGGTGATTGGAGGACGCCGAGCTCGCCGTCGTCGTCCGCCAGCTGCATTGCGTTCTCGTGCGTGAGCACGGCGACCACACCGGCCGCGACGAGCGCGGGCTCCGGGTCGATGGAGCTGATCGTCCCCTTGGCCGCCGGCGAGACGACGAGCGACGCGTAGACGACCCCCTCGGGGGAGTACTCGTACGCGTACCTCGCCTGACCGCGGACCTTCTCGCCGCCCTCGACCCGGTCGATCGGTGCGCCGAGGATTCGCTCGGCGACGCTCACGCCGCGAGCTCCGATAGCAGCGCGACGATCGTGTTGCGTGCGACAGGCACCTTGTAGGCGTTGTCGCGCAACGGCTCCGCCTGCTCGAGCTCGGCGTCCGCCGCGCGCGCGAACGAGTCGGCGGTCGCGGGTGCCCCGCGCAGCGCTTCCTCGGCTCGAGTCGCGCGCCACGGCTTGTGGGCGACGCCGCCGAGCGCGAGGCGAACCTCCTGAACGCTGCCGTCGACGACTTCGAGCGCGGCCGCGACGGAGACGAGCGCGAACTCGAACGACGCCCGCCCGCGCACCTTGCGGTAGGCCGAGCGTGCCGCGACCGCCAGGGGCGGCAGCTCGACGGCCTCGATCAGCTCGGCGGGGTCCAGCACTGTCTCACGCCAGGGCTCGTCTCCCGGCAGGCGGTGGAGGTCGACGAGCGGGACCGCGCGGGCTCCGACCGGGCCGATCACGTGCACGACGGCGTCGAAGGCGGCGAGCGGGACGGCCATGTCCGACGGATGCGTAGCGACGCAGCTCAGTGAGTGGCCGAGGATCGCGAGGTTCCTGTGGTCGCCCTCGCGTGCCGGGCACCCGGAGCCGGGCTCGCGCTTGTTGCACGGCTTCACCACGTCCTGGAAGTACGCGCACCGCGTGCGCTGGAGGAGATTCCCCGCGGTCGTGGCCCAGTTGCGGATCTGGCCGGAGGCGCCGGAGAGCAGCGCCTGGGCGAGGGCCGGGTAGTGGGCTCGCACGTGCGGGTCGGCCGCGAGCACGCTGTTCCGAACCGCGGCGCCGATCCGCAGGCCTCCGTCCGGTGTGGGCTCGATGCCGTCGAGCGGGAGCCTCGTCACGTCCACGAGCGCCGCGGGGGTCTCGACGCCGAGCCGCATCAGGTCGACGAGGTTTGTCCCTCCGCCGAGGAACTTGGCGCCGGGGGCCGCGACCGCGGCGAGCGCGGTCCCCGTGTCCGTCGCGGCCTCGTAGCCGAACGGCCTCAGCGCGCGACCTCCTCGATCGCGGCGAGGATGTTGGGGTACGCGCCGCAGCGGCAGATGTTGCCGCTCATCCGCTCGCGGATCTCGTCTGCGGTCAGGCGCGGCTCCGCTGCAACGTCCGCGGCAGCATGGCTGGGCCAGCCTCGGGCAAGTTCGTCCAGCATCCCGGCGGCAGAGCAAATTTGGCCGGGCGTGCAGTACCCGCACTGGAGCCCGTCGTGCTCGATGAAGGCGCGCTGCAGCGGGTGCAGCTCGTCGCCGTCGGCGAGTCCCTCGATGGTCGTCACCTCCGCGTCGCGGTGGGCGACGACGAGCGCGAGGCACGCGTTGGCCCGGCGGCCGTCGATCAGAACCGTGCAGGCCCCGCACTGACCGTGATCGCAGCCCTTCTTGGCGCCGGTAAGTCCCAGGTGCTCCCGGAGGAGGTCGAGCAGCGATGTGCGCGTGTCGACCGTGAGCGCGTGTTGATAGCCGTTGACGCGGAGGGAGACCTCGACGAGCTCCGGCGCGGGGGAGGCGCGTTCGGCCATCGGTCGAACCTACCCATCGGACGCGGAGCTAACGCCTTGCTTTCTCCGCGGATCCCCGAACGTCCTGCGTTTCCCCAGCGTGCGGCGGAGCCGGAGGCGGAGTCTGCGCGGGTTAGCCCGTAAGGCGTTTAGCCCACGGGCGGCCGGATGTAGATCGTGCCTTCGTACTTGATGGGCACGAACGGCGCGCCGATCCGCATGATCACCGACTCCGCGTGCGCGAACAGCTCGTCCGCGACCTCGTCCGCGTCTCCGTGAACCGGCACCTCGATCCCGACCTCTTCCACTGGCCGCGCAGCGAGCCCGGCCTCGCGCAACTCCTGGAGCAGCCGATCGCGATCGGGGATCCGGGCCGCCTCGACCTCGACGTGGTCGCTCACCGACCAAGTATCCCCCATTCGGGGCGCGAAAACCGGGGTCAGATCTTGCAATGCCACATTCACGTGCCAGATCCGTATCGATTCATCCACCACTGAGCAACTTGTTCCAGTCTCGTCACACCGTCAAAGCGCCGCGAGCCCGCCGATGTGGCAACGCAAGATCTGACCCCGGGTTAGCGCCGGAACGAAGGCTGAGTCCCGGGGTTAGGCTGGAGGCCGTCCGATATCGTCCGGTTTCGATGGCGGTCGCGATCGAGCGCGAGTATGGGCTCTTCATCAATGGAGAGTCGACCGAGCCGGCCTCCGGCGAGCTCCGAGAGCTCACCGAGCCCGCGACCGGCGAGCCGTTGGCGCGGGTTGCCGTGGCGAACGAGCAGGACGTCGACCGAGCGGTCGAGGCCGCGCGAACCGCCCTCGAGGGCGACTGGGGCAAGACGCCGCCGACCGAGCGCTCACGCCTGCTCCATGCGCTGGCCGATGCGCTCGTCGCGAACCGCAAGGAGCTCGCCGAGCTCGAGGCACGCAACGTCGGCAAGGCGATCTCCTCGGTCAAGGCCGAGCTCGCGCAGGGAATCGAGAACTTCCGCTTCTACGGTTCCGCGGTCGGGTCGATCGGCGGCCGCTCGAACCCGCTCGGGGGCTCGCTGCTCTTCTACTCGCTGAAGGAGCCGGTCGGCGTCTGCGGCCAGATCGTGCCCTGGAACTACCCGCTGATGATGACCACCTGGAAGCTCGCGCCCGCGTTGGCGGCCGGCTGCACCGTCGTGCTGAAGCCCGACTCCGCGACACCGCTCTCCGCGCTGCGGATGGCCGAGCTCGCGGCCGAGGCCGGCTTCCCGCCCGGGGTCCTCAACGTCGTCCCTGGGCCGGGGCAGGTCGTCGGCGCCCACCTCGTGCGGCACCCCGGCGTGGAGAAGGTCGCGTTCACCGGCTCGACCGCGACTGGGGCGGAGATCATGCGTCTCGCCTCCGACGGGATCAAGCGCCTGATCCTCGAGCTCGGCGGCAAGAGCCCGAACCTGATCTTCGCGGACGCGAACCTCGACGACGCGATCCCGAGCTCGGTCTGGTCGATCTACTACTCGGCCGGCCAGAGCTGCGAGGCCCGCTCGCGCGTCCTGGTCGAGGGCTCGATCTACGACGACGTCGTCACGCGCTTCAGCGAGGCCGCCTCGCGGCTGAAGGTCGGCGACCCGCTCGACCCGGAGACGCAGATCGGCTCGCTCATCTCGAACGAGCACCGCGAGCGCGTGCACGGCTACGTCGAGAGCGGTCGCGAGGAGGGCGCCGAGGTGGTGGCCGGCGGCGAGCCGAGCGACGGCAAGGGCGCCTTCTACCCGCCGACGGTTCTCGCGCAGGTGGACAACTCGATGCGGGTGGCGCAGGAGGAGATCTTCGGCCCGGTCGTGACCATGACCCCGTTCGAGGACGAGAAGGACGCGATCAGGCTCGCGAATGACGTGCGCTACGGCCTGATGGCGACGGTCTGGACCGGCGACCCCGCCCGCGGGCACCGGCTCGCGCGGCGGATCAAGGCGGGCACCGTCGGAATCAACATGCCGTACACGGCCTTCCCGGGCATCCCCTTCGGCGGCTACAAGCAGTCGGGTTTCGGCCGCGAGCTCGGGCTCGAGACGCTCGATGCCTACCTCGAGACGAAGAGCGTGATCGTCTCGACGAGCCCGAGGCCGTTCAACCCGTTCGGGCTGTAGGCGAGCCTCGCCTCAACCGTTACCGCTGGCTGGTGCTCGCCGCCGGCACCGCGGCGCAGACGTCGTTCTCCGCCGTGATCGTCGGGCTGCCGGTCCTCGCGCCCGCGCTGCGCGACGCGCACGACCTGAGCCTGGTGCAGATCGGCGTCCTGCTCGACAGCCTCTGGATCGGGACGCTGCTGACGCTGCTTCCGTGGGGCGTGCTGGCCGACCGGGTCGGCGAGCGGTTTGTCCTGGCAACCGGCCTCGTCGCCTGCGGCGCTGCGCTCGTGGGCGCCGGGAACGCGGAGGGCTTCGAATCGCTGATCGTCCTCGTCGGTCTCGCGGGCGCGGCAGGCGCCAGCGTCAACGCTGCGAGCGGGCGGGCGGTGATGCAGTGGTTCCCGGCTTCCGAGCGCGGCTTCGCGCTGGGTGTGCGGCAGACGGCGATCCCGGTCGGTGGGCTCATCTCGGCGCTCGTCCTGCCCGCGCTGGACCTGCGCACGGCCTTCGTGTTCATGGCAGGGCTGTGTGTCGCCGGTGCGGCGTTCGGCGTCGCGGTGATTCGGGAGCGCAAGGGCGCGGCCGAGGACGACGTCGTCGAGCCGCGCGGGCTCGGTGCGACCCTGCGCGACCACCGGCTCTGGCTTCTGTGCGGCGGAAGCAGCTTCTATCTCGTCGCGCAGCTCGCGATCACAGGCTTCCTCGTGCTCTTCCTGCACGACGAGCGCGGGCTGTCCGACGCCGCCGCGGCCGGCGTGCTCGCGGGCGTGCAGGTCGTTGCCGCGGGGATGCGCATCGGCGGGGGGCGGTGGTCGGACCGGATCGGCTCACGACTGCGGCCACTCCGGCTCGTAGGCGTGGGCAGTGCCGTGACCTTGGCCGTCGCGACGGCGGCACTCGACGCGCCGTTGGCGGTGCTCGTGCCTGCGTTCGTGCTTGCGGGCGGGCTCTCGATGGCGTGGAACGGGCTTTCGTTCACGGCCGCAGCGGAGATTGCGGGCCGCACACGGAGCGGTGCAGCGCTCGGCATGCAGCAGACGGCTCTGGCTGCGGCCGGAGCGATCGTGCCTCCGGCCTTCGCCGTGGTCGTCGCCGCAGGCTCGTGGCGTCTCGGGTTCGCCCTCGCCGCGGTCTTCCCGCTCGCGGGAGTGCAGCTCCTGCGGCCGCTCCGCGCGGCGTAACCGCACGGGCCGGCTCGACTCTTCGCGTCGACTGGGTGACAACTCGACTGCCGTGAGGAGACTCGGGCATTACCTCAGGCAACACCATCTCGCCTTGTTTGCGCTGCTGCTGGCGACGACGGGCACCTCCTACGCCGCGGCCACTCGGCTCCTGTCGAAGAACAGCGTCAAGAGCCCCCAGGTCGTGAACCACTCGCTGCAGACCGTCCTGAGCAGGAAGGCGATCAAGGCGCTTCACGGACTGCGCGGGGCCCCCGGCGCGGCCGGGCCTCAAGGCCCGAAAGGCCCGCAAGGGCCGCAAGGGCTCCAGGGCCGGCCCGGCGCGGACTTCCACTACGCCCACGTGGTAGTGGTCAAGGCGACGGGCACGCCGGCCGCGAACGGTGCCTCCTTGGTCCAAAGCCTCGGCGCGATCACCGACAACGCAAGCCATCCCTACCTGGTGCAGCTCGAGCCCGGGACCTACGACGTCGGAGCCACGACCTTCGAGCTGAAGCCGAACGTCGACCTCGCGGGCTCGGGGGCCGCTGTTACGACGATCACCGGAACCGGCCATGACGGCTACACGGTCGAGGACCACGCCACGTCGGCGAAGCCGATCGAGATCCGCAACTTGTCGATCGAGAGCCACGCTGCCACCGGCCCGGCCAACGCATTCAACGTCGATTTCGTCGGCCAGGCACGGCTGGTCGACGACGTTCTCACAGCGTTGGCGACGGCGGGGAACGCCGCTGCATTGACCGCGTCGGGCGGGGTCACGGTGCTCGACTCGGGCCTCCACTCGACCGCCTCCGGCACAGGCAACTTCAGTCAGGGTGTCGTGAACGGCGGCTCGGTCACCCTCGTCGGCACGACGATCCACAGCGAGTTTTCCGGCGCGAACGGGATGGCATTTCCCGTCAACTCCTTCAGCGTGACCACTCTTCGCGAGTCGACCGCGAGCGGGTTCGCCTCGGGCTCCGGCTCGGGCGGCTTCGGCCTGGTCGCCCAGCAGAACGGCACGATCACGGCTGCAAACAGCGTCCTCGGCGGCTCGAGCTACCTGACGGAATCCACGGGATCCTCCTCGATCAAGATCGCGGCCTCACAGATCTCGGCCGGAGCCAGCGGAGTGTTCCTCGGGAACATTCCCACGTGCGTCGTCAGCTACAAGGGCGACTTCACGCCGGCGAACGCCGCCTGCGGCTGAGCGGTTCCCCTTCCGGGGCCACCGGGCGTACGGCGTACGGTTAGCCGGTGCGAGTCCTCGAGCGTCTCGACGAGCTCTACGCGATCGGCGGCGGCCCGGGCGCGAACCGGCTCGGCTACTCGTCCGCGGAGGACGAGGCGCACCGGCTTGCGGCCGGCTGGATGCGCGAGGCGGCGCTCGGGGTCGCGAACGACGAGGCCGGCAACCTGTTCGGCCGCCGGGGTGAGGCGCGGGTCTGGAGTGGGTCGCATCTCGACACCGTTCCCAACGGCGGCAAGTTCGACGGTGCGCTCGGCGTCGTCGCTGCGATCGAGGCGGCTGAGCGCCTCGCCGAGTTGCCACTTGCGGTCGTCGCGTTTCGGGCGGAGGAAACCGGGCCGATGGGCAGCCGCCGGCTCGCGGAGCTTCCGGACGCGTTCCTGGAGGTGCACATCGAGCAGGGGCCGAGGCTGGAGCGGCTCGGCGAACCGCTCGGAATCGTCACTGGGATTGCCGGCCAGGCGCGCGGGAGCGTGACGTTCGAGGGGCGCGCCGGGCATGCCGGGACCACGCCGATGGGCGAGCGGGCGGATGCCCTCGTCGAGGCGGCGGAGTTCGTCCTTCGGGTGCGGGACTGCGCGCGCGATGGGGCGGTTGCGACGGTCGGCGCGCTCGAGGTGGAGCCGGGTGCGATGAACGTCGTGCCGGGTCGGGTCACGGCGGCGGTCGATGCCCGGGCGCCGACGGCAGAGCAGCTGAATTCACTGATCGCGGAGATCGGCTTCGAGCCGGCGTGGCGCCAGGATCCGATCGCGATGTCGGGGCCTCCGCTCGACGCCCTTCGTGTTGTGCTGCCGGGCGCGCCAGAGCTCGTCTCCGGGGCGGGCCACGACGCGATGGCGCTGGCCGCAGCGGGAGTGCCGACCGCGATGCTGTTCGTGCGCAGCCTCAACGGCGGGATCAGCCACTCGCCGGATGAGCTCTCCGCGGGCGAGGACATCGAGCTCGCCGTAGATGCGCTCACGGAGACGCTCGAGCGATTGGCCGCGGCAGTGGACGAGTAGTCACACCTCCGGCGCGTTCCCGTCACAGACACGTGCGATCTCCGGCGGTACGCTCACAGCGGGTGGCGGGTGGACCTCCCAATCCCCACCCAAGGGTGGGGTGTGGCGGATTCTGCTGGGTCAGATTTCTTCGAGACGGATTGGCTGGACGCCTTCCCACAGGACCTTCCGGCCCAGTTCGCCGAGGTGCTCCACGCCCTCTACAACTGTCGCGAAGTGGTTGCCGGCCAGCGCGCCTGCCTTGCTCGCGAACGCGGTGGGGCCGTACGGGAACAAGATCTCGGTCTCGCTCACGCCGCCGGGGTAGAAGAGCATCTGCCCCGGAGCCGGGTAGCAGGTCGCGTTCTCCGGCCCAAAGCCGACGTCCAGCTCGCCGAACGGGATCCAGCA
>JBKPAM010000105.1:0-8830 GCA_046726435.1 Actinomycetota bacterium
CGCCGGGGCGGCCTCCGGGGCGAGCTCGCCGGGTGGGGTGATCGTCTTCTCGAGCGCGAGCGGCGTGGCCGGGAAAGAGCAGATCTGGGTGATGAAGGCGGACGGTACCGGCCGCCACGCGGTCACTCCACCGACGCTCGAGGCCCGCCACCCTGGGGCCTCGGCCGACGGCCGGCGGATCGCCTTCGTGCGGCATGGCGACATCTACGTGATCCGCGCGGACGGCTCACACCTGCGGCAGCTGACGCGCGGCGGCGCCACCGAGAGCGCGCCCGCATGGTCGTTGGACGGGCTTTGGCTCGCATACACGTCGGAGAGCGCAGGCCGCTCGTCGATCTGGAAGATGCGCTCGGACGGCAGCCGAAAGACCCGGCTGGCGGTCGGGACCCTCGGCACGCCGGCGTGGTCGCCGGACGGGCGCAGGATCGCCTTCGCTGCGCCGAACTGGCGAATCTGGGTCGCGAGCGGTGGCGCGAAGCGTCCACTCACGCATGGGCCGAAGGGCGGCGGCGTCGACTGGGCGCCTTCCTGGTCGCCGGATGGGAGCCGTCTTGCGTACGAGTCGAGCGTCGGCACGGGGCCCCGGCGGTTGACCAACGAGATCTGGCTCGTGAACGCCGACGGATCGCACCAGGTTCGACTCACGCATAACGCCTTGAACGACGATCATCCTTCCTGGTCGCCCGACGGGAGGTGGCTCGTCTTCGCCAGTGAGATGCCGGGCCATTCGGTGACCCACCTCTGGCTGATGCGGCCGAACGGGAAAGGCCTCCACCGCGCCACCTCCTGGCCGGGTGAGCAGATCAACCCGAGCTGGGCTCGTTAGCACCTGCACCGTGTGACGCCGTAAGGTGCGGCGCGTGAATCGAAAGCTCGTCGTGTTCGTGCCTCGCGAGGCACTCGATGCGGTGCGCGAGGCACTGTTCGCGGCCGGCGCGGGCCAGATCGGCGACTACGAGCGCTGCTCCTGGTACACGGAGGGCACGGGGACGTTCCTCGCGGGGGAGTCCGCTTCGCCGAGCGTCGGCCAGCCCGGGCGCGAGGAGCGCGTGGCCGAGCTGCGGCTCGAGACCGTTTACCCGGCAGAGCGCGAGGCGGAGGTCGTGGCCGCGCTTCGCGAGGCGCATCCCTACGAAGAGCCGGCGTTCGACCTGCATCAGCTCACGGAGCCTCCGTCGTGACACTTCCGACCCAGTGTCTGACATCGCTTGAACAGCGCTGCGTGCAGAGATTGTGGATTACTCGCGACACTTTCGTTTCTGTGTCTGACACCGGGTTTCCGGCGTGAAGGCGCGGCTCTCGACGGACGGGGGATCGCGCGGGAACCCCGGGCCCGCCGCGTACGGCTACGTGCTCGAGACCGAGGACGGGACCGTGCTCGATGCGCGGGGCGAGACCATCGGCGTCGCCACGAACAACGTTGCCGAGTACCGCGGCCTCCTCGCCGGCCTCGAGGCCGCTCTGGAGCGCAGTGTGGACGAGCTCGAGGTCGTCTCCGACTCCGAGCTCCTCGTCAAGCAGATGCGCGGGGAGTACAAGGTCAAGAGCGAGACGCTACGCGAGTTAGTCTCGGAGGCTCACGAGCTCGCGGGCAAGCTCAGGGCTGTTTCCTACACGGCCGTGCGCCGCGAGCACAACGACCTAGCCGACGCGCTGGTGAACGAAGCGCTGGATTCGGCCGCGTAAGGCCGCGGCTATACTGAGCCGCGTCCCGCGGATGTAGCTCAGTTGGCTAGAGCATCTGCTTGCCATGCAGAAGGTCGTGGGTTCGAGTCCCATCATCCGCTCTCTCCTTATTCTCCTCCTGTCGCTCTCACCTCTCTCTCTCTCTCTCTCTCAGACCATTTACTAGCGCAGCCGGGCGGTCGCAGTATTCGGCCGCCCGGCCGATGCCTTCTCGTTACGGCGTCAACGGGTGCGCGCCCCAGTCCGCGCTGTACTCCTCGATATCGGGCGTGTCCGTGACACGGAAGAGCCCGCTCCCGTCGACGTTGACGGTGTAGATGTCCCGCGGCTGGTCGTCGACGCGGCGACCGAAGACGATCTTCTGTCCGTCCGGCGACCAGCTCGGGTTGAAGCAGCCGACGCCGTTCGGGTCGTCGTTGCGCCCACCGCAGTCGAGCGCGGGGATACGCCGCAGGCCAGTGCCGTTCGCGTGGAGCACCCACATCGAGCTGTGGTAGTCGAAGTCCGGCTGGTGGGCCGCGAGCAGAATCTCGTTCCCCTGTGGCGACCAGCTGCCGTTGCAGGAGTTGAAGTTGAGCCCCTCCGGCGAGATCCGGCGCAGGCCGGTGCCGTTCGGACTGACCGTGTGCAGGCCGTAGCTTGTGTCGGTCAGGTGCGTGAAGACGATCCGGTCGCCGCTCGGCGAGTAATCGCTCGGGCAATCGTCGCCCCCGGGATTGAACGTGACCCGGCGCAGGTCGCCGCCGTCCGACGAGCGGACGGTGTAGATCCCGTTGAGCGAGGGGTCGCCGTCGCTGAGCCCCTCGCAGGCGAGCCGCGAGTCATCCGGCGACCAGATCTCGCAGCCGAGGAAGATCCCCGGATACTGCGACTCGAGGTTGAGCGAGGTGAAGACGCCGGTGTCGAACTCGAGGATCCCGGCGCCGAGGCCCTGCTCGCCGATCGCGACCCTGCTCCCGTCGGAGGACCATCCGCCTCCTTCGGAGTTGTTCGCGAGCATGCTCAAGTCGCTGCCGTCCGGCTCGACGGTGAACGTCTGCTCCTCACCGGTCGCCGAGTTGTCGGCGCGGGTGATCGAGATCTTGCCGTTGGTTCCTCGTGGCCTCGCCGAGGCGGAGCTGGCGCTGATCGCTGCGATGGCGGCGATTGCTGCCAGACCGATCAGGACGGTGATTAGCCGTCGCATCTCTGCTCCCTTCGTTGTGTTCCTGTGTCCCCGCCGCGGGCCCGCGTCGAGTGCGCCGACCACGACGTGCGCGGGATGGACGTCGCGGAAAGTTGGCTCCGGACGGGACGGCCCGCCGAGAGCTGCGATCGCCGGGTTTAGCAGTTCTGTCTGGAAATGCTGCCACGCCTCCTCGCTCTCCCAAACGTCGATCGTGCGGAAGCCCTCTTCAGTCGGGCCGGCGACGTGCAGGAGCAGGCCTGCCGGGGCGGGTTCGACGAGCGCGGCGGCGACGCGTTCGTACTGCTCCCAGCTCGCCGCGACGTCCTGAACGAGGGCGTAGATCATGCGTGCAGCCCGTGCCGCCTAGCCACCGAATTCGATCTGCCCGCCGTACGTGCCCACCGGCCCGACCAATGGGTCGAGCACGACCGCGGACTCACTGAGGACGCCGTGCAGGCCTGCGAGCTGACCACTCGCGTCGACGACGACGTCCGTCGCGCTGACATTCAGCGCGGAATCGGCGTGTCCGTTGAGGTTGAAAGTGACGGTGCCGGGAACGCCATTCACGGTCCCCGTGAACGTCTCGATGTCGCTGAAATTGGCCGTCCCGTCGGGATGGAAGATCAAGGTCCCGTGCAGGGTCGAGGTGCCGCTGAGCGTGCCGGTGTATGAGACCGTGGCGCTGAGGTCGAAGATCAGGTTGCCTCCTGCTGCGCGGCTGCTGTTGAACGTCGAAGACGTGTAGGTCAAGCTTCCGCTCACGGGGATCGGCGGCGAAGCGGCGGCGCTGCTCGCGGCGACCATCGCGAGCGAAGCCACGGCCGCAACGGCCAGCAGGCGAAGGGGGTTTGTGGTGGACATTGGAGCCTCCTTTCGATGGCGGCGAGGTGCTGTCGACGCCGAAGACTCGCCGGCCCGGTTTAGATCCGGTATAGGCCGCCGGGTTTGGCGGTCGGCGATGTCGGCACGAGAATGCGTCGGGAGGCAACCGCGACGATCGAGATACGGCTTCTGGGACCGCTCGAGCTGGTGGGTGAGGCCGGCCCGGTCCGACTTGCGCCGATGCCGCGGCGGCTGCTTGCGGCGATGGCCACTCGCGCCGGCGAGACTTGTTCGTCGGAGTGGCTGCTGGAGGCGCTCTGGGCTGAACAGGCCCCAGCGTCCGCGAGCAAGCTGCTGCAGGTCTACGTGTCGCAGTTGCGCAAAATGCTCCCACCGCCGGCGCGGATCGAAAGGCGCGGCGGCGGCTACGGACTCGAGATCGACGAGCGCGCGCTCGACGCGGTGCGGTTCGAGCGGCTGCTCGGCGAAGGCCGCGACGCCCTTCGCGACGCGAATCCAGCATTGGCACACTCGCTGCTGCGGCGGGCGTTTGCGCTCTGGCGCGGCAGCGCCTACGGCGAGTTCGCCTACGAGGAGTTCGCGCGCGGCGAGGCGGAACACCTGGAGGAACTCCGGCTCGCCTGCCGGGAGGAACGGCTCGAGGCCGAGCTCGAGCTCGGCTACCACGAGCAGGTGCTGCCGGAGCTGCGGCGCCTGGTGATCGAGCAGCCGTTCCGCGAGCGCCCGCACGCGCTCGCGATGCTGGCCTTCTACCGCTGCGGCCGCCAAACGGAGGCGCTCGACCTGTACGGGGAGTTCCGCAGCCGCCTTCGCCAGCAGCTGGGCCTCGAGCCCGCGCGCGAGCTCCGCGAGCTGCAGCGGCGGATCCTGCAACACGACCACACACTCACGGCGGCGGCGGCGGCGAAGGAGGTGCGCGCGTCAGCGTTGCCCGTGCCGCCCAACCGGCTGCTCGGCCGCGAGGGGGAGGTCGAAGCGCTGCGCTCACTGCTCCTGCAGGATGATGTCCGCCTGCTGACGCTCAGCGGCGCGGGCGGCTCCGGCAACACGCGGCTTGCACTCGAGGCGGCGCGTGAGACATCTGAGTCGTTTGCCAACGGCGCAGCCTTCGTCGACCTCGCCCCGCTGCGCGATCCCGACCTGGTCGTCGGAGCGATCGCACGTGCCCTCGGAGTCCAAGAGCTCTCGGGCCAACCGATGGAGACGCTGACTGCTGCCCTCGGGCCGCGCGAGCTGCTGCTCGTCCTCGATAACGCCGAGCACCTGCTTGCCGTCGCTCCTACGTACGTCGAGCTGCTCGCCCACGCGCCGCGTTTGACGCTGCTCGTGACCAGTCGAGCGGTGCTGCACCTATCGGGTGAGCACGTCTACCCGGTCGAGCCACTGGCCAACGACGCCGCGGTCGCGCTCTTTTGCGAACGGGCGCGTACAGCAGATCCCAACTTGCAGCCCACCGGCGCCGAGGAAGAGGCAATCCGCCGCATCTGCACCCGCCTGGACTGCCTTCCGCTGGCGATCGAGCTGGCCGCGGCCCGCTCCAACGTGCTGCCACCGGCGGCGCTCCTCGCACGCCTCGAGCAGCGGCTTCCCATCTTGACTGGAGGCGTGCGCGACTTGCCCGGTCGGCAGCGCACTCTGCAGGACACCATCGCCTGGAGCTATGAGTTGCTCGACGAATCCGAGCGGACGCTCTTCTCGCGGCTGGCCGTCTTCCCCGCGAGCTTCACGCTGGAGGCCGCGGAGACAATCTGTAACGCCGACCTCGACACGCTTGGATCCCTCGTCGACACGAGCCTGGTCATCCAGGCAGAGGGACGCTTCGCGATGCTCGAGACAATCCGCGAGTACGCAGGCGGATGCTTGCAGATCAGCGGCGAGCGGGATCGGATCCGCCGGCGACACCTGGACTTCTTCTTGGCGCTCGCGGAGGAGGGGAAAACCGAGCTCGAGGTGGAGCACCAATGGTCGACCGGGTTCGTCGAGCGCCTGGAGCTGGAGCACGACAACTGCAGGGCCGGTCTCGATTCGGCCCGCGAGTTGGGTGAGCGAAGGCTCGAGTTGCGACTTGCCTCGGCGCTAGGCCGCTTCTGGGACATGTGGGGCTACTTTGCGGAAGGGCGAAAGCGGATCACCGATGCTCTAGCCCGGGATCCGGAGGCACCCGCCAATCTGCGTGGTCACGCGCCGTGGTACTCAGCGTTGTTGACACTCAGGCAAGGCGATCTCAAGACTGGGCGCGCGCTTGTGGAAGAGGCGGCCGCGGGTTATGGGGCGACGGGCGACATGAGCGGCATCGCAAAGTGCTTGATCCTCTTAGGCGTGGTTTCGATGGGCGAAGGGGAGTTCGAAGAGGCGAAAGCCGTTCTAGAAAAGAGCCAATCGATCTATGAGGGACTAGGCGACGAACTCGGGATACACATCTCGATGGATGAGTTGGCGCGAGTCGCACTCGAGCAGCACGACTTCGATGAAGCGAGAAGGCAGTTCGAGGCGACCCTCGCGTACTTCAGAACAAGAGAATACGAGCAACGGACTGCCAATACTCTCTCCGACCTAGGGTTCGCCGTCCTCGGCCAGGCGAGTGACGGGGAGGCTCGGGCTATGTTCGAGGATTCGCTTCTCTGGTGCTCTCAGTTCGGCTGGAAATCGAACGTCGCGCTCGACCTCGTCGGACTCGCTGCCGTGTTCACAGAGGCGAATGACCTGGAGCGCGCAGCCCGGCTCCTGGGCCAAGTCGAGCGTCTGGTCGAAGAGACTCATCTACAACTGACGCATTACGCCGCAGTGATCCGAGAGCGGACCCAACGCGAGATCCGGTCGCGTCTTGACCCCGCTCGCTTTGCGGCGTGCTTCGATGGAGGCCGCTCGGCGGCTCTCGAGGACATCGTCTCACTGGCGCTGTCAGACGTCGACTGGTGGATGCGCCGGCCCAAGTAAGAGCCGGCGATAGGGCAGAGCCGCTGAGCAGACGAAGTAACGCGGCAATTCACCGCGAGTCGAACCTCTGCAGAAGGGCTTGATCTGGGGCGAAGTCGCGCTTTTTTGGAACTCACAAGACTTCTTG
The DNA here is from genome assembly GCA_046726435.1 of Actinomycetota bacterium. Lineage (GTDB taxonomy): Bacteria > Actinomycetota > Thermoleophilia > Gaiellales > Gaiellaceae > AC-32. Next base: position 6,762 of record JBKPAM010000105.1, read on the forward strand.
GACTTGCCCTCTCTCCTCCTAAAAAGCCCCGCTAGACGGGGCTTTTTCTTGCCCCCAGGAACCGGCAGCGCCGCTTCGGCGGCGATAGTGCCCATTCGTGGATGGCGACTGCCCGCAAATCGGTGCGCCTGTGCGCGAAGGCCCCCTTGCCGAACTTCGCGGCTACGGTGAGGCGGACGCCGAACCAGGCGCTTGGGCCATGGCCGACGGAGCGGCTAGGCGCGACCGAGCCCGAGGCGCAGCGTGAGCGCGGGCCGGGTCGTGGGGTAGCGGAGACGGGGCTCACTTCGCCGCCCGAGCCTCGAGTCGGGGGCCATTCGGAAAGTCCTCTTCGAAGGCACTGGCCCTGCAAGTCGAACTCTGTTCGCCTAGGCTCCCCGCCTCGCGCGTCGAAGCACGTCGGCGGCCTTCGGGCTTTCGGCCGGGGCTCTGGCCGCAGGGCCAGTACACGGCAGTCTACTCCCTCGGAGCCGCCACGAGAAACCCACGGGCTGCCGGATCGCAGCTAGACTCGTTGGGCGCGTGGGCTTAGCGCGGAAGCCGCCGAGGCTCGTACCCTTTTCGACTGTCACATTTGGCCCGAGTGCATGAGGGAAGCTCGGTTTGGGCTCCCTGATCGCAGAGAGAAGGATGGTAAGGAGGTGCTTCTCTCTCTTGGCGAGTGGAACGGTCAAGTGGTTCAACGAAGAGAACGGCTACGGCTTCATCACCGCCGATGAGGGCGGCAAGGACCTATTCGTCCATCGCGGCAGCATCGTCGGCGACTGGCGTTCCAGGACACTGTCCGAAGGTGCACGGGTCGGGTTCGATCTGCGCCAAGGAGGCATGTGCCCAGAGGCCGTCCATGTTCTGCCTCTGGCCTTGAAGGGAAGTCCGTGACCGTATCTTCGCCACCTGAGACCGCGAAAGAGTTCCGGTGCGCTAGATGCGGCTACGGAATCATCGTGAGCGGCGCACTTCCTACCTGCCCAATGTGCAGGACCACCAGTTGGAAACCCACGCGATACCAATTTCCGCCCGCTGCGCTCGGTCCGCGAACCATAAACGAAAAGAGCGAACAGGCAGGGCGACGCGAACGGGCTAATACCACTTCCCGCGTACGAACCCGCCAAAGCCAATCAGTCCAATCAGGGCGATGATCAAGCCGATCCAGAAGCTCCAGATGAAGATCACGATGACCCCGACGATCACGAGGATCCCGCCAACTGATAGTCCTCCGTATCGACGTTCGCGCGTGGCCACTTTCTTCTCCTTCCTGGAAAGTTGCGTGGGGCCATAGGTGCCCTTTCCAGGGCAGGGCCCAAACGCCTAGTTCATGAACTCCCGCTCCGCACATTCTGGGCAGTAGAACGCGAGCTCGGCGGGCTCTTCGAGCTCGTCCCCGCCCTCGCAGGTCGACTTGGCCGGCGACCCGGCGATCGCGATCAGACCGGACGGCACCGTCTACTACGCGGCCATCGTCTTCAGCCGCGACGGCGCGTTCATCGGCGACTACTCACAGGCGGCGGTCGGCGCCGACGGTGTCGTGCACACGGCGTGGACCGACTTCCGCGGCCGACCAGGCGTCACCTCGGCCAACCAGGACGTGTACCGTCGCGAACTTCGCCCCGTAACCAGCTAACGGACGCGGCGCCCGGGCACGCGTCTGGGGCGCCGCCTCACCGGGGGTCCGGGTAGAGGTGCGTCTGAGAGACTTGCGCCCGTGGAGATCGTCCTTGCGACGAACAGCTTCGCCGGAGTCGGAGGGAGCGAGACCTACCTTCTGACCGTCGGCGAGGAGCTCCAGCGGCTCGGCCACGGGGTCACGATCCACTCCGCCAACGGCGGCGACATGTCCGACTTCGCCGCGCGCCGAGGCCTCACCGTCGCTGTCGGCGGAAGACCGCCTGCCGGCGGAGTGCGACGCGATCCTGGTTCAGGACTCCGCGATGGCGTACGAGCTCGCCGAGCGGTGGCCGGCCACGCCGCAGGTGTTCCGGGCCTGCACCGCGGTCTACGACTTCCAGTTTCCCCCGCAGCTCCCAGGTGTGGTCGAAGCCGTCGTCGTCGTCAACGACCGCGTCGCGCGA
>JBKPAM010000106.1:0-17843 GCA_046726435.1 Actinomycetota bacterium
CTAGCGACGGGGGTCGGCAGGATCCTAGGCGCGGACCGCTGACCGGCTAGTCGCGCCGGCGTCGCAGCATCCAGGCGCCCGACTCGGTCTTCCCGACCTCGAACCCCTCCAGTGCCGACGACAGCTTGCTCTCCACGAACGCGCTGATCTGGCGCTTCAGGTCGTCCTCGTGTCCGGCCGAGACCTCCGTTCGCGGAGCCGGGAAGTCCGCAGCGAGGCCCGGCGCACCGAGCTGGTACACGCGCACGGGCCGGTCCAGGTCCTTCAGCGACTGCCTCCCCAGATCGACCACCTCCGCGCCGTCGGGCAGCTCGGCCGGCAGCAGGATGCGCGTCGACTCGGAGAGGAGCACCTGACCACCGTGCGCCGCCGCTGCGATCCGGGCACCGAGAACGACGTCGAGGCCGAGATAGCCCTCCTCGCCAAGCGTCGGCTCACCCGTATGCAGGCCCATCCGCACCTTGACCTCGACGTCGTCGGGCCAGGTCTCCGTGGCGAGCCGCCGCTGCGCCGCGAGCGCGCCGGCCACGGCGTCACGCGCGCGCGCGAACGTAAACAGGAACCCGTCTCCGTGGGCGTCGATCTCGCTTCCGCGCGCCTCGGCAGCCGACTCCCGCATGATGCGCCGGTGCCGTGCGACGAGCGGGCCGTAGTCGTCGCCGAGCCGTTGCAGCAGGCGGGTCGAGCCCTCGATGTCGGTGAACAGGAAGGTGACGGTGCCGTCCGGGAGGCTCATCCGCCGTATCGTGGCAAGCGCGACCTCGTGGCGCTACAAACCGGGGTCAGATCTTGCATTGCAACACGGTCGTTCCCAAGCCGGTTAGCCCGAGCAACGAAACTGTGACAACGACCGGCCGTGCGCCCGAGTGTGGAAAATCCGGTGCGAAATTGTGGCGGAAATCTGTCAGTGCAAGATCTGACCCCAGTTTGGCGATGGCTCAGCTCAGTGGGCCTCGTAGACAAGCTTCTGCCATGGCTCTCGGCGGCCGATCGTTCCGTCCTAACGCAGGAAGCGGACGCGGTCGATCAATCCGTCGCCGTCCAGCCGATAGATCGCGACGACGTGGAGCTCGCCGTCCGGCCTGCCGCTGACGCGTTCCTCGTCGACGACGTACGAGCCCACGCGGATTCACGAGACGATCTCGGCCCGGAGGTCGGGGAGCTCGTCGAAGAGTCTGCCGTACTGCTCCCGCATCTCCTCGCGACCGCTCATCACGGCGCGGCCGTCCGCGTCCTCGACCACCGCCTCTTCCGCATAGCAGGCGATGAACTCGCCCAGGTCATGGGCGTTGTACGCACGTACCTGGCGCTCGGCTGCGTCGTCGACCGTCTCGGACACAGAACGAGCGTCTAGCCGCGCCGGAAGAGGCGGCTGAAGAAGCGGCCGATTGACCGGCCGAGCGCGCCGAAGCCGAGCGAGAGGCCCGACAAGGGCCTCGCCTGCGCCTCCGTGGCGGCCTGCGCTGCCTCCGGGGCCGCGGTCAGCTGGGCTTTCAGGCAGTCGGCGAAGCTCGTCACCAGCTGCGACGAGACGTCGGCGACGATTCCGCGCCCGTACTGGGCCACCGCACCGGTGAGGCTGAGGTCGGTGACGAGATCGACCTTCGTGCCGCCGCCGTCACTCGCCGCCAGCGAGGACTCGATCGTCGCCTGCGCCGCGCCCCTGCCGCGCGTCTCCCGGGCCCGGGCGCTCAGCCTCGAGCGGCGCGCCGCCTCGTCCGCCTCCTCCCGCTTCACGTCCGTCGCAAACGACAGCGAGATCGGGCCGAGCTTGACCTGCATCGTCGCCTTCCAGTTGGAGTCGTCGACGGTCTCGTCCAGCTTCGCGCCCGGCATGCACGGGATCACGCGCGGAACGTCCATCAGCAGCTCCCAGGCGGCCTCGGGCGGCGCGGGCACCTCGAACGAGTTTTCCAGCCGCATCAGACGTGCGCCGCTTCGAAGCGGCGACGGCAGCCGGCGCCGCAGAAGTAGTACGTCGTCCCGTCGCGGACCAGGGTCTCGCGCGCACCTGCGATCGAGACGGTCATCCCGCAGATCGGGTCGATGGCCTCGTCCACGGCCTCGACCGGAGACGCGCCGCGCGTGTGCTCCCAGGCGACGAGCTCGGCGAGGATCGCGACCGCGATCTCCTCCTGGCTCGACGGCCCGAGATCGAGCCCGGCAGGACTACGGATGCGTGCAAGTGCCTCCTCGTCCAACCCCCGCGCTCGCAGCTCCGCGACCACTGCCTGCGCGCGGCGCGCGCTCGCGACGAGCCCCACGTAGCCCGCCTCGCCGGCCAGAGCGGGCGTGAGCACCTCCTCGTCCCCGTGCCCCATCGACGCGACGACCACGGCGTCGGCTTCCTCGACGAGCTCGTTCGCAACCCGCCAGCCGATCGTCGAAGCAAGCTCCCGCAGCGTGCGAGCGGCGGGACTGGCGCCCACCACGGACAGCAGCGGCCGAGGCAGCTGTGGCTCGACGAGCACCTCCACCGTCCCTTCCGAGGCGCACGAGCTCTCTGCGACGATCACGTCTCCATCCTCCGCCGTCGTGCCCTGGGGCCCGATCCGCACGAGCCGGGGCTCGCCGTCTGCAAGGGCGCGCAACCCCTCGCGGACCACGATCGGCTCCGAGCAAGCGCCGCCGACCCAGCCGAAGAGCACACCGCCCGAAGTGACGAGCGCCCGGTCTCCGCGCCGGGTCGAGGCGGGCCGCTCGACGCCCACCACCGTCGCAAGCACGAAGGCCTCGCCCTCCGCGGAGAGCCGCCCCGCGCGCACGAGCACATCCTCCGTCATTCCGCCAGGCCCGCTTCCTGCAGCGCCGCCCAGACCCGGTCGGAGGTCACCGGCATCTCGAGGTTCCGCACCCCCGCATGCGCCAGCGCGTCGACGACCGCGTTCACGTACGCGGCGGGTGAGCCGACCGTGGCCGACTCGCCGACGCCCTTCGCCCCGATCGGGTGGTGCGGCGAGGGAGTGACCGTCTCGCCGAGCTCGAACGACGGCGTCTCCCAGGAGCTCGGAAGCAGGTAGTCCGTGAAGTTCGAGCCGATGCAGTTGCCGTCCTCGTCGAAGGTGATCAACTCCATCGCGGCAATCCCGAAGCCCTCGGTCAGGCCGCCCATGATCTGGCCCTCGACGATCATGGGGTTGATCCGCACGCCGCAATCGTCCACGGCGACAACGCGCTGAACCTTCCACGCACCTGTGCCGCGATCGACCTCGACCACGACCGCGTAGGTGCCGAACGGGAAGGTCATGTTCGGCGGGTCGTAGTAGTGAACGCCCTCGAGGCCGGCCTCCAACCCGTCGGGGAGATCGGTGTAGGCGGCGAAGGCGACGTCCTGGATCGACTTGGCGCGGTCGGGAGCGCCCTTGACCGAGAAGCTGCCCTTGTCCCACTCCAGGTCGTCCTCGGACGCCTCGAGCAGGTGCGCGGCGATCGTCCGCGCCTTGTCGCGCAGCTTGCGGGCGATCACCGCGGTGGCGGCTCCCGCGACCGGAGTCGACCGGCTCGCGTAGGTGCCGAGCCCGTACGGCGTGTTGTCGGTATCGCCCTCCTGCACCTCGACGTCCTCGTACGGGATGCCGAGCTCCTCCGCGACGATCTGGGCGAAGGTTGTCTCGTGCCCCTGGCCCTGCGACTTGACGCCGAGCTTGAGGATCGCCTTGCCGGTCGGGTGCACGCGCAGCTCCGCCGAGTCGAACATGCGCAACCCGGCGATGTCGTACTCCTTGCCGTGCCCCGCGCCGACCACCTCGGTGAACGAGGCGAGGCCGATCCCGATCAGCTTTCCCTGCTCGCGCGCCTCGGCCTGCTCCGTGCGCAGCTCCTCGTACCCGAGCTTCTCCAGCGCGAGCCTCAGCGCCTTCTCGTAGTCGCCCGAGTCGTAGACGAACCCGGTGGCGGACTCGTACGGGAACTGATTCGGCTTGATGAAGTTCTGGGAGCGGAACTCGGCCGGGTCGACCCCGAGGTCGTGCGCTGCGACGTCGACGAGCCGCTCGATCAGGTACGAGGCCTCGGTGACGCGGAACGAGCACCGATAGGCGACTCCACCCGGCGCCTTGTTCGTATAGGCGCCGCGGCCCGCGACGTGCGCGGCCGGGATGTCGTAGGAGCCGGTGACGATGTGGAAGAGGCCGATCTTGAACTTCGAGGGCTGGGCGTCGGCGTAAAAAGCGCCCTCGTCGGCGGCAAGCGATGTGCGCAGCCCGGTGATCCTGCCGTCCTTGACCGCCAGCTCGCCGTGCATGTGGTAGTCGCGGGCGAAGCCGGTCGAGATCAGGTTCCCGGTGCGGTCCTCGATCCACTTCACCGGGCGACCGATCAGGAGCGACGCAGCCGTGGCGACCACATAGCCGGGGTAGATCGGCACCTTGTTGCCGAAGCCGCCCCCGATGTCGGGCGAGATCACGCGGATGTTCTGCTCGGGCAGGCCCGCGACGATGGCGAACAGCGTCCTGATCACATGCGGCGCCTGCGAGGTCATGTAGATGGTGGCCCTGCCGGTCGCCGAGTTGACGTCGGCCACGCAGCCACAGCACTCGAGCGGCGCGGGGTGGCAGCGCGGGTAGTGCGTATCGAGGGTGACGACCTTGTCGGCCTCGGCGAATGCTCGGTCGGTGGCCTCCTTGTCGCCGGCCTCCCAGTCGTAGATGAGGTTCGACGTCTGCCCCTCCTTCTCGTCCCGGATCACGGGCGCGTCGTCCGCGAGCGCCTGCTGCGGGGTCGTCAGGGCCGGCAGCGGCTCGTACTCGACGTCGATCAGCTCGAGCGCGTCCTTGGCGACGTAGGCGGACTCGGCGATCACCGCTGCCACCTCCTGGCCCTGGAAGCGCACCTTGTCGGTGGCGAGCACCGCCTGCGTGTCGCCCGAGAGCGTCGGCATCCAGGCGAGGTTGTGCTGCGCCATCAGCTCGCCGGTGACGACTGCGACCACGCCCGGCAGGGCCTCCGCGCGCGAGGTGTCCACCGAAACGATGCGCGCGTGCGCAAACGAGCTGCGGAGAAGCTCCATGTGCAGCATCCCCGGGAGCACGACGTCGTCGACGTAGTTGCCCTTGCCGCGGATGAAGCGCTCGTCCTCCTTGCGCTTGACCGAGTGGCCGAGCCCGCGGACCTCGGTGGTCGCCATTACGCCCTCCCCTCTTTCACTGAGGCATCGCTCGACGACGCCGATTCAGAGGGCGCGCGGTTCATCCGCGCGTCCGCCTGCACCGCCGCGGCGTGGTGCACCGCCTTGACGATGTTCTGGTAGCCGGTGCAGCGGCAGATGTTCCCGGAGAGCGCCCAGCGGATCTCCTCGTCCGTGGGATCGGGGTTCTCCTTCAGGAGCGCGACCGAGGTCAGCATCATCCCGGGAGTGCAGAAGCCGCACTGCAGGCCGTGCTCCTCGCGGAACGCGACCTGGATCGGGTGCAGCTCGGCGCCCTGCTGCAGGCCCTCGACGGTCGTGATCTCCCGCCCGTCGGCCTGGACGGCGAGCACGGTGCACGACTTGACCGGGACGCCGTCCAGCAGGACCGTGCAGGCACCGCAGTGGGTCGTGTCACACCCTTGGTGCGTGCCGGTGAGGCCGAGCGTCTCTCGCAGGAAGTGGACGAGCAGGAGCCGCGTCTCGACATCCGCCGAGCGGGCCTCGCCGTTGACTGTGACGGCGATTGCGCGAGTGGTTACGACGGGGCTCAGTGGTGTCACGGTCTCAGTCATCGCTCCTCCCTTCCGCCGCGGCTCGTAGTCCGCGCTCGACGAACACCCGTGCCACGTTGCGCTTGTACTCGGCGCTGCCGCGAACGTCGTCGCGCGGCTCGGCAGCCTCGGCCGCGAGGCGCGCAGCTTCGGCGATCGCCTCGTCGTCGAGCTCGCGGTCGGCGAGCGCGTCCTCAGCCGCCGTTGCCTTGAGGTTGGCCGGGCCGACGCCGGTGAGCGCAATGCCGGCCCGCTTCACGGTTCCGTTGCCGAACGAGACGTGGACGGCGGCCCCGACGGTGGCGAAGTCACCGATCTTGCGCTCGAGCTTGAGGTAGGCGCCCGCCGCCTTGGGGCCGGGGTCGCGGACCCGCACCGCCGTGATCACCTCTGTCGGCTCGAGCGACGTCGTGAAGGGCCCCTGGAAGAGCTCCTCGATCGGGATCGTCCTCGTCCCGGCCGAGCTCCTGACCTCCACGTCGGCCCCGATCGCGAGCATAACCGAGCCCCAGTCGCCCTGGGGGTCGGCATGCGCGAGCGAGCCGCAGACCGTGCCGAGGTTTCGCACGATCGGATCGGAGATCTGCGGCGCCGCCGCGCCGAGAGCCCCGAAGCGCCCGCGGAGCACCTCCGAGCGCTCGCAGGTCTTGTGGCGAACCAGCGCGCCGATGCGCAGGCCGCCGTCTTCCTCCGCGAGCGTGTCCAGCCCGCTCACGCCGTTGATGTCGACGATCGCCTGCGGGGCCGCGAACCTGAGCTTCATCAAGGGGATCAGGCTCTGGCCGCCTGCAAGGACCTTTGCCTCGCCTCCGTACCGCACGAGGATCTCACACGCCTCGTCGAGCGTCGTCGGAGCGAAGTACTCGAAACTTGCGGGATACACGAACACCCTCCTTTCGCGCCCCGGAAATGGCCGCTTCCGCAGGGCCAACGATACGCCGTGCCCGACGGCGTCTGCTGTTCCTACCGGCAGCGCTCCTTTCCTGGTTTTCGAGGGCGTGGCTTTTCCCTGAGGGCGTCGTCATACTTTCCGCCGGCGGGTTTGCGCTCGTCCGGCGATGGATTCAGACCCCGTCCGTCGCCAAGGTCCGGAGCGCAATAAGCGGAGGGGGAGGTCGTCCTCGGAGCTTCCCCTCCGGCCCGCCAGTGCCCGAGAGGGCACAGGCGGGCCGGTCGGGCATAAGACGCGCGCACGGGCGGCGTCAGCGCCGAGCGAGGCGGATCAGGGCCCTGAGTCGACGGTGAGCGGCCGCCTTGCTCGCGGGCGGGTCGCACTTCGCGGCCAGCTCGCGCAGCGAGAGCGACGCGTGCTTCAGGCGCAGCTCCGCGATCTCGCGCAGCTGTGGTGAGAGCCCCTCGAGCCGCCCAGCACGCTCGAGGCGCCGGACCGCGGCCAGCTGTGCGTGGGCGGCCCGGCCGGCCCGGACGAGGTTCGCGTGGTCGGCGTTTGCGAGGCGGTTCGCCCGCGCCCGCGTGGCGCCGACGACCGCCCGCTCCTGCAGCGCAAGCGCCGCCTCGCTCGCGCCGGCCGCGGCCAGCACCCCTGCGATCCGGTCGATCCCCTTCGCGTAGGCAAGCGCGTGGTCGGCGCGCTCCGCAACTCGGAGCTCGCCGCCCTCGGCGGCCGCTATCGCCGCGACCGCCTCGGCTCCCTCGCGGCTCTCGCTCCGGAGCTCGAGGTGCGGCGAAGGAGGCGGGCTCACCGACCCGGCGGCAAGCAGGGCACCGCGCACGTAGGCGGAGCGGCAGCACGAGCGAGAGACGACGCGCTTCGGCGGGCGGTCGCGCGGCCTGGAGCGGGAGTCGACCACTCCCGCGCGCTCGAGCAGCTCCAGCGCCGCGGGCCCGCCCTCCACGTGGAGCTGGTACCGCGTCTCACGCCCGAACGCGCGGCGCCGGTAGGTACGGATCTCCGAGCGCACGCCGAAGGCGCGCAGCAGCGCGAAGGCCCGGCGAGCGGCCGCAGCGCTCGACAGGTCGAGGTGCAAGGACACCTCGCCGCGGCCAAGCAGGTGGAGCCGACCCGCGAAGTGGAAGAGCGCGGACAGCTCGGCGAGCCGGTCGCACTCGCGCGTGGGATCGATCCCCGCCAGCTCGATGCGAACGTCGTCGGAGAGTGACACGCCCGAAATCGTAGAATCAGCGACGTGAGCCGCCCCGGGATCTTCCGCCCGCCGCCGCCGCGCAACGAGCCGGTGCTCGAATACGCGCCCGGATCCCCGGAACGCGCCGACGTGCAGGCGCGGCTGAAGGAGATGGCGGGCGAGCGGCTCGAGATCCCGTGTGTCGTCGGCGGCGAGGAGATCCGCACCCGCGACACGTTCGAGGCAGTCATGCCGCACGACAAGGACCACGTGCTCGCCGACGTGCACCAGGCCGGCCCGGCGGAGGTCGAGAAGGCGATTGCGGCGTCCGCCGAGGCCTGGGAGGACTGGCACCGGCTGCCGTGGGAGGAGCGCGCCGCGGTCTTCCTCCGCGCAGCCGAGCTGCTCGCGGGCCCGTGGCGCTCCACGCTCGTCGCCGCGACGATGCTGAACCAGTCCAAGACCGCGCACCAGGCGGAGATCGACGCGGCCTGCGAGGTGATCGACTTCTTCCGCTTCAACGTCGAGTTCATGGTGCGGATCTACGAGGAGCAGCCGGTCTCCTCGCCGGGGGTCTGGAACCGGATGGAGTACCGGCCGCTCGAGGGCTTCGTCTTCGCGATCAGCCCGTTCAACTTCACCGCGATCGGCGCGAACCTGACCTCGAGCCCGGCGCTGATGGGAGACGTCGTGCTGTGGAAGCCGGCCTCAACCGCGGCCTACTCCTCGTACTGGACGTTGAAGCTGTTCGAGGAGGCGGGCCTGCCGCCGGGCGTCGTGAACTTCGTCCCGGGGAGCGGCGCCGCGGTCGGCGACATCGTGCTCGCGAGCGAGCACCTCGCGGGCGTCCACTTCACCGGCTCGACCGAGGTCTTCCACTCGCTCTGGCGGACGGTCGGCGAGAACATCGGCCGCTACCGCAACTACCCGCGCATCGTCGGCGAGACGGGCGGCAAGGACTTCATCGTCGCCCATCCGAGCGCGGACGTGGACGCCGTCGCGACCGCGATCCTGCGTGGCTCGTTCGAATACCAGGGCCAGAAGTGCTCGGCGGCCTCTCGCGTCTACGCGCCGTCGAACCTCTGGCCGCAGCTGAAGGAGCGGCTGGTCGAGGAGGTCGGGACGATCGCGATGGGCGACGTCAGCGACTTCTCGAACTTCATGGGCGCGGTCATCGACGGCAAGTCGTTCGCGCGCCAGCGTGAGGCGATCGAGCATGCGCGGAGCAACGACGCCGAGGTGATCGCGGGCGGCGGCACCGACGACAGCGAGGGCTATTTCGTCGAGCCGACCGTGATCGAGACGAGGGATCCTCGCGACCGGTTGATGCAAGAGGAGTTCTTCGGCCCGATCGTGACGACCTACGTCTACCCCGAAGACCAGTGGGAGCAGACGCTCGAGCTCGTCGACGAGACCGCGCCGTACGGGCTTACGGGCGCGATCTTCTCGCACGACCGCGCGGCGATCGACGAGGCCGAGGAGGCGCTGCGCTACGCGGCCGGGAACTTCTACGTGAACGACAAGCCGACAGGCGCGGTCGTGGGCCAGCAGCCGTTCGGCGGCTCGCGCGCCTCGGGCACGAACGACAAGGCCGGGTCGATGTGGAACCTGATCCGCTGGGTCAGCCCGCGGACGATCAAGGAAACCTTCGTCCCACCGCAGGACTACCGCTATCCGTTCCTCGACGGCGAGGACACCGACGGCCGGCCGGGCGGGCCGGGCGGGAGCCGCTGAAACGACCTGTCGTAGTCGCGCTTGCACTCCTACTTCTCGCTGCCTCGGTGGCGGCGGCGGCGCGGATCCGCGGGACGGCGCGCTCCGACCGCCTGCAGACCGCGAACGGCAGCCGCGACACCGTCCGCTGCGGGCGCGGCCACGACCTCGTCACCGCCGACTGGCTCGACCGGATGGGGCCCGACTGCGAGGTGGTCACGCGCGAGGCCTCGAGCGACCCCTACCGCAACTCGGACAGTCAGCACGAGACCGAGGTCGAGCCCGACTCGTTCGCGTTCGGTAACAGGGTTGTCGCCGTCTTCCAGGTCGGCCGGGTCTTCAGCGGCGGCGCCCGCAACATCGGCTTCGCCGTCTCGCGCAACAGCGGCCGGACGTGGAAGCGCGGCTTCCTGCGCGGGTTGACGCCGCGTGCGAGCGACCCCGTGATCGCCTACGACCGGCGCCATCACACCTGGCTCGCCGCGTCGCTCGTCTTCGGCGGCGGAGGGTCGTCGCTCGATCTGAACCGCTCGACCGACGGCCTGCACTGGAGCAAGCCGGTGACCGCCGTCGCGACGAGGGGGCCGCTCGGGCAGGACAAGGAATGGGTCGTCTGCGACAACTGGCCCCAGAGCCGGTTCTACGGCCGCTGCTACCTGAGCTACAGCGACGTGATCGGCGAGCAGGTCGTGACGCAGACCTCTTCGGACGGGGGCCGGAGCTGGAAGGCGGCGACCACCGCGCCCGGCCTGCCGGGCCGCCAGGGGATCCTCGATCCGAACGCGGCGCCCGGCGTGCAGCCCCTCGTGCTGCCGAGCGGCCGGGTCGTGATCGCCTACTACGACCACCTCAAGATGTCGGTGCTGCGCTCCGACGACGGAGGCGCCACCTGGGCCCTGCAGCTCGGGATCGCTCCCGTCGACTACCGGTGGCACCCGGGCCTGCGCGCCGGGCCGCTGCCCACCTCTGCGATCGGCGGGGACGGCCGGGCTTACGTCGCCTGGGCGGACTGCTCGTTCCGGCGGAACTGCGCGGCCAACGACATCGTGTACACCTCCTCGCTGGACGGCATCGGCTGGAGCCCGCCGACCCGCATCGCGACCGGGGGCGGCGACGCCGAGCTTCCGGGCCTGGACTCCGACCCCTCACGCGCCGGGCGGCTGGCGCTCGCCTCCTACGCGCTGCGAGGCTCGGCGCTCGACGTGCGCTTCGTGTCGTCGAGCGACGCCGGCGCGAGCTGGAGTCGCCCGCAGCTGCTCAACTCCCGTCACGTGCCCGTCGGTGGGATCGCCCGCACCTCCGGCGGCGCGATGGTGGGCGACTACATCTCGACCTCGTTCGCCGGCGGTCGCGCGGTGCCCGTGTTCGTGCTTGCGAGTCCGCCGCGGGCGACCGGCCTGCGCGAGGCCACGTTCACGACATCGCTGGCGGTTCCGTAGGCGGTCACGTCTGCGGCGGGAGCTCGACGGGGGCCGGGCCCCAGCCTCGCGTTCTCGCCCGCATCGCCATCCAGCCGGCGCAGGCGAGCGCGGGCAGCGCCAGGACGATGCCGGCGACCCGCACGCCGAACGCGCTCGCGATCGCCCCGTCGACGATGCTCGCGAACGGCCGCAGCCCGAGGAAGGCGACGCTCCAGAGCGCCATGATCCGCCCGCGCTCCCACGGCTCGACCCCGAGCTGGAGCCGCGAGGTCGCGTGGGTGTTCGAGGCCAGGTAACCGAACCCCGCGACGAAGAGCAGCGGCAGCGCGAGCACCAGCCACGGCGTGAGCGAGACCGCGACGATGCCCCCGCCGAGGAGCAGCAGGGTCGAGAACATCCGCAGCCGGCTCCCGCCCACGCGGCCCGCGACGACGAAGGCGGCGGTCACCGCGCCGGCCCCGAACGCGCCGATGATGTACCCCGCTGTGGTGTCCTTGCGGCCGAACGCGTGCGCCCAGGCCGGGGCGAGCGTGTTCACCGGGTCGGAGGCGAAGCCGACGGCGGCAACGATCACGAGGAACACGACCAGTTGCGGGCGGCGGCGCAGGATCTCCACGCTCGCGCGCACATGGCTGGCCGAGCGGCCGGCGAGCTGCTGAGCCTGCGGGCCGATCAGCAGCAGGGCCCCGACGAAGATCAGGTACGAGAGGGCGTTGATCCCGAACGCCGCGGGGATGCCGAGGTACTCCACCGCGAGGGCCGCCGTCGCCGGGCCGATCGCGCGGGCGAGGTTGAACGTCATCGAGTTGAGCGCCACCGCCGTCGGCACCTCGGGCTCCTCGACGAGGGTCGCGATCAGCGCCTGCTGCGCTGGAGCCGAGAAGGCGCTGACGATCCCGAGCGCGACGGCGTCGGCGATCACGACCCCTGGCGGCGCGAGATCGAGAGCGGCGAGCAGCCCGAGGCCGCCCGAGAGCACGATCGCGACGCTCTGGCCGACGAGCAGCAGCCGGCGGCGGTTGAAGCGGTCGGAGGCCGCGCCGGCCCAGGGCGCGAGCACGAGGATCGGGATGAATTGCGAGAAGTTCAGCACCCCGAGCAGGAGCGCCGAGTGCGTCTGCCGGTAGATCAGCAGCGAGGCCGCGAGGTTCTGGAACCAGGTACCGCTGGCGGAGAGCGCGTTGCCGAAGAAGTACGGACCGAAGGTCCGCTTGCGCATGAGCGCGAATGCAGCGGCCGGCCCGACGGTCGAGCTCACGGCCGGACTTCTATCCAGCGCGGCGCTGCTTTACTTCTCTGACCGTGCAGTGCTTCTTCGCACCCGGCCCCGCAGCCCTCTAGGCCGCGGCCCTCTGACGAGCCGGCCCTGAGCCGGTGGCCGTGGCGTCGGCGCCTTCCGGCCTGCACCGGAGGCGACTCCCCGAACGCCTCGGAGGAAGCCCGTGCACGAATTGCAGATCCTCGCGCGGACCCTGCGCGGGATCGAATGGATAGCGAGAGACGAAGTCCTCGCCAAACTCGGCCCTCGGCGCGTCGAGGCGGGTCATCGCGAGCTGCGCTTCGTGGCGCCGCTCGCACCCGAGCTGCTTGCGCTCGGGGCCGTCGACGACGTCTTCATGGTGGTCGATCAGGTGGATGGGGTCGGCCGGACGCGCGGCGGCCTCGCACGATTGGCCTCGGCCGAGATCGACTTGGATGCCGTGGCGCTCCTCCTGGACCGCAGGGACCGGCGCACGTTCGACGTCGTGGCGAGCTTCCTCGGCCGGCGGAACTACAGCCGCTTCGAGCTGGAGGACACGCTCGGCGGCGCGCTAGAGGCGGCCGGCGGCTGGAAGTACGTCGCGAAGCGCGGTGAGCTAGCGGTGCGCGTACACGTCGTGGGCTCGACGGCGACGGTCGCCGTCCGGATCGCGCGCGCACCGCTCCACCGCCGTGCCTACCGCGTTGCCACCGTGCCGGGGAGCCTGCACCCGCCGCTCGGCCGCGCGCTCGCGCTGCTCGCGTCGACCGCGTTCGTCGACCCGTTCTGCGGTGCGGGGACGATCCCGATCGAGGGCGCGCTCGCCGGGCTCGCGACGTCGGGCAGCGACATCGATCCGCTCGCAGTGGAAGCCTCACGCACGAACGCGCGCGGCGCCGGCGTCGGCATCCGGTTCGCGGTGGCCGACGCCGTCGCGCTCGGCGAGGTCGACTGCGTCGTCACGAATCCGCCCTGGGGCAAAGCCGTCCCGCTCTCGAAGAGCTCGCTTCCGCCCGCGCGGCGGCTCGTGCTGCTGACGGCGGACCGGCCCGCGCTCCGCGGCATCGTCCACGAGCAGACCGTGCGCGTCCGCGGCAGGCTCGCGACGATTACCGTCGCGGAACACTAGGCCCGGCCGGCCTTGTGCAGCTGGGCGTAGATCGACCGGGCGGTGCGTTCCGGAATGCCGGGCACGCCCTCGAGCTCTTCCTGCGAAGCCGCAAGGAAGCGCTCCGCCGAGCCGAAGTGTCGCAGCAGCGCGCGCCGCCTCGCCGGCCCCACGCCCTGCAGCGTGTCGAAGATCGATTCCCGCGCCTTCGCGTCGCGCCGCTGGCGGTGAAAGCCGACGGCGAAGCGGTGCGCCTCGTCGCGCACGCGCTGCAGCAGGTGCAGGCCCGGCGACTCGCGGTCGAGCACGATCGGCTCGGGCTGGCCCGGGACGAAAACCTCCTCCTCGCGCTTGGCCAGCGCGATCACGGCCACGCGCGGGAGGTCGTAGGCCTGCATCGCCTGCAGCGCGGCCGCGAGCTGCCCCTTGCCGCCGTCGATCACGACGAGATTCGGGGTCGCCGCGAACGACTCGTCATAGCCGTCGGCTGCCGGCCCGGCCTCGAGCCGCGCGAACCGGCGCGAGACGACTTCGGCGAGGGCCGCGTAGTCGTCCTGCCCGTCCAGCGTCCGCACGCCGAACTTCCGGTAGTGGGCCTTCTTCGCCACCGCGTCCTGGAAGACGACCATCGAGCCGACCACCGACTCGCCCTGGATGTTCGAGACGTCGAAGCATTCGATCCGCAGCGGCAGGCTCTCGAGGTTGAGCGCTTCGCGCAGCTCTTCCAACGCCTCGACGCGCCGCAGGCGCTTGCGCTCCGACTGAGCCGCCTCCGACTCGAGCGCGACCCGGGCGTTCTCCGTGGCGAGCTCCTGGAGCCGCCGCTTCTCGCCCCGCCTCGGTGCGCGCACCTCCACGCTCGAGCCTCGCCGCTCCGAGAGGAACCCCGCGAGCGCGCTCGTGTCGCCCGCATCGGGCGGAACCACGATCTGCGGCGGCACGCTCGGCGCCGAGCCGTAGTACTCCGTCGCGAAGGCTTCCAGCAGCGTCGCCGGATCCTGGCCCTCCACGTTCTCGAGGTGGAACGCGTAACGGTCGATCAGCCGCCCGTCGCGCAGCGGGAACACCTGCACCGCTGCACGGTCGTCGTCGCTCGCGATCCCGATCACGTCGACGGTGCCGACCGAGCGGCGGTCCGCGGCCTGCCGCTCGACGAGGTGGCGCACCGAGAAGAGCCGGTTGCGGTAGCGAGCCGCTTCCTCGAAGCGCTCCGCCTCCGCCGCCTCGCGCATCTTCCGCTCGAGCTGGCGCTGGATCGGCCGCGTCTCGCCCGAGAGGAACTCGATCACGCCCTCGATGATCGCCCGGTAGTCCTCCTTCGAGACGTAGCCGACGCAGGGAGCCAGGCAGCGCTCGATGTGGTAGTCGAGGCACGGGATGCCGGAGTGCCGGCCCGGCTTGGGGCCCTCGCAGGGCCGGTACGGAAAGACGCGGTTGAGGACGTCGAGCGTCTCCCGCACCTTCTTCGCGTTCGCGTACGGGCCGAAGTAGACGACGCCGCGGCGGTGGCGCTCGCGGGTGAACATCACGCGCGGATAGTCGTCCTCCACTGTGACGGCGATGTACGGAAACGACTTGTCGTCGCGGAGGCGGACGTTGAACGGTGGCCGGTGGCGCTTGACGAGGTTCTGCTCGAGGTGCAGGGCCTCGACCTCGGTGTTCGTGACGATTACCTCGATGTCCGCAACGCGGTCAGGAAGGTCCCTGATCGTCGAGCGCGTGTTGGAGCGACCCGCCTGGAAGTAGCTGCGCACGCGCGGGCGCAGTGACTTGGCCTTCCCGATGTAGAGCACCTCGCCGCGCTGGTCACGGAAGAGGTAGACGCCCGGCTTCGCCGGGAGCCCCTTCAGCTGCTCCTCGACGCGTGTAGGCATCGCGGGGCAAGGGTAGCCTCGGACCCCGTGAAGAAAGCCGTGCTCGCAGCGGTCGTGGCGGCCGCAGCCGTGGCCGGGGTGATCGCGGCGATCGTCCTCTCGTCGGGCGGCGGAAGCGCCTCCCCTCCCCGGTCGCCTCGAACCGGTACGACACCGTCGGCAACCACCACCGCCGCGCCGGCGCCGCCAGGGACGACGTCCGCCGCCCCGCTCAGCCCGACGCGGCCTGTCGACACGAGCGCCGTGCGCCTGCCACCGCCTCCGAGCCCACGGAGCGCGCGAACCCAGTCGTTCGTCGTCGGTGTCGTCGACGACGCGCTGGCACAGCGGAGCCCGAGCTTCGCGCAGGCACAGGTGGACGCCTCCCGTGCCGCGGGCTTCCAGGCGGCGGTGGTGTCCGCAACGTGGACCGCGGGTCAGCGTCGGCCGCCCGCCTCCGTCGTCCGCGTGCTGCGCAACGTCGGCCGCGCGACGAAGAACGCACGGATGCAGTTCTTCGTGATGCTTTGGAACGGGCTCGGCCGCGACACGCCCCGCACGCCTGCCGAGCGCGCCCAGTTCGCGGGGTTCGCCGGGGCTCTCGTGCGTGCGCTTCCGGCGCTGCACGCCGTGATCGTCGGCAACGAGCCAAACCTGAGCACCTTCTGGAAGCCGCAGTTCGGCGCCGGGGGCACCGACCTCGCCGCACGCGCGTATGAGGACCTGCTCGCCCGCAGCTACGACGCCATCAAGTCGGCCGACGCCGGAGTGCAGGTCCTGGGCGGCGCTCTCTCCCCGCGTGGCGGTGACCGCCCCGGCGGCTCGCGACCGACCCATTCGCCGACGGCCTTCATCCGCGACCTGGGCACCGCCTACCGGGCGAGCGGCCGCACCAGGCCGCTGATGGACGCGTTCGCCTTCCATCCCTACATGCAGGCGTCTCGCGTTCCGCCGACGGAGACGCACGCCCAGAACACCTCGATCACGATCGCGGACTACCCGAAGCTCGTCGCGCTCCTCGACGAGGCCTTCCATGGAACCGCCCAGCCGGGCGCGGGGCTGCCGATCTACTACACGGAGTTCGGCGTCCAGACCCGTGTGCCCGCGAAGAAGCGCCGTTTCTACGACGACCTCTCCTCGCCCGCCGGCAGCGACAGCGTCTCCTTCTCACTCCAGGCGGCCTACTACCGTCGCGCTCTCGAGCTCGCATACTGCCAGCCGACCGTCCGCGGGCTGTTCATCTTCCACACCTTCGACGAGGCCGATCTCGGCGGCTGGCAGTCTGGGCTCTACTTCGCCGACCGAACGCCGAAGCCAAGCCTCCCGCTCTTCAGGCGAGCCGTTGCCGACCTGCGCCACGGCAGCTTTCCACGGTGCTCCCGCTAGGGTTTCGGCGTGGCCGGCCAGTACCTCGCGTACACCTTCTTTCGCGTCGATCCCGCCTGGCGGCGACTGCCGATCGACGAGCGCCTCGCGGGGAAGGACGCGTTCGCGGAGGTGGTCGAGGACTTCGCGGGCCGAATGGCCTCGCTGCGTGCGTACTCGGTCACGGGCGTGCGCCCCGACTCGGACTTCTTCCTCTGGAAGATCACCGAGCGGTACGAGGATCTCGGCGAGCTTGGGGCGGCGCTGAACGCGACGCCGCTCGCAGGCTGGCTGACCACGCCGTATTCGTACCTCGCCACCACGAAGGCGTCCGAGTACACCAAGGCGCGCCGGCCTCGGCAGGTGGTCCCGAAGGGCTCGCCGTACCTCGTCGTCTACCCGTTCGTGAAGCTACGCTCGTGGTACTCGCTGCCGAAGGAGGACCGCCAGCGCGCGATGGACGAGCACATGCACGTGGGGCACGAGTTCGCAACGATCGTCAACCACACGACGTACTCGTTCGGAATCGACGACCAGGAGTTCATGACCGCCTTCGAGTGCGAGGAGCCGGCGGACTTCATGCACCTGATGCTGACCTTGCGCGAGTCCGAGGCGAGCCGCTACACGGAGCGCGACACGCCGATTTTTGTCGGGCGCCACGTGACGATCCGGGAGGCTTTGGACGCCCTAGACGGTGTTCAAGCCGGCCGCGTCGGCAGAGCCGGCACGGCCTCTTCAGCGGCATCGCAAGCGACGCCTTAGTTGGCCGCCAAGTGACGATCCGCGAGGCACTCGACAAGCTCGACGGGGCCAGAGTCGCGGTCTCGGCGACGGCCTCGAACCCCAAGTAACAGCCAGTTACGAGATCCAGCTCTCGGAGATCAGTAGCCGTAGGTGTGCTCGTCGCGCCACACGCGCCACATGGCGAAGCCGGCCAGGACGAAAACCGCCAGGAAGACGAGCAGGTTCCACCCGCCGCCGACGGAGACGAAGAAGCGCGAGGCGACGTTCACGACGAGCAGTACCGCGGCCCCGTAAAAGACCACACGCGAGCGCGTCGACCACATCGAGATCTGGTCCCGGCGGTCGCGCCAGAGCAGGAAGATGAAGTACGCAATCGCGAGGAAGAACGCGATCTGGGCGAGCAGGAAGAGCGCGGTGAGCGTCGCCTCCAACTGCAGCACGACGACCACCACGGCGATGAGCGCGATGATCAGGAAGCCGCGGAGCGTCGGGTTCATGTCACGGAAGCCGCGCACCCGAGCCAGGGTAGCTAGCTAGAGTCCCGGCGTGATCGAGGAAGGCCGGCCGGCACCCGACTTCGAGCTCCAGAGCGACACCGGTGAGAGCGTGCGGCTCTCCGACCTGCGCGGGAAGCCC